>JBFWOK010000026.1:0-49513 GCA_050250555.1 Limisphaerales bacterium
CTCTGGCTCGGACTGCAACGCCTCCACGACATCATCAAAGGATGGGAAGCGTGCCGCGAGTTGATGCAACGAACGCGGGGCCCCTGACATGGTGTCCGGCGGCCCACTTTGTGGGAAAAGTTGAACCGGCAGGGGCGCCGGACAAGCCCACCGTGGCGAATCTCCCCAACCTTGGATGCCCGCTCACACCCCGGGCCGATTCCCCAACCGCTCCCGGCTCCCCACCTTTCCGTGCAATCCGAGTGTTCCGTGGTTGAATCCACCCTTTTCCAGGTTGAAAGCCCCGCCCACGTCACCCCAGCGTCTCTTCATGAACCGGCATTTCACCACGAAGCGCACGAAGGACACGAAGACCGATGGATGGGCAGGCTTTCGTATCAACCGTCGCCTTCGTGATCTTCGTGTCTTCGTGGTGGAATTCCCCGCGGTTCAGGGATCCAACACACGAGTCGCCGCTCGTTGATGGACTCCATGACCCGATCGCGCCCACCAAGACCACCCGGCGTCGCGCACCGCACGGTCGCTCGCTGGGTTTTTCTCCTCGTTCTGGCATTCGCCTACCCAGGCCACTCCCTGGACTGGATCGTCGGATCGGGATTCCGAAGCGCCCCTGTTTCGATTCCCAGCGGCGGTTCCAGCGGTTTCGTGCGCGTCGAGCCATCCGCCTCATCCCTCCATTTCACCAACTCCCTGCCGGTCGACCGATTCACCACCAACCAGATCTATCTCAACGGCTCGGGCGTCTGCGCCGGGGACTTCGACGGCGACGGCTGGACCGACCTCTTCTTCGCGGGTCTCGGCGGCCAAAGCGCGCTGAAACGCAACCTCGGCGAGTGGCGATTCGAAGACCGCACGGAAGCTTCCGGTCTCGCCGAGAAACTCCGCGACCTCGATGCGACCGGCTCCGTCTTCACCGACTCGGATGGCGACGGAGACCTCGATCTCCTCGTGAATTCCGTGGGCGGAGGCACGCAACTCTTCGTCAATAACGGAAAAGGTCGATTCGAACATGGGCCCGTGCTCAACGCCGATCGCGGCGGCACCTCGCTCGCCCTCGCCGATTTCGACGGCGACGGAGATTTGGACGTCTACGTGTCGAACTACCGGACTGAAACGCTCAGGGACCAGCCGCGAACCAATTTCAGAATCGCCAGGACCAACGGCCAGTTCGTCGTCGCGCTGGTCAACAACCGGCCCACCACGCTCCCGGAATTGCGTGGACGCTTCACCTACCTGCCCTCCGGTTCCATCGTCGAAAACGGCGAACCCGACGCATTCCACATCAATGAAGGAGCCAATCGGTTCTCATCCGGCTCCCTTACCGACGGCGGTTTCCTCGACGAATCGGGCCAGCCCATCACCCAACCTCTCAACGACTGGGGCCTGTCGGTGCTTTTCCGCGATCTGACCGGGGACGGCCTGCCGGATCTTTACGTGTGCAACGACTTCGCGAGCCCCGACCGATTCTGGATCAATCAGGGCGGCGGTCGGTTCCGCGCCGCGCCCGCCCAGGCGCTCCGCAACACGAGCAAGTTCTCCATGGGCGTCGACGCCGCCGACGTCGACCGGGATGGTTTCGACGACTTGTACGTCCTCGACATGATGAGCCGCGATCACCGCGTCCGCCTCACCCGCATGGATGCCACGATGGGCGAACACGCGCTCGGATCCCTGGATCACCGTCCGCAACTCGCGCGCAGCACGCTCCAGATCGGCCGCGGCGACGGCACGTTCGCCGAAGTCGCCCAGTACGCGCGCCTCGAAGCTTCCGAATGGGCGTGGACTCCCCTCTTCATCGACATCGATCTCGACGGTCACGAAGACCTCCTCGTGACCACAGGGCACGCCCGCGACGACATGCACATCGACTACGGATCCAGGATCGAGGCGATCCGGAAAAGTTCCCGGATGAGCACCCGGGATGAACTGGCGCTCCGGAAGGGAACTCCTCCGATCGCATCCCCCTGCCTTGCGTTCCGAAACCTCGGCGATCTGCGATTCGAAGAGGTCCCGCAAGGCTGGGGCTTCGGAGAACGCCCGGCCGTCACCCAGGGTGCATGCCTCGCCGACCTCGACAACGACGGGGACCTCGATGTCGCCGTGAATCGACTGAATGATTCCGCGGGGCTTTATCGGAACATCGGTTCGGCCCCCCGCGTCGCCGTCCGCCTGAAGGGCCTTCCCCCCAACACTCGCGGCATCGGCGCCCGCATCCGGTTGCTCGGTGGCGCCGTCCCCGTCCAATCCCAGGAAATGGTCTGCGGCGGGCGTTACTTGTCGGGTGATGACTCGATCCGGGTCTTCGCCGCGATTCCGTCGACGACCTCGTCGGCGCTTCAGCTCGAAGTCCTCTGGCGCGGCGGACGGCGCAGTCTCATCGCGGACATCAAGCCCAACCGAATCTACGAGATTTCCGAAGCGGAAGCGGAAGCTGCCCCTGGCCAGAGGACCACGACACCCATCAACGGGTCCGAATCCCAACCAGCCGCCACGCCCCTATTCGTGGACGAATCAGCCCAACTCGGCCATCGCCACCACGAGACACCGTTCGACGACTTTGAACGCCAACCGCTGCTTCCACGACGTTGCAGCCAGGCCGGCCCCGGGGTCGCCTGGTTGGATCTCAATGGCGACGGTCGCGATGACCTCTTCGTCTCCGCCGGTCGGGGCGGACGTCCCGGGCTGTTCCTCAGCGGCGTAAGTGGACGGTTCCAACGGGTGGAACCCGATCCCGCGGCCCTCGACCAAACGGCGGTGGCGGGCTTTGCCACCGGAGTCGGCGGTCAACAGGCCGCCTTGGTCGCGGCAAGCGCCTATGAGTCTCCCAACGGAAGCGGCGCCGCCCTGCTGGCTTACGACGCGTCGGGCCAATACTCCGAACTCCTCCCACTTGGGAACCACAACCCGGGCCCCCTCGCCCTCGCCGACTTTGACGCCGATGGCGACCTCGATCTCTTTCTCGGCGGCGGCCCCGTCGGCGGCCGCTACCCGTCGGCGAGCCCTTCCCGACTGTTCGAGCGCATCGGCGACGCGTGGCGTTCCAGTGTCATCCACGACGCCGCCTTCGAAAACGTCGGTCTCGTTTCGGGCGCGGTCTGGACCGATCTCGACCAGGACGGCTACCCCGACCTGGCGCTCGCCTGCGAATGGGGACCCGTCCGCATCTTTCAGAATCAAAAGGGCCGCCTTCGGGAAGTGACAACCGAACGCGGGCTTCTGGGACATACCGGCTGGTGGACGGGCATCCAGTCGGCGGACTTCGACGGCGACGGTCGCCTCGATCTGGTGGTCGGCAACTGGGGCCTGAATTCCCGGTACCGGCCGACACCCGGCCACCCGGTCCGCCTCTATCACGGCGACCTGTCGGGTCAGGGCCAAGGCCAGGTCGACCTGATCGAGGCCACCTTCGAACCCGCCCTCAGCGGGTGGGTGCCCGACCGCAATCTCACTTCCATGGCCCGGCAACTCCCTTGGCTTCGCGAAACCATTCCCACACACGCCCAATACGCCGGCGCCCGCGTCGACGATCTCCTGGCGGGCCACGACGTTTCCCCCCGCGTGCTCGAGGCATCCGAATTGGCATCCGTCGTTCTGCTCAATCGTGGCGACCGGTTCGAGAAGGTTCCACTCCCTCGCGAAGCCCAACTCGCCCCCGTGTTCGGCCTCAACGCGGCGGACTTCGATCTGGATGGAATCCTCGACCTTTTCCTGGCCCAGAACTTCTTCCCCGTGAACCCGTCGATCTCCGGCCAGGACGCTGGGCGAGGCCTCCTGTTGCTCGGCGACGGTCGGGGCCGTTTCCGAGCACTCCCCGGAGCTCAAAGTGGGATCCGGATTCCCGGAGAACAACGGGGCTCGGCCGTCGGGGACTTCGATGGCGATGGCCGGCCCGACCTGGTGGTGTCCCAGAATGCGGCCGACACGCGGCTCTTTCGAAATGCGGCCACTCCTCCAGGGCTCCGGGTCCGGATCCGTGGCGCGGCCGGAAACCCCAACGGGGTCGGCTCGGTCGTGCGCGTGGTGGAGCCTTCCGATTCACACCGACCGGCCCACGAGATCCATGCGGGAAGCGGCTACCGGAGCCAGGACAGTCCCGGGATCTTTCTGCCGCGGCCCGCGGGTTCCGCGGTCCTCACCGTCGAAGTGCGCGGTCCCGACGGCGGCGTTTCCAGACACACCCTGAAACCGGAGACCGCCAATGACGTGATCATCGACCTGAGCGCGGCGCGACCGTGACTCGGAGCCCCCTCTCCATGAACCGGGATTCTCTCACGGAGGCACTGAGACACGGAAATTTGAGGATGGATTCCGTCCCCCTCCGTGCCTCCGCGCCTCCGTGTGATGCCCCTCGGGTTCATGGACCCAATGCGCGAGTCGCAACTCGTTGACGCTACCCATGAACCGGCAATCAACCACGAAGCGCACGAAGGACACGAAGACCGAGCGAAGAGAAGGTATCCAATCCACCCGTCTTCTTCGTGATCTTCGTGTCTTCGTGGTGGAATCGTTCGCCGTTCATGGATCCGAGGCGCGAGTCGCAACTCGTTGAGACTCTCCATGTGCTGCCCACAACTCCGCGCATCGCCATGATCGAAGCGTCCCCGAGTCCTGGATTGTGGTTTCGCCAGATGGTCCTCCTGGGAGCCTGGTTTGCCGCACACGCTCCGTCGTCGAATTCACAGCCCTGGGATCCGGCAAGTCCGGCGCACGGTGAAGCCCTCGCCCGTCAGTACTGCTCGGGTTGTCATCTGTTCCCCGCCCCCGATCTCTTGGACAAGAAGACCTGGGCCGGCACGGTCCTCCGTCGGATGGCCCCGTTTCTCGGCGCGGCCCGCCTCAACCTGGATTCCCGACCCGACGGTTCCTTCCTGACGGAGGCCCAGATCTTTCCCCATGCGCCGCTTCTGCCGGAAGCCGACTGGATCGCCATCGGCCAGTACTACCTTCGAACCGCGCCGGAGACGGTTCCCACCCCACCGGAGCGAAAGCCGGTTCGCGCATCGACACCTCTTTTTCGCACCCAGTTGATCCAGAAAGCCGGAATCGAACCCGGCATCACCCTCGTTCGCATCGAACCGTCCGAACGCCGGTTCTTCCTCGGGGATGCCCGCCGGCGAAGCCTCCACGTCGTGTCCGAAAACGGCGCCCTGGAATCGTCCACGCCCTTGCCAAGCGCTCCCGTGCAGATCGTCCGGGATCACGATCACTATCTCGTCACCCTGATCGGGGACCTGTTTCCGTCGGACCTCCGATCCGGCCAGATCGCGACCCTGCATCCCAATCCCGATCCCACGCCCAACACCCCGGGTTTCGAGGCGCATCCCCTGCTCACACGCCTCCAGCGCCCGGTCGAATGCCTTCGCGTGGACTTGGACTCGGACGACAAACCGGAGCTCCTCGTGGCCCAGTTCGGGAACTATCTTGGGCGCCTCTCGGCATTCCATGAGCGCGAAGGGTCCCGATGGATCGAGGACCCGCTCGTCGAGTTTCCCGGGGCGATCCACACCGAGATCTTGGACGTCGACGCCGATCATCGCCCCGATCTCATCACCCTTTTCGGCCAGGCGCGCGAGGGTCTCTACCTCCTCCGCAACCAGGGCCGCGGCGGGTTCGGTTGGGAACCGCTGATCCACTTCCCTCCCACCTACGGATCCACGGGATTCGAACTCGCCGACTTCAATCGCGACGGGTTCCAGGACGTCCTCATCACCCACGGTGACAACGGCGACTATCCCTCGCCCTTCAAGGCGTATCACGGCATCCGAATCTTCCTGAACGACGGGCGCTTTCATTTCACGGAAGCCTGGTTCCGTCCGCTGGACGGAGCCTTCAAGGCGGTCGCCCGGGACTTCGATGGCGATGGCGACCTCGACATCGCGGCGATCTCGTTCTTCCCGGACTACACCCGTTCGCCCGACGAGAGCTTCGTGTACCTCGAAAACCAGGGCGGACTGGAGTTCGTCGCCTCGTCGGTTCCGGAAGCCACCGCCGGCCGCTGGCTCACCCTGGATGCCGGTGATCTCGACGCCGACGGCGACGTCGACGTGGTCCTCGGATCGTTCATCGACGGTCCCCGCACGGTGCCGATTCCTCCTTCGCTTCAGGATCGGTGGACGACGAATCACGTCGCCGCGTTGATCCTGCGCAACACGCTTCGCTGAGCTGAAGCGAATCGGATGAGGAGGAATGTTGGCGATTGGGCAATTGGCGGAGGGCAAGGGTTTGCCTTGATCTTTGGATTACAAGCAATAGAACTCGGCCTCGTTCTCACCGGGGATCCCAGCAAGTGAGAAACCCACAATGAGCGACCCTCTGAGCGGTGATCCACCGGGCGGATCCGGCGAAGGTACGGAGACTTCTCCCCTGGGGTATGTTCAGTTCGCGTGTGAAACATGCGGTCAGCACCTCGAAGTTGAGGCAACGCATGCCGGCGAGACCATTGCGTGCCCCACCTGCGGCCGATCGGTGACCATTCCCGGGAGTATCCCGGACCCAGGGGGACCGCCGAGGAAGGGTGCCGCCAGGTTGGGTCCTTTGACAGGGACCTCGGCGTTCGGCGCCGTGGTCCTTGTCGTGATCGCACTGGTGGGAATCGGGGTCTGGTCCGCGCGAAGGGTCAATAACCGGAGCGAGCCGACGGAGCCTCCCGGGCTTCAAGTCCCACAAAAACCCAAACGCGAACAGGCCGCCGAATTGTTCCGGTCCAACCTCCCCGGGGACGCGGACCGAGCCAATCAACTCCTGGACGAGGCCGCGGCGGACGGGGATGCCATCGCCATGAGGGAACGCGGCATTTCCTTTCAGGAGGGGCGAGGTGATCCGGCGAATCCGGTGGCGGCGCGTGAATGGTATGAACGAGCCGCGCGCGCGGGGGATGTCGTCGCGATGCGTCTTCTCGGGATATGCCATTTGCGTGGCGTCGGTGGACCCATCGATTTCGAAGAGGCCGTGAAGTGGTTCGGAAAGGCGGCGGATTTGGGAGACGCGGATGCCGCGAGTGACTTGGGGGATCGATATTCAAAAGGCGAGGGAGTGCCTCGAGACCTGGCGGAAGCGTTTCGAAACTACCAGAAGGCTGCGCTGCGAGGTAGCCATCGCGGGATCTACCGACTCGCGATGAGTCTCTATCTGGGAGAGGGCACACCCGAGGACAAGCCGGCGGCCTTGGTGGCGTTCGAAAGGGCCGCGGATCTGGGAGAACGTGATGCGATGGTCCGTGCCGGCCTCCAATATTGGCACGGCGACGGCGTCCGGCAGGACGAGGCGAAGAGTTTCGGCTGGTTTCTCAAAGCCGCCCAGGCAGGCCACCCGGAAGCCATGGGGATTGTCGGACTCGCCTATCACAACGGAGAAATGGGTCAGACGGCCGATCCCAACCTCGCCGTGATCTGGCTTCGCAAGGCGGTCGCGGCCGGGGATCGTGACTCCCTGACGTCCCTCGCGGCCTGCCTCGCAACAGGGAAGGGCGAGTTCAAGGACGTCGATGAGGCACGACGCCTCTTGGAGACGGCGGCCGCCGAGGGCAACGACAAGGCGATGGCTTTTCTCGGCCTAGCCTATGTCGCCGGAACGCCGCCGGCGCCATCCCAGGACCTTCCCCTTGCGCTGCAATGGCTGAATCGCGCCGCGGCGGCGGGTAACCTGTCGGCCATGCATGGCCTCGCCATGATCCACACCGACGGCATTGTGCTGCCACAAAACCTGGTCCTGGCCGCGACAATTCTCGAAGACGCCGCCCTCGCCGGCCATGGACCCTCCATGCTTCGGCTGGGGAATTGCATCGCCCAAGGGCTGGGTGTGAAACGGGATCCGGCCGCCGCCCTCGAATGGTACAGGAAGGCCGGTGAAGCCGGTCAGGTGGAAGGATGGAACAACCTGGGAATGGCCCATTCCATGGGCCAAGGGACAAAACGCGATCCGGCAAAAGGGTTCGAGTTCCTCCTCAAGGCCGCCGACCTCGGCAGCTCGGCCGCCATGCTGAACGTGGCCTACGCCTATCTGACCGGGAAAGGCGTCGCTCGGAACGAGGCCGACGGAAGGGTGTGGCTCGGAAAAAGCGCCGCGGCTGGGAATGAACTGGCTGCCGCGACCCTGCGATCCATCGAACTCACGGGCCGCCTCCCGTCGGCGCAGCCTCAACAACCCAAGCAGTCGTCGGCAGCGAACCTACTCGATGTTCTGCTTCCCGCGTTGGAGGGATTCGTGGAAGCACAACTCTCGCCGGGCCGGGCCACAAGAACCTTCGAAGAGGAATCGCCGTGCGAACATTGCTCGGGGACGGGCTCCGTTTATCGGCTTTCGGAGCGAATCAATGCCGACGGAGTCGTTGAAAGACCCAGTGAACTGCAGGAATGCCTCCACTGCTGGGGAACGGGAAAGCGCCGATGATCAGCCCTTCTCACGCCTCATGAGAACTCCGCGTCGCGCCCTTGTGTTCCTGTGGCTTGCGATGGCCTGGCCATCCAGTCACGCCAGCCCCGCCTCGGATGACCTCATGGCTGCATGCCGGATGCTCGCCTTCACTGATAACGTGAACCACCAGGCTCAGTCTCCACGACGATACGTCCTGGTGGGCCGACTCATCCGCTCCGGCGACGCGGGCCTCGAGGCATTGGGCAAGACCATCGCGGAGACTTATATCCTCGAGGACATCGATTCCCATCTTGAGCTCCTGTCCCGGGAAGGCGCGATGCGGGGCATCCAGGAATTCCGGTACAACGTGATCCGAAGCATTTCCCGCGAGGCATTCGGCGGGGATTTGGGAGATTCCTTGCGTGATCTCTCGGAAGGCGCGCAACGGGCCACGGCGCTAGGCCAGGACCCTCCCGGCCAGAAGCCCGCCCCAGTGCGTTTTTTGGAGCGAAGGAGGGCGGCCAACGCGGCTCTGATGCTGGCCCGCGACGTCGCCGCGCGGGAACACGCGAGCATCCCTGTCGGAGAATTGCCGCTGCGATTGAGCCTGCGCCGTGTCCCCCAGGACATCTCGGGGCGCCTCGTGCTCGATGTCAGAAATGTTTCCCAGGAGGCCTTGCGCGACTGCATTGCTTTCACCGACGTGCGCATGGACGACGCGCTGGTCGATGCCAGGGAGAGATCCTTGCGTGGATACGGGTCCATCCCCAGCGCCGCCCAGGTCGAGGTCCAGCGTCTGTCCCAGTTGGGGATTGGTGCCCTCCCCGAACTGGCGCCTGGCAAGTCGATCGAAGTTGTGTTGTGCAACGGGGCGGGCTTGAACGCCGCCGCTGGAGGGTCGTTCTGGTTCTACTCCAGAAACGCGAAACTGGAGAATTCCGATCTCACGAATCTGATTCGCCAGTTCCAGGCCGCCGCGGGACGCGCGATCCAACTCCGCTAGCGCGGGACAACGAATCGCGTCGTCGCGTTGATCCTGTGCAACACGCTTCGCTAGTCCCGTCAGGGCTTCTTGAGGAACGCGATCAGGTCGGCGAGGTCCTGAACCGTCAGTCCGGCTTCCAATCCGTCGGGCATCAGCGACACCGCCGATCCGCGAAGCCCGTCGATGTCGGCGCGCCGGATCGTCCGAGTCGTGCCATCCCCGAGCTTCATCACCACGCTGTTCCCCGTCTCGGCGACGATGATGCCGACGTATTCCTCCCCGTTACGAAGCGTGCAGGTGTAGGCGTGATATCCCGGCTGAACGTCCTGGCTCGGATCCAGAATGCTGGTTAGCAGCTTTTCCGACGCGTGCGCGACCACGGATCGCAGGTCCGGTCCGACGTCGTTCCCCTGCCCGTCCCGCCGGTGGCAGGTCACGCACAGTTTCCCATGGATCGCGGCGCCCCGGCCGGAGTCTCCGCGCAGGGCGAGGGCCGGTCGAAACGCCGCGATCACTTCCTCGCGGTTGGAGTTCAAAACCGCTCCGAACACCCGCGAAGCCGCTTCCCGAACTTCCCGGTCGCCGTGCCGCAGGAGACGGGCCCGGGTCGACGCATCGAAGGCCTGCGCCTCGACGGATCCCGACGCGACCGCGCGCGCCAGTTCGAGGGCCCAAGCGCTCCGTCCGCACAGCGCGTCCAGCACGGCGGCGCGCGTCGTGGGACCCAACCCCTTCCAGGCTCCGATCAGGCTTCCTGGAACGGACGCATCCCCCGTCGACGCCATCGCCCGCACCGCCGCGATCTGCGTTTCACCGGGCGCTCGCGGCGCGAGCCAACCCGCAAGCGAAGCGAGCGCCCCGGAGCGCCGCGCGGGATCCCGGGTCAGCAGGGATGCCGCGGACACCCGGGCGACGGGCGCGACCCCTTCATCGGTCTGGATCCGTTCGGCGTCCTCGAAGAGACGGGGCGCTTGACGAAGGACCGTCGAGAGAGAATCGGGATCGGGACCCTTGGTCTCCAACTGCACGACGCTCGTTCCCTGGCGGTTGAGGATCTCCAGGAACTGAAGAAACGCCGCGACCTGTTCAGGTGAGTACCTGCCTTTTCGTTGCCCGAGGACGGGCTGAAGCAGGTCGGCAAGGACCGTCCGGTCGTTCAACCCAAGACCGATTTGAAGAAGCGAAGGCAGGTACGCGCCGAATGCCGGTTCGCCCGACGCCACCACCGCCGCCGACAGAGCTTTCCGATGTGGCACCGCCGAACTGAGCACCGCCGCCCTCAGGAACGGGTCGCCCGGATCCGCCACCGCCAGACGTCCCAGAGCCTCGCCCGCCGCTGGGTCGGTCCACGCCCCCAGGGTCAAGGCCAGCTGAAGGCGTACCTTGGGATTCGGATCGTTCACCCGCGCCACGGCGGCCGCGACCACCCGCGAATTCGGTCGGTCCTCGGCGAAGCGAAGCGCGTTCTCGCGGACTCCCGGTTGGGAGTCGTGAAGCGCGAGTTCGACCACCTCCGGTTTCAACGCCCCCAGACCGTCCAACACCCCCAATGCCTGGACCCGCGTCCTCGCATCGGCTGCCTGGGTGGCGAGCCTTTCGAGCAAGGGCGCGGTGCCGTTGTCCTTCCGCCAGAGGAGAACCTGGTGCGCCTTGTCACGCAGCCAGCCGTTCGACGAATTCAACGCCGCCACCAGACCCGTCGACGAGAGGGAGCCGAGCCGATGAAAACCCACCGGCGATTCGGCCGACCCGGGTCCCGCCGGAACGATCCGGTAGATCCGCCCCTTGTCGTCGCCTTCCCGGTAATGCGGCATCAGTTCCGCCTGACCCTCGACCGGCAACCACTGGGGGTGTTCAATCATGTACCGCACCATGTCCACCACCCACAGCGCGCCGTCCGGTCCCGTCCGAACCATCACGGGACGGCACCATCGGTCCTCGGACGCGAAGAACTCCGAGGTCTCCTCGCCCGTGGCCCGACTCGCTTCAAAGCTGACTCCGTGCTCCCGCACAACCTCCCGGTGCACGAGGTTGTGGAACGGCTCGCAGGTGAACGCCTGCATTCCGGGCATCCCCGGGAACAATCGGTCGTCGCGGTACACCATTCCGCCACACGCCGAAGTGAAATGACCTCCCTGGTCGAAGCTGTGAAACCGTTTCTCCTGCCGGCTCGCCGGGTAGACCCTGGGGTTCATCGGGAGCACCACCTGATGAACCGGATCCGGTGCCGCCACGTGCGGGTTGCGCCTCAGATACCGGTCCGGCAACACGTAGTGCCAGAGAGGCCAGCTGTTCTGCGTTCCAAACCAATGCCCCCAGTCGTCCCGGTTCCGCCCGAATTGTGTCGGTCCCGATTCGGCCTCCACTTCGCCCGTGTCCGGTCGGAATCGAATGTCCCGACTCCCCACGGCGATTTCCAAGCCGGTTCGCGTCGATCGAACGCGCGTCTCGGACGCGTGCCCGCGATGGTGCCCGCCCGCCGCGCAGTAGACCCAGTTGTCCAATCCCCACCGGAGTCCGTTGATCCGCAATTGCTGGTTGCCCTCCAGAAAACCCGAAAGCACCACCTCCGTCCGATCGGCCTTCCCGTCGCCATCCGTGTCCTGGAGGTACAGCACGTCGGGCGCCGCCGTGACGAACACGCCACCCCTCCACGTCAGGATCCCGTTCGGAAAATTCAGGCCGTCCGCGAACAACGTCGACTTGTCCATGCGCCCGTCGCCGTCGGTGTCGTCGAGAATCCGCACCCGACCGCCCGGACTCCCGCGTCCGTCCATCCCGAGCGGGTAGTCGGCCATCTCGACGACCCAAAGCCGGCCGTTCTCGTCCCAATCGATCGCGACGGGATCCATGAGAAGCGGTTCGGAAGCCACGAGTTCGACCCGGTAACCCGGAGGCACATGGATCTTCGCCAGCGATTCCTCCGGTAAAAGCGGCCTCGACTCCATCGGCCGCGGCGCGGGCGCGGGTTTCGGAAGGCCGGACGCCTCAAACTGCCCAGCCACCGCGCGCCCGTCCAAGGCCCGGTCGAAGACCGCCACTTCATCGATCTTCCCTTCCAATCCCGCGAAGCCGTCGCACCGACCCCCCAGGAAGAACTCCCCCGCATCCGGCGTTCCCGTCAGCTCCGCCCGGCCTTCGATCTCCGGTTCGGGATTCCCATCCAGGTACACGACGACCCGGTCTCCACTGCGGACGAGCGCGACATGGTGCCAGCGCCGCTCGCCGAGGAATGTTCTCCCGGCGAGAACCTGGTTCCGCGCATTCCCGTTGAAAAAGAAGAGCCGCCCCGCGCCCTCGGGGTTCGCGGTTCCCCCGATTCCCAAATGATCCCCGGCCGCCCGCGCGTCGCCATCCCGCCCCCGCGAGAACAGATACCCGGTCACCGGCCGCGTCAGATGAGGCAGTCCGTTCCAGAACCAGAACGACACCGTGAACTCGTTCCCGACACCTTGAACGGTTCCCCGAAGACGTCCCCCAGCGAAATGCACCGATCGGTTCAGTCCGTCGGGGCCGGAAAACAACGAAGGTTTCAGCGCCGGGTCGGGGGAGACGCCTTCTCCGCTCCCCACTCCGGGGAGATACAACGCGACACCCGGTTCGAACGTCCCGTTCCGTCCCCGGCCGCTGGCATCGACCGCCACGGGCGCCACGATCTCGTTGAGCCGCCAAAACGCGACGGGCCGATCCGCGAGAATCCTGGAAGTGTACGAACCCGGAGGTTCTTCCGTCGCTCGCCGGGGCTGCCCCGCGACCTCCTCGAGGCACTCCAACACCGCCGCGGTGATTCGGGGTTCCGCGTCGACTTCGAGCCCGGCGGTCCGCGCCGGCCAGGTTGTGTACCCACCCAGAACGTGCTGTTCGGGCGGGGGAATGTAGCCGTCACCGCCGTTCGCGAGTTCGACAACGAAGGTGGGTCGCAATGGACTCCACGATTTCACCTTCAACCCGGTGATCGCGTAGACCTCGTTCGGCATCGCCGCGATCCCGAGATCGCCGATCCGCAGCGCCTGAACCACCACCTCCGTCCGCTGGCGCTCGTGGAGATGGACCGCTTCCAGCGCGTAGATCTCCGGCTGGGTCTGCGGCAGCCGTTCCCCGAGCGCGGCCTTCACCTGGCGCGCCCAATCGAGACGCGCCTCATCCGGCACCCGGTAGGCCAGGGACAGTTTGCGCTCCGCCATCCTCAGGATCGCCGATTGCCGAAAGGACATCCCCCGGAGCAGGCCAAGCACTTCGTCCGCGATCTCCTTCGCGTAGGCGTCGTAGCCGATGTCCCGTCTCGGAGCCCCGTAGTCCATCCACATCTGATCCCCGCTGGTCCCCTGGGACATGATCCCCACGAACTCCGGACCCGCCCCGAGCCCGCGCGCCACGAAGTCCGCGAATCGCCCATAGTAGTCCGAGGAGAGCAACGGCGACCCGTAGTAGTGCTGGGAATAGTTCGCGAAGACCGCGAGCGGCGCGCCGTTCAACGTCCGGAGTCCCAGCACCGAAAGACCCGGATCCACGGGTCCCGACGGCCCCACCGCGTCCGGACTCTCGTGCCCGGGATGCATGTGCGCCCGCACGGTCGGTTTGCCGAACGGATCGTTCATGAGCCGGTCCGGCCGCCGGATCCACCGGCGATTGAACGTGTGTTTCCAGTCATCGATCGTCCCCCATCCAACCTCCGCCGGCTCGCGCCGCCCGTCGGCCATGCGGATCGCGTCCGCGATCCGCCCGGGTAAAAACGCGGCGTAGCGCGGATCCACCCGGCTTCCCAGGCAGGCCATCGCCGACGGCGCCGAATGGGTGTGGGTCGCCGACACCAGCATCCGGTCCACCGGAATGCCCGTGGTCCGATGGGCCATCGTCTTGGCCTGATCGATCAGTTCCCGCGACATCATGCAGGTATCCACGACGGCGATCGCCACCCGCAGGTTCCCTTCCTCCAGCACCAGGGCCCGGACCACCAGCCGATCCACGGTTTGCGTCGCCGTCCGTTCGGTGAACATGGCATTGACGATCACCGGAAAATTCGTGGGCGAGATGTCCACGACGGCGGCACCCGCCTTGAAGGCTTTCGCCCCTGAAGGTTCGGGAGTCGCCGCGGAGGCGAGGCAGCCCCCGACAAGCAGGAGGAACGCCCACGCCCACCCCAGGGGGATCACCCATCGCGGCGGGCACCCCGGGTTCAGCCGGATTCGAAGGGAATCGATCGCTTCGCGCGAAACGAAATCAGGAAGGGGGCTCACAGGGACAGGAGGTTGGATTCGAGAGGCGGGCACGGGATGACGGCCGGACGATAGCGGCGAGTCCGCCGTGTAGCCAGACCCCGCTGTCGCGCCATTTCCCCCGCCGGCATCCGGCCGCCCACCCTCCTGCGAACGCACAGTCCGTTCGCCATGAACGCAATCCGAATCACCCGCGGAGCGTGTGGACCCCCACAGCCCGGATGTACTGGGCGCGCTCGAACGCGGCGGGATCGGCGCAGTGCTTTTGGCTGAGGCAACCGCGCATCCGTTCCACCGATTCGTACTCGTGTTGCTCCATCCAATCGCGCAGTTCCTGCTCGATGACACGAATGTGCCGGATGCCATGCCGAAGGACGGACGAACAGACCATCGTGACGGCCGCCCCGACGAGGATCAGCTTCGCGACGTCGGTCCCGTGATGGACCCCGCTGGTCGCCGCCAGGTCGGCGCGGATCCGTTCGAACAGGATCGCGATCCAGCGCAGCGGGAGCCGCAGGTCCATCGACGTCGAATACAGGACATTGGGAACCACCTCGAGCGTCTCGAGTTCGATATCCGGCTGGTAGAACCGGTTGAAAAGAACCAGCCCCCCGGCGCCGACACCATCGAATCGCTTCGCCATGTTGGCGAAGTTCGTGAAGTACGGGCTGACCTTGACGGCAACGGGAATCCGGACCGCCGACTTCACGGTCGCCACGAGTTCCACGAACTCCCTTTCGATGTCCGCTCCCGGCTGATCGTCGCGCGTCGGCACACTGTAGAGATTGAGTTCCAACGCGTCGGCGCCGGCTTGTTCGATCTGACGGGCGAATTCGACCCATCCCCCCGGCGTGTTGCCGTTGAGGCTTGGAATGATCGGGATTCCCGTCGCCGCTTTGGCGCGTTGGACGTGATCCAAGTAATCCTCGATCCCGAGAAAAAGATCCGTCGGATCCTGGATGACCCCTCCGGGCGTTCCCGCGGCGACCCGCCCCCTTTGGGCCCGGATGTGTTCCTCGAACACCGAGTAGAGCACGATCGCCCCGGCTCCGGCATCCTCCATGCGTTTGATGTTGTCCAGGTCCTCCGAGAGCGGGGACGCGCTCGGCACGATGGGACTCTTGAGTCGGAGTCCCAGATAGCTGGTGGAGAGGTCCATGGACGAGGGGGGGATGATGGGGTTGAGATTGCCTGACACCCTCAGAGAGAGAAATCCACAACACATTCGGCGTCACCAGGGGAGTGGCGGAATGCGAAACCGACCTTCCGGCACAGGGACTGCATTTCCCGGTTCTCCCAAAGCACGTGGCCCGTGAGCCGGGTCATGCCTTCGGCGCGCGCCACCTGGATCAACCGCTCCAGAAGTTTCCGCCCAAGCCCCTTCCCCTGCCAGGCATCCGAGATGATCACCGCGAATTCGCCGGAATCGCCCTGGTGTTCCCTGCCGACGCGACCGATCCCGATGATGCGAGATGACGCGCCCCGATCGGAAGGGGACACCTCGGCCACCAGCGGGATGTCTCGGTCGTAGTCGCTGAAACACACGCGGACCAGACGCTCGTGGGCAATCCGCTCGCTGAGCTTCATAGGAACGAAGTACCGATGATAAACCGACCGATCGGACAGTGTTCCGTGGAACTCGACCAGCCGAGGTTCATCCTCCGGTCGGATCGGCCGAAGGGTCACCCGGGTGCCGTCCTTCAGCTTCACTTTGCCGACGTACTGGTTCGGGTACGGACGGATGGCGGAGCGCGGGAGCGAGGCGGGATCCCGATCGGAAGGATGCAGGGCCACCCGGACATCGACGGCCACCAGCGCGTCCGAAGCCGCGACCAAGGGATTGATGGAGATCTCCGCGATTCCGGCCTGCTCGACGACCAGATAGCTGAACCGAATCAGAAGCGCCTCCAAGGCGGAAAGATCGACGGACCGCCTCCCGCGCCCTTCCCGCAACGCACGGAAGATCCGGGTCTGCTCCATCAGCCGCAGCGCAAGGGTCGCATTCAGCGGCGGGATTCCGAGCGCCTGGTCCCCGAAAACGTCGGCGAGCGATCCTCCCGTTCCGAAGACCACCACGGGTCCGAACCGCGCGTCGATCCGGCTGCCCAGCAGCAGTTCGAATCCGTCATGCGCCCACATCGGCCGAACGGGAATACCGTGGCTCTCCAGCAGTTCCTTCGACTCCGCCTCGGTCAGAAGCGTGCGATCCGACGAACGAACCGCCGACAGAACCGCCTCCACTCTGGCCCGGTCCACCGCCTGATCCCGGGGATCCGCAACCTGCGCCGGCGTCTCGTAAATCCCCCGGAGGGCATAAGCGTACCGCCACATGTGACTGAACGCGCGCGCGGCATCGTCGGGATAGGGGGACGTCGGAAACCCGGCGCCATTGAGAATCGCGTTCGCGTTCCGGACCGAATCCCCACCCATCCACGACGTCAGAATCGGTTTCCCCGACGGCGGCTTCCAACGCGCCAGGACTTCGGCGGTCCCCGTCGGATCCGACATCCGCACCGGTGCGAGGAGGACCAGGATTCCGTCGTTGCCGCCATCGCCACCCAAGGTCTCGAGAACCCGGCCATAAGTCTCGGGCGCGGCTTCCTCGCCCAGAAAGATCGGGTTTCCAGCATCCCACGACCCTGGAAGGAAACCCCGAAGCGAATCCCTCACCGGCTCCTCGAGCTCCGCAAGCGCACCCCCCGAGGCCAGGAGGGCGCTGGCCGCGAGGGCGCCCGGTTCCTTCGCATTCGTCACGATCGCGAGTCTGGGCCCGGACGGACGGGGCTGTTTGCCGAGAACCTCGGCCATGTCGAACATCTCGGCGACCGACCCGACCCTCAAAACACCCGCCCGTCGAAAGGCCGCATCGAGCACGCGATCGTCCAGGGACTCTCCACCTGCGCTTCCACCGCCGCCTTCACCACCCCCCACCCTCAGGACGATCACCGGCTTCGAAAGGGAAACCTCGCGGGCCGCCGACAACAGCTTCCGCGCGTCCCCCACGGTCTCCAGGCAGAGAACAATGCTCCGCGTGAAGGGATCGTTCCCCAGGAAATCGATCAGGTCGCCCCAGCCGATGTCCGCCATGCCGCCGAGCGACGCGAGCACGCTGAATCCCAACTGCTCGCGACGCCCCCAATCCAGGACGGAAGCGAGGAGCGCCCCGCTCTGCGAAAGGAAAGCCACGTTCCCCACCCGCGCCAACGGCCCCTCCAACGAGGCGTTCAGGGAAGCCCTGGGAACCATCAGTCCATGGCTCCCCGGTCCCAACAGCCGGACACCCCACTCCCTCGCGGCCTCCAGCAAGTTCGATTCCACCCGTTCCACACCCCCCCGCGCCCGCCTCTCGCTCCAACTCTCCGACACCAGGAGCGCCAAACGGATCCCGGCCCGCCCGCACGCGCGAATCCAACGCGCCGCCTCCGCGGGGGGCACGGTCAGGATCGCCAGATCGGGCACGTCGGGGATTTCGCCAGGATCCGAGACGACCGGCCTTCCTAAAATCTCCGCGCAATCGCTCCCCTCACGGTCTCCGGATCCGCGAACGACGTGAACCCGGTCCGGCCCGGCGGCGAGATTGGAGAGAATTCGGCATCCAGGATCGCCCTCGGCCTCGCTCACGCCGATCACACAGATCCCGCGCGGATCGAACAGCCCGTCCAACGGTGTGGGACTCCCGGGGAGAATCCGGACCGTCGGCGGGGAGCGCTTTTGGAGGCGACGGTTCTTCATGCCACGAGTTCCCGTTGATTCGGAGAAAGAATCCCCTCGGATACCAATCTCCGAGCGCCACGCCACGCCACGCCAATCCAAGGCAAGGCAAGGCAAGACACAACACCGCAATCCCAGGCTGCCGTTCCGGCATGCCGGGATGCCGCCCCCTCCTTGCCCAAGGCTGAGCTTTTCTTGGCCGGGCCTAGGGGTCAGTTCTTGTTATTGTCGCCTTGAGCTTTTGGGGATTCGTCGCGGCCGGGTTGGAGGTGTTGTCAATAACAAGAACCGACCCCTTGGGCCGCTCCTAACGCCCGAAAGCACCCCAGTCCACGCCCCGCATGTCACCGTCCCGTCCGAACTTCACGTGCATGCCGAACGCGGCCGCCAGGGTCTGCGGAGTGTGCGTGTGACCTCCGATCCGGAGATAGGCGGCCAGTTCCTCCCGGTAGTCGGGATGAACACAGTTCCCCATGATGGCCGCCGCCCGTTCCTGCGGGGATTTGCACCGCAGATCCGCGACCCCCTGCTCGGTCACGATCACGCTCACCGAGTGCTCGCTGCTGTCGAGATGGCTGACCAGAGGCACGATCGTGCTGATCTTCCCGCCCTTCGTCGTCGAGGGACACACGAACATCGAGAGAAAGGCGTTCCTCGCGAAATCCGCCGACCCGCCGATTCCGTTCATCATGTTCCGCCCGAGGATATGGGTGCTGTTGACGTTGCCGGTGAGGTCGACCTCGATGGCGGTGTTGATCGAGATCACGCCGAGCCGCCTCACAATCTCCGGATTGTTCGTGATCTCCTGGGGCCGTAGGAGCAGACGGGTGCGGAAGAATTCCCAGTCGCCGTAGATCCGCCGGAGTGTCGGTTGCGCGACCGTGAGGGAACAGCCGCTCGCGAACGTGACCTTCTCCTCGGTCATCATCGCGATCACCGCGTCCTGGATGACCTCGGTCCACATCTGGAACCGGGGGATCTCCGGGTGCCGTCCCATCGCCTGCAAAACGGCGTTCGCCGTCTCGCCCACCCCGGATTGGATCGGCAGGAAGGTCTTCGGCACGACGCCGCGGCGAATCTCGCCGGCCAGGAAATCCGCGACGTTCTGCCCAATCCGGGCCGTGATCGGGTCGATGTCCCTGAACGATCCCGTTTCGTCGGCCTGGTTCGTCTCCACGACCCCGACGATTTTCCGGGGATCGACCTGGATCATGGGCGCTCCAACCCGCGAGCAGGGTTGGAAGACGGGAATGTCGCTCCGGGCCGGAGGATCGTGCGGTTCATAGATGTCGTGCACGCCGCGGAGCGTCGTCGGGTGGTAGCGATTGAGTTCGACGACGATTTTCTCGGCGACACCGCAGAACGTGGGCGCCGCGCCGACGGACGATGTGAGGACGATTTCGCCGTGGGGTGTCACGTCGCAGGCCTCGATCACCGCGCATTGGACGGGTCCGAGAAAACCGTACCGGAGGTCCTGCGGGAGCCGCGAGAGGTGCATGTCGAAGAACCGGGTCCTGCCCGAGTTGATGCTCTTGCGCATGTCCGGATCGGACTGGTACGGGGTCCGGAATCCGACGGCTTCCGCCCGCGCCAGCGCTCCGTCGAGGGACGGCCCGGTTGAGGCGCCGGTGATGACATTGATTTTGTAAGGCTTCCCTTCGGCGTGAAGCGCCTCGGCCCGGGCGGCCACGGCCCTCGGAACCGCCTTCGGAGCACCTGCCGCCGTGAAGCCGCTGAACCCCACCGTGTTTCCGTCCCCGATCAAGAGCGCGGCCTCCTCGGCCGTCATTCGCGTCAGTTCCTTCCTCGCCATGGCAATCCTCCTGTTGCGTTCATTCCGAAATCTCCCGCATCCGCACGACTTCCGGAGCGGCGAACACGCGGCTCCCACCGTCCCGGATGCGCACCCGCACCCGTCCCTCGTCGTCGATGCCCTGGAAGAAGCCCCGGACCGAACCGAGGTCGGTCTCGATCTCGATGGATGCCGCGGGGTTCCACCACCGGTTCAACCGCGGAACCAGCGCGGCAAACCCCGGGTCGCCGTCCTTCATCACCCGCACGACCTCCCGCAAGCGCTCCAAGATCTCCCGCGCGATCACGCCGGAGTCCGGCGCCGGATCCACGAGGTCCACGACCCGCGCCACCAGACCCGTCAGGGTCGGATCGATCGCCTCCGGGCAGTTCGTGACGTTGATCCCCACCCCGACGACCGCCAGTTCCGGCTGGAAGACGTCGACCAAGAGTCCCGCCAGTTTGCGGGGTCCGGTCATGACGTCATTGGGCCAGCGCATCCGAAGAGGTGTGGCACCCAGGGATTGCAGCGCCTCGCACACCGCCAGTCCAGCCGCCAGGGGCAGCGCGGACCACGCCGACGCGGACGGCCCCGTCGGCACGACCGCCGAAAGCCACAGACCGCCTGGATCGGAAACCCAGGCGCGTTCGTGGCGGCCACGCCCGCCCTTCTGACGGTCCGCGAGCACGACGTTCCACGCCGGCAACGAGGACGCGGCGTCGTTGGTCGATCCCACCTCGGGGAAATGGTGGATCGTCCAGCCTGGCGCGGAACAAGACAGGGTGGGATTCACGCCAATGCGATCAGGGCCTGGCCCTCCTCGACGGCGGACCCGACCGAGACCTTGATCTCGGACACCTTCCCGGCGCGGGGCGCCATGACGAAGGTGTTCATCTTCATCGCTTCCAGGGTGAGGAGATGGTCGCCTTCCTTCACTTCCTGCCCGGTCTCGACTCCGATGGCGGTGACCCTTCCCGCCAGCGGACTCGGAATGTCGCCCGGCCCCGCGCTCGTAGTCGCGCTCGAACTCGAGCCCGTGCTCGCCCCGGACACCGGCAAC
This sequence comes from Limisphaerales bacterium, assembly GCA_050250555.1. Taxonomy (GTDB): domain Bacteria; phylum Verrucomicrobiota; class Verrucomicrobiia; order Limisphaerales; family CAIMTB01; genus CAIMTB01. Next base: position 21,117 of record JBFWOK010000026.1, read on the forward strand.
GGCGCGACGTGGGGCACCGGCGCCGCAACCGGCCAAGGCGCCGTCCCCCTGGCCGGGGACGGTTCATCATCCATCTCGACGGTGACGTCGTAGCTCTTTCCATCCACGGTGACGCGAAGTTTCCTGATCATGATGGCGGCGGGATTCAGCGGACCTTGTGCGAAGCGTAGTGCAGGAACCGGCCTTCCATCGCCCAGGCATTCACCCAGGCGACCGAGGCGGGGGTCTTCCTCAGATCGACAATGCGGTGCGCCCTTCCCAGGACGACCGCGACGGCGGCGGCGATGAGCGCCACGGTTTCGGCCTCGATACCCTCCGTCCGCGCCGTCGCGGACCAGTTCTCATGGGCGGCGCGCGCGGCTTCGATCTGGGCGGAGGCCTCGCGAAGCGCCGATTGAACCGACTCCGCCCTGCCGGGATCATCCAGTCGGGGCAGGACCCGGTGAATCAGGGCGAGGGCGCGTCCGAGCTGGGTTTCGCCGGCCGGCGAATCCGCGGGTTGGACGACCAAAGTCGCCGGCGAGGCGGCGGGTGCGGGTAGGCTCATCAGTTCCTTCGAAAGTTGGCGCGGGTTTCGGGGTGTCGCCGGTCATCACAGCGGGATCGTCCCGTGTTTCTTCGGCGGACGCGTCTCCCGCTTGGTGAGGGTGTTCCGCAGCGCGAGCGAGATCGTCGCCCGGGTCTCCGCGGGTTCGATGACATCCGTGATCATCGCCTTGGCCGCGGCCTCGTAGGGGGAACAGAACCTTCCCCGGTATTCGGCGACCAGTTCCGCCTCCTTCGCCTTCGGATCGGTGGCGGCCGCGATCTCGCGTTTGTAGAGGATCTTCACGGCGCCTTCCGCTCCCATGACCGCGATCTCGGCGGTGGGCCAGGCGTAGACGACGTCCGCCCCCATGTCGGCGCTGCACATGGCGAGGTACGCCCCACCGTACGCCTTGCGAAGGATGATCGTGATCTTGGGCACCGTCGCCGCCGCGTACGCGAAGAGCATCTTCGCCCCGTGCCGGATGATGCCGCCCCGCTCCTGCTGAACGCCGGGGAGGAAGCCGGGCACGTCGACCAACGTGACGATCGGGATGTTGAACACGTTGCAGAACCGGATGAACCGCGCCGCCTTGTCCGAGGCGTCGATGTCCAGGGTTCCCGCCTTCACCGACGGTTGATTCGCGATGAGGCCCGTCACGATCCCCTGGAACCTGCCCAACCCGACCACCATGTTCCGCGCCCAATCCCGCTGCACCTCGAGGAAATCCCCGTCGTCCACCAACCGGGCGATCACGTGGGTGACGTCGAAGGGATCCTTTGGTCCCGCCGGCACGAGGTCGTTCATGCCGGGATCCGACGCGAGATCGACCTTCGGCGTCGGTTGATGGGGCGGGTCCATCACGTTGTTCGAGGGCAGGAAACTCAGGATCTTCCGCGCGATCTGAACGGCGTGCGCGTCGTTCTCGGCGATGAAATGGATGTTGCCACTCACCGTCGCGTGGGCCGTCGCGCTTCCGATGTCGTCCATCGAGCACTTCTGTCCCGTGGCCGCCTGGATCACCTCCGGGCCGCAGATGAACATGTTCGACGTCCCCTTCACCATGATGATGAAGTCCATCAGCGCCGGGGAATAGGCGGCGCCCCCGGCGCAGGGTCCCGCGATGATCGCGATCTGCGGAACCACGCCCGAGACCAGGACGTTCCGGAAAAAAACCTGGCCGTACCCGGAAAGCGAATCGTCGCCCTCCTGGATTCGCGCGCCGCCCGAATCGTTGAACGCGACGATCGGGCAACCGACCTTGAGGGCGTATTCCATCAGGTCGCAGATCTTCTTCGCATGGATCCGGCCCAGCGACCCGCCCGCCACGGTGAAATCCTGGCTGAACGAGGCGACCAACCGACCGTCCGAGAGGCCAACCCCAGTCACGACCGCGTCGCACGGCATCGTCTTCTTCTCCATCCCGAAGTGATGGCAGTCGTGATCGGCGTGCAGCCCCCACTCCTGGAATGTCCCCGCTTCATAGAGTTCCGCGATCCGATCGCGGGCGGTCATGACGCCCTTCGTTCGGCGGGCCTCCAGCTTGTCGGAGCCCGCGCCGGCCTGGGCGGTTTCACGACGCTTGCGCAGTTCCTCGAGCAGTTCCTTGGCGATGGGCATGGATGGATGGAAGGGAGGGTGGTTGGTTCGGGAGGTGAAAGGGCGAGGGGGTCGTTGGATGGACGATGGCCGGATGGCCGCCGCGGTTCAGTGGCCGCCGGCCTCCGGGTCGGGCATGCAGAATTCGGTGAGCACTCCAAAGGTCGATTTCGGGTGAAGAAAGGCGACCTGCTTCCCACCGGCGCCCGGGAAGGGCTTTTCGTGGATGAGTCGGACGCCCGCCGCGGCGGCCTGGCCCAATTGCGCTTCAATCGCATCGGTCGCGAACGCCACGTGATGAACGCCGCCGGATGGATTCTTCTCGAGGTACTTCGCGATCGTGCTTTCGGGATCCGTCGGTTCGAGGAGTTCGAGATGGACGCCGCCACACTCGAAGAACGCCGTCCGCACCTTCTGGGACGCCACCTCCTCAATCCGCTCGCACTTCAGGCCGAGGGCCTTCTCGTAATAAGGCACGGCTTCGTCGAGCGATTTCACCGCGATTCCCAGATGGTCGATTCGTTGGATCATGGCTTTCCTCAAAAGGGAGACGCCGTCGAGGTTGGAGGACGGGAGGACGCGTCGAAGGCTTCGAACAGGTCGCGAACCGCCCGGATCGGCGTGAGTTCATGGCGCAGGACCGCCGCCTCCAGCTCGGCCCGACGTCCCCGGACGCCCGGGTGCCGGGTGAATCGGGACGTCAGTTCCTCCCGGATCAGGTCGTCGAACCATGCGCGCGCCTGCTCCCGGCGTCGGTCCGCGATTGCACCCACCGGCTCGAGTTCCCGATAGAACCGTTCGACGTCGGCCCAACATTCCGCGATGCCCTCCCCGGTCAGACCGGACGCCACGGTGACCGGCGGGCTCCAGCCCGGCGTGGCGGGAACCATGTGGTGCAGCGCCAGCGCCTGTTCGCCCCGCGCCGCTTCGGCCCGCATCCGGTTGTCCCCGTCCGCCTTGTTGACCACCACCGCGTCCGCCATCTCCATGATCCCCCGCTTGATGCCCTGGAGATCGTCCCCGGCGCCCGCCAGCAGAAGCAGGAGGAAGTAGTCGACCATCCCGCGCAGCGTGACCTCGCTCTGTCCCACGCCGACAGTCTCCACGAGGACCACATCGAAACCCGCCGCCTCGCAGATCAAGATGCACTCGCGTGTGCGCCGGGCCACGCCCCCGAGCGCGCCGCCGGTCGGCGACGGCCGGATGAACGCCGCCGGTTCGAGCCCGAGGCGGGCCATCCGGGTCTTGTCGCCCAGGATGCTGCCTCCCGACCGGGTGCTGCTCGGATCAATCGCCAGAACCGCCACACGGTGGCCGCCATCGCAGAGCCACATTCCCAAGGTGTCGATGAACGTGCTCTTGCCCACGCCCGGGACGCCCGTGATTCCCACCCGACGCGCCTTGCCCGTGAAGGGGAGGAGCCGCTGGAGCAGCTCCTGGCCGTCGCGCTCGTGCCGGGCCGACGTGCTTTCGACGAGGGTGATCGCCCGGCCGAGCAGCGCCCGGTCGCCGCGCCGGACTCCGGCCACCAGTTCATCCACGGTGGGCGGCGTTCCGCGCGGTTCGACTCGCGCCGACTGGGGTTCTTGTGGGGTCTCGGGCATGACAGCGCTCCCATTTCCAAATCCACGCGGTCCCGAGATCAGGGACCACGCCATCGATGGAGCCATGAGAGTCACGTCTTGTCCCCGCCGCCAAGCCGCCGTTCCAGATCCCCGATCAACTGCGTCGCCGCCTCCGGGATCCGCGTGCCCGGACCGAACACGGCCGCGGCGCCGTGCTCCCGGAGGAACCCGTAGTCCTGCGCGGGAACCACGCCACCCACGATGACCATGATGTCGTCCCGGCCCAGTTTCCGGAGTTCATCCCGCAACTGCACCAGCAAGGTCTTGTGTCCACCCGCCAGGGAACTGATGCCGACCACGTGGACGTCGTTCTCCACGGCCATCCGCGCGGTCTCCTCCGGCGACTGGAACAGCGGTCCGATGTCGACGTCGAACCCGAGATCCGCGTAGGCGGTCGCGACGACCTTGGCTCCCCGGTCATGTCCGTCCTGACCCATCTTCGCGATCAGGATGCGCGGGCGCCGCCCGTGATTCGCCGCGAAAGCCTCGGTCGCCTCCCGCACCGCCGCGATCTTCGGGTCCTTGCCGAATTCGGTCTGATAGACCCCCGACACCGATCGGATCACCGCCTGGTGCCGGCCCACGACTTTCTCGATCGCCGCCGAGATCTCACCCAGCGTCGCCCGGGCGCGGGCCGCCTCGATGGCGAGCGCGAGCAGGTTTCCTTCTGTCCCGGCCGCGGCGCGCGTCAGGGCTTCAAGGCATTCGCGAACCCGACCGGCGTCGCGCCCGGCCCTGAGTTCCTTCAATCGCTCGATCTGCTGGGAACGCACGGCGGCGTTGTCGACTTCGAGCACGGGAAGGGCCTCGGGTTTCTCGGGCCGGTGGCGGTTGACGCCAAGGATGATCTCCTTGCCGGAATCAATCCGCGCCTGGCGCCGCGCGGCGGCCTCCTCGATGCGGAGCTTGGGCAGTCCGGTCTCGATCGCCTTGGCCATCCCACCCAGCAGTTCGACCTCCTGGAGATGGCTCCAGGCCCGGCGCATGAGGGCGTTCGTGAGGGATTCCACGAAGAACGAGCCGCCCCACGGATCGATCACCCGCGTGATCCCGGTCTCCTCCTGGAGCATCAGCTGCGTGTTTCGCGCGATGCGGGCCGAGAAGTCCGTCGGCAGCGCGATCGCCTCGTCCAGCGAGTTGGTGTGGAGCGACTGGGTGTGGCCCATCGCGGCGGCCATCGCCTCGACGCAGGTGCGGGCCACGTTGTTGAACGGATCCTGTTCCGTCAGCGACCATCCCGAGGTCTGCGAATGCGTCCGCAGCGCCATCGACTTCGGGTTCCTGGGGTGAAAGGTCCGGATCAGCTTCGCCCAAAGGGCCCGCGCCGCCCGCATCTTCGCCACTTCCATGAAGAAGTTCTTCCCCTGCGCCCAGAAGAACGAAAGTCGCGGCGCGAACGCGTCGATGTCGATCCCGGCACGCAGACCGGTCCGCACGTACTCGAGGCCGTCCGCGAGGGTGTACGCCATCTCGAGATCGGCCGGCGCCCCCGCTTCCTGCATGTGATACCCCGAGATCGAGATCGAGTTGAACTTCGGCATCTCCCGCGACGTGAAGGAGAAGATGTCCGCGATGATCCTCATCGAGGGTCCGGGCGGATAGATGTAGGTGTTCCGGACCATGTACTCCTTGAGGATGTCGTTCTGGATGGTCCCTGAGAGCTGGTCCAACCGCACACCCTGCTCCTCCGCCGCCACCACGTAGAACGCCATCACGGGCAGGACCGCGCCGTTCATCGTCATCGACACCGAAATCCGGTCGAGCGGGATTCCGTCGAACAACTGTTTCATGTCGAGGATCGAGTCGACCGCGACTCCCGCCTTGCCGACGTCCGCGAACGCGCGCGGATGATCCGAGTCGTACCCGCGATGGGTCGGGAGGTCGAACGCGACCGACAACCCCTGCTGGCCCGCCGCGATGTTCCGCCGGTAAAACGCGTTCGATTCCGCGGCCGTCGAGAAGCCCGCGTACTGGCGGACCGTCCACGGGCGCGCCAGGTACATCGAGGCGTAGGGCCCGCGCACGAAGGGTGCCTGCCCCGGCATGGACCCGAGGTGTTCGCAGCCCTTCAAATCGTCCGCGGTGTACAGCGGCCGCAGGTCGATCCCTTCCAGGGTCGACTCCACCAGGGCCTCCACGCTGCGCCCGGTCTCGCGTTCCACCCGCGAACGCCAGGTCGCGAGGTTGTCGGCCTCCGCCGGCTTCGCTTCGAAAGGCACGGTCGTGAAGTCAGGAAATCCCTTCATACGGCCACCCCCAGACGTTTCGCGATGGCGGTCAGCACCTCCAAGGCGTCGGCGCGCAGATGAATGAACTCGTCGACGCCCGCCGCCTTGTGCGCCTCGACCTGGTCCGGCGGATAGCCGGCCAGGATCACCACGGTTCCAGGCCGCGCCGCCCGCAACCCCGCGACCACAGCCGGCACCAAAGCGGGATAGGTCTCGTCCGCGGAACAGAGGCAGACCGCTCCGGCGCCCGACTCCACCGCCGCCGCGACCGCCGCTTCCGGGGTGTCGAATCCCCGTGGAACGGTCACCTCGAATCCCGCCACTTCCAGGAAACACCGCGCGAACTCCGCGCGGGCGCGGTGCTGTTTCGGCGGACCCATGTTCGCCAGGAAAATCCGAGGTCGCCCCGCGCCTCCCGGCGCCCGAGCCGCCGCGTCCACGGCGCCACGAAGGGCTTCGTACCCGACCGCCGCCCTCGTGATCACGACGGGTACCACCAGGGGATCGGGCTGATCGTGGATCCGCACCGCGCGGGTCACTTCGCCCAGCGTCGCGCCCGCCGCCACCGCATCCACACACGCCTCGAACAGCTCCGACGCCTGCCGGCCCACAATTCGCGAGAGTCGATTCAACACCGTCTGATGCTGCTGGACGTCCGCCGTCGTTCGCGCCGCGGCGACCTCCCGGGCTCGACGCCGCCGAAACGCCCCCGGATCGGCTTCCAACCCGAGACCCGATCCACCGGCGGCGCCCTCGCCGCCGTCGACGTCCGCGCGCCTCTCGAGCGGTTGCTCCGTCGGGTTCGCGTAGAAGTTGGTGCCCACGATGCTGTCCCGGCGCCGCGCGGCGGCCGCGAGACGGGCTTCCGCGACGGTCGCCACCTCCGCCTGGGGCCACCCCGCCTGCATCGCCTTCGCCATGCCGCCCCGTCGTTCGATCTCCTGGAAAACGTCCCACGCGCGCGCCGCCAGTTCCGCCGTCAGGGCTTCAACATACCAGGATCCCCCCGCCGGATCCGTCACCTCGGTGAGTTGGCACTCATCGCGAAGAACGAGCTGCTGGTTGCGCGCGATCCGCTGCGAGAAGGCGTCGGGCGTCCGCAACACCTCGTCGAACGCACCCACCTGCAGCGAATCGCACCCTCCCAGCACGCCGGCGAACGCCTCGACCGTCGTTCTCAGGAGGTTCACCGTGGGATCGTGGACGGTCTTGTTGAAGAGGGATGTCCGGACATGGAGCGTGGTCCGCTGGGCGGCCGGGGATCCGCGAAGAACGGAGGCCACCCGCGCCCAAAGCATTCGGGCCGCGCGCAACTTCGCGATCTCCAGGAAGAACCGGGTCCCCGCGGTGATGGAGAAACGGAATCGCGGCGCCACGGTCTCGAAGTCCAGTCCCCGCTCCATCAGCGCCCGCGCATAGTCGAGCGCCGTCGCCAGGGCGAACCCGAGTTCCTGCGCCGCATGGCCGCCGGCCTCGTGCCAGGGACGGGTGTGGACGCAGACGGTCTTCAGCCCCGGCGCGTTCGCCGCACCCCACCCGGTCAGTGCCGCCATCTCCCGATACGCGCCGTCCAGCGACTGCGCCAGCCGCCCTTCGTGGGCCAGGACGCCCAGTGGATCCATCTCGATGCAGCCTCGAAGAACCCCGGGATCCGTGCCGCGCTCACGCAGCAGCGCCATGATCAGCGCCGCAACCGGCATCCCGGACGCCCCGGTCCGGACGAAGAGCGGCACCTTCGCGAGATCAATCCCCTCGAGCGCGGTCCGGAGATCTCCCAGGGAGGCCACCGAGACCCCGCCCGCCCCGATCGCCTCCCGCGGCGCCCAATCCGGATCCGCCCCGCTCCGGGTCGCCATATCCACCACCATGTTCAGGGCGGTCAGTCCGCGGGCCAGTCCCGAACGCGCCGCGGCGTTGAAGCCCGCCGCATCCGCGACGGCGATTTCCTGCGAGACGTCCCACGCCCGAACCGCCCGCCCGACCACCGCCGAACCGCGAACGAAAGGACCGAACCCGGGCAGGGACGCCACGTGCGGCAGACCCTCGATGTCCTCGCGTCGGTAGATTGGCTTGAGGGTGATTCCCTCGTAGGTCGGCGTGAACATCTTCTTCTCGAAGGACGCCCCCTTGAGTTCGGCTTCCACCTGCGTTTTCCAGCTTTCCCAGGTCGCCGGTGGGAATTCCGCGAGCAAGGGTTCCTCGGCGGGCCGGGGGCTCGAAGCCGTGGCGGTGGAAGGGGCGTTGGCCATGGGAACGGTAGTCAATCCTCGCTCGGTTCAGGCGTCGATCGTTTCCACCACAACGTCGTGGCGCTTCCCGTTCAGCGTCAGGGTCAGCCTTTGTCCACGCCCTCCCGGCGCCGGACCCGGCACCGCCGGCGCTGGAATCGCCGGTTTCGCCTCCGCGGTTGACTTCGCCTGGGTCGCGTTCGCGGACGGGGCGGACCCAGCCTCCGCCACCGATGCCCGGTTCGATGCCTTGTGATGAAGTGCCTCGACTTGCTGCGGGAACATGGCGAACAGAACCACGGTCTCGTCGTCCGTCGGCAGCCCCTTGTCGGCGCATTGTTTGCGAAACTTCTCCATGCCGGGTTCCAACAGGTCGGCGGGCCGTTCCGTGACGGGCTTTTTCCCGGTCTGCCGCTCCACTTGGGCCAGCACGCCAGGATCGATCGGGCCCGGCGTCCTGCCGTACTTGCCGAGGGCGATGTCCTGCGCCGGCTGGCAGACCATTTTCCATCGCCCGAACTTCACGTTCATCATCGCCTGGGTACCCACGATCTGGGAGGTCGGCGTCACGAGCGGCACCCAACCAAGCGCCTCGCGCACCACCGGAATCTCGCGAACGACCTCGTCGAACTTCGCGTCCATGCCCTGTTCCTTAAGCTGATTGCGGAAGTTCGAAAGCATCCCGCCCGGCACCTGGTAGATCAGGATGTCGGAATCGACCCGCTCGTTGGCCGGGCTCGTGAACTTGCCCAACTGCTGGTACACGCCTTCGAAGTAGGTCCGGAGTTCGGAAAGTTTTCCGGTGTCGAATCGAGGCGCGCGCGGGTGGCCTTCGAGCAGCGCCAGCATGCGCTGGGTGTCCGGCTGGGACGTGCCATTGGCGAACGGCACGATCGAAACCTCCACGGCGTCGACTCCGGCATCGATCGCGGCCAGGTAGCTCGACGCGCCCAGTCCCGCCGTGTCGTGCGTGTGCAGCGTGATCGGTATCCCGACCTTCGCCTTCAACTGTTTCACCAACTCGAAGGCGATTCGCGGCTGGAGGATGCCGGACATGTCCTTGATCCCGATCGAATCGCAGCCCATCCCCTCGAGTTCCACCCCCATCCTCACGAAGTTCTCCACGGTGTGAACGGGGCTGATCGTGTAACAGAGTTCCCCCCGCGCATGCTTGCCGTGCGCCTTCACCGCCCGGATCGACGTCCGCAGGTTACGAACGTCGTTCAACGCGTCGAAGATCCTGAGGATGTCCATCCCCGCCTCGCAGGTGCAGCGCACAAAGGCCTCCACCACGTCGTCCGGAAAGCTCGCGTACTGGACGATGTTCTGCCCCCGCAACAGCATGAGGTGCGGCGTCTTTGGAGCCGCCCGCTTCAGCTGGCGCAGACGGTCGAACGGGTTCTCGTCCAGATAGCGGAGGCACGAATCGATCGTCGCCCCACCCCAGGTCTCCAAGCCGTGGAACCCCATCCCATCCAGAATCGGGGCGGCCGGAAGCATCTGCGGAGTCGTCATCCGGGTCGCGGCCATCGACTGATGGCCATCCCGCAGGACGGTGTTGTTGAAGAGGACGGCGGTCTTGCTCACAGCGCATTCAGGGTCGCCGGTTCGACGCCGGCCAGCTTCACCGCCGTTGGCCAGCGCTCAACATTTCTTGGCATGACCCAAACAAATGAGGGTCATCATGTCGATTCCGACTCCGATTCCGATTCCGACTCCGACTCCGACTCCGATCCCGCCCGCGACAGCGCACATCGCTGGAAGGCGTTCCTCGCAAAAGCGACGACAACTGGGAGATGCGCCCGCGGGGAAACGGTGAACCATCACCCGAATCCCGGCTTGACCCTTCCTTCCCAGTCTCCCACAGGAAGGGCGTTCCCTATCCCTCGCGACGCCACAGCCAGCGCCACCTTCACACCCAAACCCTCCGCCCCCCATGCCACCACCCACCAGGATCATCCCTCCCGTCCTGCGTCGCGTTTTCGTTCTCACCGGCTTCCTGGCCGTTCTCGTGTCCGCGACGTCGCCGAGTCCCGTCGCGAATCCGGAGTCCCTCGGCGTCCCCGTCGACGCGGACGCGCTCCCAGGTCGGCCGGCCGGCGCCCAGGACACGCCATCCGCGCACACCACCGGAAGCTGGCGGACCGCCTCCGCCCGCGCCGAGATCGCGCCGACTTTCGAAACCGGGCCCTCGGGAAGCCTGATCCTCAGGTCCGACGATCGGGAAGGCCTCGACGGACACTGGCGGCGAAATTTCCCCGTCGAAGGCGGTCGTCACTACCGGTTTCAAGTCGCCCGTCGCACCGTCAACATCCCGCATCCGCGGCGCTCCGCCCTCGTCCGGCTTCAATGGCGCGATGCCCGCGACAACCCGGTCCGACACGACGCCCCCGGGGCCCACAGTTTCGCACCCGGCATCCCTCCCATCGCCGAACCGGAGTATCCGACCGACGCCCCGACTTCCGAATCCGGGTGGACCCAGCTCGGCGGCGTCTACCGGGTGCCAACCCACGCCACCCAGGTCATCGTCGAACTTCACCTGCGATGGGCCGTCAACGCCCTGGTCGAATGGAAGGACGTCGAACTCGCTTCCGTCGAACCCCCTCCGTCCCGCCGCATCCGCGTGGCCACCGTCCACCACGTCCCCCGCAACGGAAAAACCGCGATGGACAGCTGCCGACAGTTCGAACCCCTCCTCGAACAGGCCGCCCGGCTGAAGGCCGACCTTGTCGTCCTTCCCGAAACGATCACCGCCACGGGCAACGGTCTTTCCTTCTTCCAGGCCGCCGAACCCGTCCCCGGCCCTGCCACCCGATACTTCGCCGACCTTGCCCGCCGGCACCGACTCCACCTCGTCGCTGGCCTGGTCGAACGCGATCGTCACCTGATCCACAACGTCGGCGTGCTCATCGGTCCGGACGGCTCCCTTCTCGGCAAGTACCGCAAGGTCGCCCTTCCCCGGAACGAAATCGAAGCCGGCATCACTCCCGGAAACGACTACCCGGTCTTCGACACCGCGCTCGGTCGTATCGGAATCATGATCTGCTACGACGGGTTCTTCCCCGAACCCGCCAGGCAGCTCGCCCAGCGCGGAGCCGAACTGATCGCCTTTCCGGTCGCCGGCTGCAATCCCCTGCTCGCCGCGGCCCGCGCCTGTGAGAACCATGTCTTCCTCGCCAGCAGCACGTACTCCGACGCCTCGCTCGGCTGGATGATCTCCGGGATCTACGACCGCGAGGGCCGCGTGCTCGCCCAGGCCACCGATTGGGGATCCGTCGCCGTCGCCGAGATCGATCTCGGCGAGCGCCTTTATTGGTCCAGTCTCGGCGATTTCCGCTCCGAGATCCCCCGACACAGCCCCGTGGTCGCCGAAGCCATTCCTTGAAACCCCGGTCCCGCGAGGGATGCGAGGGATGCGAGGGCTTTCACGGAGCGAAAGCCATCACCCTCGCGCCATCGCGCCAACGCGCTCAAGGCTCGCGGACGAGCACCAGGGATCCCTCGTCAAACACGGCTTCACCCCCGTTCGACCGCAATTCGCACACCAGCTCGACCTCGGTGAGGATCTCCTCGGATTCCATCCCGAAGCGCAGAACCTTCCAGGTACCGTCTTCGAGCGATTGAGCCGAAACGCGAGCGCCAGAGATCCGAAGCGTCACACCCCCCGGCGGCTCCACGCCGTGGGTCTTCACGCGGCCCTCGAATCGATAGCGACCGGATTCGAGCGTCACACGCGTCCGCCAGGAGGCGACGCCACCCGCCTGGTTCATCCGAATCCGAAGCAGTTTCGAGTCGTCGGCGGTCTCCCTTTGAAACCGGGCCGCGCCCTGCGTGCCGCCCGTCATGCTCGCCCGCCACCCGGAGAGCCGGGCGACCCCGGAAGCATCGAACGAAAGCGAATCCTGGGTGTCGCCGAGTTGCGCGGTGATGCTCCGGGTCCGTTCACCGATACGCGCCGCGTAGTCCGCGACGGCCGAACGATGCCAGGCCGCGAGGTCCGGGGAATACGCGGCCAGGGTGGGCTGAAGTCGCCGCGCCAGCGTCCACAACTGGTTGGTGAGCTTCTCCTCCTGGAAGATCCCATTCCGAAGAGCCGCGATCCGTTCCATGTAGAGTTTGCGGCCCATCGGCGTTCCGATCGCCGCCCGAGCCACGAGGCCGCTCATGCTCGGACGAATGGACGCGTTGGGATTCGATCTTCCGGTTCCGAAGGTCTGATCGAGACCGTGCGGCATGAACACCATCTTCCCCGTGGATCGGTCGTGGAAAACCCGGTAGTTGTTCCGGTTCTGCGCATACCCATCCCAGTGGCAGGTCATCACTTCGAGCGCCATAAACGTCAGGAACCGGTCCATGTCGAGCACCTCGTTCAAACGCTCCCAACGCTGCGTCGGGGAACCTTCGCTCACGGCGGCGATCAATCGGTCGAGATCCGCGCGCGATTGTTTTTCGTCCCCGGAGTTCACAGCGAGATCCTCGGTGATGTCCTGAACGAATCCGCCGTCGTAGAGATTCCCGTCCTCATCCTTGAAATGCTGGCGGAGAAACGGTTTGCCCCAGCCTTCGGCCAGCACATAGAGGCCGAGATCCTGCCCATTCAGGATCACCGTCGCGTGCTCCACCCGGGGCACGGGAACCCCCGCCTCCAGGAACAGGCCCCGGCAGATCGCCTCGGAAAGGTAGGTGGGATCCTGCACGGAGTTGTTGAGTGAAATCTTCGAGTAGCCGCGGAAGGTCCGTCCCTTCTGATGCTTCGAAAAGTTGAGCGTCATCGCCGGCTTGTCATCGAACGGCCGGGAACTCCCGGCGGAACCCTTCGGGTGCAACGCGACATTCGTGTAGGTGATCCCACCTTCCCGAACGGTCACTTGGACTTCCGGGCGCTCCTCCCCACCCCCTCCGCCTCCCCGCTGCCACCCGTTCCACCGGTACCCGAGGAGCTTCTGGAAATCGCGCCGGGACACCTCGATCTCGATCCGTGGAAAATCCTTCGGAATCGCCGCGACCGGTGTGAACCGGGGAACCGGATCCCGCTGGCGCCGCCACTGCCCATTCATGTTCTGGCCCCCGGCCACCACCAGGGTGCCGTTCCGAAACCGCGGCATCGGTTCGATCGGCGTCTTCCAGCGCATCCAGATCACCACCACCAACGACATCCAGACCGCCAACCGCAACATCCGCCGGGTCAGCGAAAGGGGTTTCCGTCGACGAAAGAATCCCATGGCGTTTTCAGGGTTGTGCCGCGCAGGGAACCCCGCCCCGGCGCACCCCGCGCCGACCGCGAACCCTGGCTGGAAACGTGACCCTGAACACCGGGGAGCCGGAATCAACTCCAGAAAATCGGCGTCGCATCGTCCCTCCGACTTCCTGGTCGGCCCCGCTCCGCGGCCACCCGTCTCCCGCCCGCGGGAAGGCGACGCCAGCCACACCGCGCCATCGATCCCGGCTTTCGACCCCGGATCACCCCACTTCCCAGCCCGGCCGGTACGTCTCCTTGATGATCGCCTCCGCCTCGGGAGCGTTCTTCGCCTTCATCGCCGGCCCGTCCCATTCGATCGGCTTTCCCGTCCTCAAGGACAACACCCCGAGCAGCAACAGTTCCGTCAAGCGGGCGCCATACTCGAAATGGCTGCTCGCGGACGGCCCCCCCTTGCACGCGTCGATCCAGTCCCGGTGATGTCCCTTCGAACGCGCCAGGGTCTTCTTCGGCGCGCGATAGGTTTCGTTCCGGTCCTCCGGCAGCAGCATCGGTTTCCCACCAAGACCGGGGCAGATCATCGTCCCCTTGTCGCCAACGAACAGGCAACCGCGGCCCGGCATCTCCTGATCCACCGGCCAACCGTCGGGAACGGGCGGACGCAACCCGCCGTCGTACCAGAACGCCCGCACCGGACCACGGGCCGGTCCGTCGCCACGCGCCGCGAAATCCCAGTACACCATCTCGCTGTGCGGCGTGATCTCCGCGTTCATCTGACTGCCCGGCCGCGCGTTCACACGCCGCGGATCCCGCAGGTCCAGCGCCCAACACGCCGCGTCCAGATCGTGGCACACAAAATCGCCGATCGCCCCCGCCCCGAAATCCCAGAAGTCCCGCCACCGCACCGGGAAGTAGGCCGGGTGATACGGTCGCGGCTCCCGCGGCCCAAGCCACATGTCCCAGTTCAAACCCGCGGGAACCGGCGGCGTGCCTGTCGGTCGTCCCGTCAGGTCCCGGTTCCAACGCGTCGCCCCCACCCAGGCGTGGGCCTCGCGCACCGTCCCAATCGCCCCGGCCTCGAGGTATTCCACCGTCTGCCGCATGCCTTCCAGGGAATGCCCGATGTTCCCCATCTGCGTCGCCACACCCGTTTCCTTCGCCACCGCCGCCACCCGGCGCGCTTCCCAGATGTTGTGCGTCAGCGGCTTCTCGCAGTAAACGTGCCTCCCGGCCCGCATCGACGCGATGCTCACGACCGCGTGCAGGTGGTCCGGCGTCGCGCACAGAATCGCATCCACCGATTTTTCCTTCTCGAGCAGCTCCCGAAAGTCCTCGTAGGTCGCGCAGGAATGGTTCGGCGTCTTCGACCGGTAGTGCTTCTCCACCATCTCCTTGGTCGGCGCCCGCCCGCCCTGCTCCCGGTAATAGAAATCCTCGAGGCTGAACGATTCCGCCACGTCCGCCAGCGCGGTCACCTGGACGTCCGCCAGTCGGAACAACGCCTTGAGGTTCTCCCGGCCCTGCCCCCCCGCTCCCACGAGCGCCACGTTCACCTTCTCGCTGGGTGGGACAAACCGCGGCCCGCCCAGCACATGGCGCGGCACAAGGGTGAAGGCGAACGCCGACGCCGTCAGCGACGCCGAGCGCTTCAAAAAGGCCCTGCGGGTTCCCGGGACGGAGCCCGAAGGGAGTGATTTGGGTGATGAACCCGAACGTTCGCGTGAAGTGGCTTTCATGGCAGTCGACTGGATCGCTTCCGGACCAACGTGACACACGCCCCCCCGCCCTGCCCAGCCCAAGGACCGCCCCGGTTCAAAGGGCTTCGGGCTCCGCGGAATCCCCCGTCATATCGTACGGAAGCCGCCAGACCCGGTCACCGGCGCGATTCGCGAAATAGAGGCGCGACTCCGAAAACGCGTCGGGATCGCCATCCGCCCAGAACGCGGCAAAGTCCGGGTGCGCGTTCATCGGGCGTCGAACGTAGTTGTGATTCCTCGGACTGGATCGCGTGAGATCGCGGGCCTTTCTCCAGGTGACGCCCGAATCCGCACTCGTCCACAACGCGATTTCGCCCCCGGAACCGACCGGCCGCGGCCCCGGTTCCGTCGGTCCCAGGATCTCCCCACAAACCCAACGCCGTCGATCCAACGGGGTTGCGGATAGGTGAATTCCCGCTCCGCGACCTTCTCGAACGCATCAATGCGGTGAGGCTCACGACTCCGGAAGATCAATCCCGGACGGGCTCGGGCACGCCCGCTCACAAAAATCCAGAGGTGACCTTCCCCATCGAGGCACAGGCTCGGATTGTCGTGCGGGTCATCCACACCTTTCTTGTCATGGACCACCGTCGGACGGGGCACCCGGTGCCGCTGATGATCGTAGTACGACACCATCGCCAACAGATGCCGACGCCCCGCCCTCGTCCCCCCGTAGACGAAATAGGTCCTCCCAACGTCGGGAGCATGGATCGCCATCGGCACATGATTCGCCGTGTAGGTTCCGAGCCCGCCCGAGTACTTGTCCCCGTATTCCGACCGCTGCCCAAGCGTGAACCAGATTCCGCGATAACCGTCCTCCCGTGGGGACGCATGGTTCGCCTCGGAAGCCGGCGTCACCGCCGCCCCCGGGGCCGGTCCCTCATTCGAATTCAGGGTCCAACCGCCATCCAACGACGGAGCACCTTCTGAAGGCTCCCATCCTTGGTGGACTGGTCGAGGTACTCATTCGCGGCGGTTCGGAGGGTTTCATCCTCCTTCCGGACAGCCCAGGCGAGCTGCTCCTCGCTGAGCGCGATCGGAACCACCGTGAGTCCATCCCCGGAATGAACCCCGGCGAGGTGCCAGACAAGGGTCGAGTCACTGACAAAAAGGTCGATGCGCTCCCTCATCAGCGCCTTCGCCGCGCTGGCGCTCTCGGTGAACGACTGAATCGACGCGCCAATGAAATCCCGCTGGACCAGGAATTCGCCCGTGGTCGCCTTCAGCACGCCCACCTTGCCGGGCGGAGGAAGCGGAAAACCAAGGGCGTACAGCGCCTTGTCCGTCCTTCGCACCAGCGCCATCTGCCCGACCACCAGGTACGGTTGCGTGAACGCCACCACGAATCCGCGCGCCGGGGTCACCGACATCGACGACATGATGATGTCCGTTCGACCTTCGTTGAGTGCGCCGATCTGATCCTTCCACGGGACCTCGACGATCTGGATGGGACGTTGCAGGTGCGCGCCCAAAGCGCGGGCGAGATCGATCTCCACCCCCACCAGGTCGCGACCTCGCTTGAACACCATCGGCGGGAAGACGGGGGACACGCCGACCTTCAGAGGAGCCGCGGCGTCCGCCGCGTGGACGGTTCCCGCCACCGGACACCCCAGGATTGCAAAAATCCCGATGCAGAACCCGACAATGACCCGAAACCCTCCGAGGATAGAACGCGCGATTCTCATAGCTTTCTTTTCGTGTGCAAGCCGCCGCCCCGAAGGGTCCGCCATCGACCCTTGACGATGGGGATCCCGGCGGGAACTGAACCGAGGCTGGCCCAGGGGTCTGTGAATTGCCAGCCCGCCCGACCAGCAGCCGCAATCGAGGCACCGTCGTCACGCCGAGGGGAACACCCTTGATTCGACGGGAGACGGCGAGGCCAGCTCCCAAGAGGTTTTTGTGTTAACTCAAGTCGCCGGAAACAGATTTGCTTTAAGCAAATGGCGTTTTGCTTTATACAAACACGACTTGAGGCAACTGGGCTTAACACAACCAAATCGCCATGAAACCATTTGAGCCGGAAGGCCTTCCGCCAAATGAACTCGATTGGCTGGCGCTCATGCCCTTGGCGGGTAAGGCCAACCGGGCCATCGCCACCTTGGAAGGGTTGTTCTACGGCATCCCCAATCCCAACGTCCTGCTTTCCCCCATCACCACGCAGGAAGCCGTTCTTTCCTCCAAGATTGAAGGCACCCAGGCAGACCTCGAGGACGTTTTGAAATTCGAGGCCGGCGAGCCTCCCGCCGAGCCATCCCGCCGTGACGACATTCACGAGATCATGAACTATCGGAACGCTCTCCGGCTATCCGAGACCCTCCTGCGCGACCGGCCTTTCTGTCTGAACTCGCTGCTGAAACTCCACAACGTTCTCATGGACAGCGTGCGCGGGCACAACAAGGGCCGCGGCCAGTTTCGAACCATCCAGAACTGGATCGGCATACCTGGCAGCACGATCGAGGAGGCAGCCTTCGTTCCGCCATCTCCGCTTCAATTGCACGACCACCTAAACCGCTGGGAAGCCTACTGGCACGATGACGCCCCAGATGCCTTGGTCCAACTCGGTCTGATCCACGCGCAATTCGAAATCCTCCACCCGTTCATCGATGGCAACGGTCGACTCGGCCGCATGGTCATCCCGCTATTCCTCTACGAAAAGAAGATCCTCAGCCGCCCCTGCTTTTACCTCTCCGCGTTCTTCGAGTCCCGCCGCGACGAATACATCGCCCGGCTTCGTGATCTCGGCCAGGCGGGGAGTTGGACCCGGTGGTGTGCCTTCTTCCTTGAAGGGGTGGCCGTGCAGGCCGAGGCCAACACCACCAAGGCGCGGGCGATCCAGGATCTTTACGAACGCCTCAAGAAGCGGGTGCTTGATCTGACCCATTCGCAATTCGCCGTGCCCCTGCTCGATTTCATCTTCGAGCGACCCATCTTTCGCAGCAGCGATATCGCCAAACTGGAGCAGATGCCCAGTGCCCCGATGGTGGCGAACCTCCTCGGCAAACTGCGGGGCGATGGCATCCTGCACACCGTTCGCCCCGGTGCCGGCCGTCGACCGCACGTCTTGGCGCTGGCCGAACTCATCAACCTCTGCGAAGGCAGGAAAGTGCTCGGATGACCGCCACCCTGGAGCGGGGGATTTCAGCTTGGTACTCCCACCAGGAATTGAACCTGGATCAACGGTTTAGGAAACCGCTGCTCTATCCATTTGAGCTATGGGAGCAAATAATTTACCAAGAATGACTTGCGACGAAAATTACGAGGCCGAAAAGGGGAGTTTGTTACCCAGAATTGTCACCCGCACCGTAAAGGCATGACGACACCGCCGAACCCGCCCCAACCCCCAGCGCCGTCGCCGGGCGAGTTCGTGCGGGTCGCGGAATGCCTGTATCGCCACCGATCATCCGGGACGTATTACGGGCTCGTGAAAAAGGGCGGCAAGCAGTTTCGTCGTTCGCTCAAGACCAAGGATCGCAAACTCGCCGACCGCCGCGTCGCCGACCTCCGCCTCAAGGTCGGAGGTCTGACTCAAAACCGTGACGTCGCCCGAACCGGCTTCCAGTCCTTCGCCACCGCCTGGGTCGAACGACACCGACACCATCTCAAACCAAGTTCCTTCGCCCGCCTCCATCTCTGCGTGCGCCAACTCGCCGCTTGCTTCCGGGAAGCTCCGGTCCGCTCGATCGCCCGCGAGGACTGCGAATCCTGGGCCGCCCAGCGTGGTGTCGACCTCGCCGCTTCGAGTTTCAACAAAGAGCGGGAGACGCTCCGTGCCATCCTCGAAGAAGCCCGCGCCCAAGGCCTCCTGCTCGACAACCCGGCACACGACCTCCGACGTCGGAAGATGGAGAAGGCGACTCCGACCCCGGCACCCGCATCATCCCAATTGGCGACGCCAAGCGGGCCATCGACACCGCCTGTCGGAAGGCCGGCCTGCCGCACTTCCATCATCACGCGTTCCGCCATTTCTTCGTCAGCAACGCCATCGAGCACGGCATCGACTTCAAAACGATCGCGGCCTGGGTTGGCCACAAGGATGGCGGTGTCCTCGTCGCGAAGACCTACGGCCACCTCCGCAACGCTCACTCCACCGAGATGGCCAAACGGATGACATTCGGCGCACCCCCGCGCACCTCATAGTGTCTCTCGAAGAAACCGGTCGATCTCGGACCTGGGAATACGATGGTGCCTCAGCGCGCGCGAAGACCGGAGGAGCCCGCGACGAACCAACCGCCGCACCGTCTTCTCGCAAACCCCCAACATGAAGCCAGAAGGCGTCATCCACTCGGATCCCGAAGTCCTGGGTGGCGCGACCGTGTTTGTCGGCACTCGAGTCCCTGTACGAAGCCTGTTCGACCACCTCGAGGCCGGTGACTCGATCAATGATTTCCTGGAGGGCTTCCCAAGCGTGAAACGGGATCAGGTGATCGCGGTGCTTCAGGAATCGAGCCGGGAGATTCTCAATCCAGCCTGAGTGAATCTCCTCTTGGACGAAAACCTGGATTGGCGCCTCGGCCGAGATCTGGCGGGCCACACAGTCAAGTCGGTAGCGCTGATCGGATGGGCCGGGTTGAAGAACGGCGCCTTACTGGCTGCGGCGGAAAAGCAATTCGACGTGTTAATAGCGATGGATGGCAACATGGTGCATCAGCAGCACCTCGCCCGATTTCGGATCGCCGTTGTCGCACTGCGGGCGGCAAGTAACCGACTAGCGGATACCCGGCCCATGATGCCGAAAGTGATCGCCGTCCTTCCGTCTCTTCGTGCCGGAACTCTGACCGAGGTTTCATAACCCCACTCGAAAGACCCTGACTCGGAATCGGTCTCGTTCGAAGGCATACGAACCTCGTTCAACGAGACGGCCACGCTCCACACCAACGAGTACGTCCGATGCCAGTCGCCTCAGCCTCGATCAGCGCGACGAAACGCAACAAGAGCGGACCAGAATCTCGTTCTTGATCTTGCTTTTTTGGCAATGCACGCCTGACCCCTTCCTCCAGTAAGGAATTGGCGGACGCGTGATCCGCCACGTGATCCTGATCGCTCGCAGCCTGGCCGCGACACCCGACGAGCGGTGGCAGCTTCACGAGACCTTCCTCCGCTCGCACGGCTTGTTCGCCGGTCGGCGCCGAAGGACATCTGGTTCCTCGATGGTTTCGGTGGAAGAGGCGGCGTGTGCTCGGTGGAGTACTCGCGTACTTCTCAACACAAAGCCCTCCCCTCGTCACTCCTCCGGGACGGCAAGGGTTCATCCCGGAGGGATGGGGGAGATGAGCCGGTGGCGAGGCGCCCTTGGCGCCGCGGCCACCGGTTCACGCATCGTTGTGTGACCGCCCTGGAAGGGCGGCGGAATCGGGGCTCCTAAATTCCTGGGGCCTCCGGCAACCCGCCAGGGTGCGCGGTGTTCACAACGTTGGACCGGTGGCCGCACTCGCCCCGACCGGGCGAGCTTACCACCGGCTCTTCTCCATCAGCCCTCCGGGCTGCTGCTGGCAGGAACCCGGCGGCGCTCCACGCATCATCCATCGAAGGCGTTGAGAATCCAAAAAACCCACGCCGTTCCTCAGCTGCGTCCCCTTCGCCGGGTCGGGATCGCTATCGGCATCAGGACTCTTCTCCGGATGGGTCTGCTGAATTGGTCACATTTCAATTCCGCCGCCGCTCACCGGCCGCCTGACGCCTGCCTGGGGCCGGCTCCGCCTTCAATCACCAGGACCGTCAGGCTCCGAAGGACTCGGTACATAGCGCTGGCATCGGCTGGATTCACCGAATACGGACTTCGGGCTCCTGGAAGATCCGCGAACAGCCTTCCGGCCTCCGCTGCCGCCTGAAGGGTTCCTCCGTCTCCCCACTCCAAAACCAGGCCGTCCTGGGACCGTCGAATCGTCAGTTCAGGGTTCCCGAAGAGCAGACCGGCATCCGCGTGGACTCCGTCTTCGTCCACCAAATCCACGATGATCGTGTGTTCAACGGAAGCCGCCGAATACACGTGGGTCACCGTACCCGCGTGGACATAAAAGTCCTCGGAACCGTCGCCCCAGTGGACCCAATACCCGGTCACCGTGTCTGTTCCCGGATCGGCCACCTCACCCAGGGTCAGGACATAGGGCGCTCCACGCACGGCCTCCCGTTCGCCATCCAATCGAATGGTCGGGGCCACATCGTTCACGCGAACCGCATGACTGCGAAGGACCCGATAGAATCCGTGCGACCCCAGTCCATCGGCCAGATAGGAGTTGGGCGCCCATTGAAAATCCTCGAAGGAGGCCCCCAGTTCGGAAGCCGCCTGAAGCACGCTGCCAGGGTCCCACTCGAAATTCAGCCCGCCGACGACCCGTTGCACGACCAGGCGCGTGGTCCCCGCATGCACGTCCGCGTCCGAATGCAGGCCGTCTTCGTCCACCAGATCGACGGTCACGGTGCGATCCGCAGGGCCGTCCGCATAGATGTGGGTCACCGGGCCACCCTGCGCGTAACGGTCCTCGGATTCGTCCCCCCAATGCACGCGGTACTCGCTCACGGTGTCGTTCCCGGGATCGCGGACCGCTCCCAAGGTCAGGGTGTAGGTCCCCCCTTCGTCAATCTCGCGCGCACCGCTGAGTTCGATGGTCGGCGCCACGTCCGTCACGTGAACCGGGTGGCTGCGAAGGAGCCGGAAGAATTGGTATTCCGGCGGCGCCGACGGCGTGTAGGGACTGGCGGCATCCTCAACATCCTGGAACCACTGTTCGACCTGGGTCGCCGCCTGCAGGGTTCCCCCGCCCTGCCAGTTCAAGAGGAACAGATTCTCCTCGATCCGAGCCGTGAGCACGTCGGCCCCCGCCTTGATGTCGGCGTCCAGATGAACGCCGTCTTCATCCACCAAATCGACGGTGATGGTTCGGTCGGCCGGCCCATCCGCATAGACGTGCGACACTTCGCCGCCGCTTAAGTAGGCGTTTTCCGAACCATCTCCCCAGTGCACGACGTACTCGTGGACGGTGTCCTGGCCGGGATCGAAGATCCGCCCCAGGGTCAGTACGTAGGGCGATCCCTCCGAAACCGTCCGATCCCCCTCCAGCACAATCCGAGGCGGCACGTCGACGACCTGGACCGCATGACTGCGCAAGACCCGGAAAAAACTCGGCGTCGACACCTCCGTCAACGGATAGGGACTCACGGCTCCACCAACATCCCGGAAAGGACCGTCGATCGCTGCCGCCCATTGAAGGATCCCTTTGCCATCCCACTCGAGTTGCCATTGCCCATCGATGCGACGTGGGAAGACATCGCCTGAGCCCGCATTGAGATCCGCGTCGAAATGCCGCCCGTCCTCGTCCAAGAGGTCGATCGTGATCGTCTGATTTGACGGGCCATCCGGGTAGACGTGGGTCGCTTCTCCCGGCGATGAAAAGGTATCCTGACTCCCGTCCCCCCAGTGAATGACGTACTCGGTCACCTGATCCTGACCCGGGTCGACGACCGGTCCGACGGTCAGCCGGTACGGCGCTCCTTCGTCAACCGAGCGACTGCCGGACAATGGAATCCTTGGCGCCACATTCAAGACGCCCACGGAGATGGCCTGACCCGCCTCATAGGTTCTTCCCTCAACGCGGGCGCTGGCGGTGATCGTTGGGTTGGCAGGCCCGTCGGGATAAACATGCGTGGCGGAAGTTGCCGTGCCCGGGACCGTATCGACGACACCGTCACCCCAGGCGATGGTCCAGGCGCTCAGTGTGTCCGTCCCGAGCCCTGCGGCGGCCAAGGCCAGGGTGTACGGAGAGCCTTCGTTCACGCGGGTGGCCCCACTCAGCGTGAGCGTCGGCGGCACGTCCCGGACGGCAATTGAGATCGTGTTGCCGGCCGGATACGTTCCGTCCTCATCCTTGGCTTCGGCTCGGATGACATAGGAGTTCGGACCCTCGCCAAAGACGTGGGTCACCGAAGCCGGATGACCCGGGGCGGTCTCCGTATTCCCGTCGCCCCAGTCAATCGTCCACTCCGTGATGACATCGGCGCCAGGATCGTTGGAGAGGAGATTCAAGGTGTACGGAACGCCCTCGTCGGTTTCGGACGCGCCGCTGAGGTTCAGCGTCGGTGCGATGTTCATCACGTTCACATCGATGGAAGCACCCACTTCGATGCTCGTGTCTTCCAACTCCACACGGGCCCGGATCGTATGCGACGCCGGCCCATCGGAGAATGTGTGCTCCACCAAGAGCGCCGCACCCCCGACGGTCTCGGATTGCCCATCGCCCCAATCCACGACCCACTGCCGGATTCCGCTCCGATCGGCGGCCATCAAGTTCAGGACATAGGCGGCACCCTCGAGCACCGTACCAGGCCCCTCGATGGACGGTTGAGCCGTCCGTTCAGTCACGAGCACACCCAGGCGCCCGGCGGAGACGTGCGAGCCGTCCTCATCGCGAAGGTCGACCACGATCATTCGGCTCACCCCGCCTTGTGTGTACACGTGCGTCTTGTCGCCTGACGCCGTAAAGACCTCCCGGACACCATCACCCCAGTCCACATCCCACTCCGTCACGGTATCCCGGCCCGGATCGGTGATCCTGCCGAGCGTCAGTCGGTAGGGCGATCCCTCGGCAACGGAGGGTTCCCCGAGGAGTTCGATGGTGGGAGGCACGTCCAACACCTGGATCGCCAACGGACTGGTTCCAGAATGCGTGCCGTCCTCGTCGGTGACCGTGGCTGTAATGGTGACGTTTGCCGGTCCGTCACGGTAGGTGTGTACCGTCGCGCCGGGGTCACCCGGAATCGTTTCGATGGTCCCGTCCCCCCAGTTGATGATCCACGAGAGGATGGTGTCCGTCCCCGGATCCCCCACCGCCATCTCAAGCGCGAATGGCGCCCCTTCAGCAATTTCCTTACTCCCTCCCAGAGCCGCCAACGTCACGGCTGGATGCACGTCGACCACGTTGACTTGTTTCTGTCCCGCCGCGGCATGAAGTCCGTCCTCGTCCCGAAGATCCACCACGATGGCGCGGGTCGCGGGTCCGTCCGCGTACACGTGGACCTTCCCGCCCGGGCTTGTGTGGGTCTCCCGCACCCCGTCCCCCCAATCCACGATCCATTCCGTGATCGTGTCCTGGCCGGGGTCCATCGAGGCCCCGAGCGTCAACTCATACGCTCCTCCTTCGGCCGCCGTTCCCTCGCCTTGAAGCTCGATCGTCGGAGCAACATCGCTCACCTCGACCCTCGCGAAGGTTGTGAACAACAGAGTCCCCGAATCATCGAAAGCCCGAGCTTCGATCTCCAGAATGCCCGGGCCATCCAAGTACTCATGGTTCACCGTCGCCGGCCCCGAATCCATCGTCAGCTCGGTTCCGTCCCCCCAGCGAATGTTCCAGGTTCGAATCACCCCAAAGCGTTCCTCGTCCGAGACCAGGCTCAGGGGAAAACCCCGCCCTTCATCCGCCACAGCCGACTGTACGATCGAGATGAACACCGCCACCTCGCTGCTCTCGAGCTTCCCGTCGCTCGCCTTGTAGGTGAACCGATCGAGGAAATCGCCCCCCCCATCGTGCGTGTACCGAAACGAGCCGTCGGCATTGAGCGTCAGTGCTCCACTGCGCGGACTGTCCACAAGGATCGCGGTCAAGGCGTCGCCATCCGGATCGGTGTCGTTGGCGAGCACCGATGCGGACCCGGAGGCCAGCACCGAGACGGACTCGCCACGCCTCAGACGGACCTGCTCCACATTAGCCACCGGCGCAGCGTTGGCACTGACGTACTCCACGCCGGGCTGGACGAACTGGAACGAGCCCGGCGTTCCGGGGATTTCCGCTCCAATCACGCTGTCGGCTCCGTCCAGTCGAAGCAGTCGTTCATCCGGTCCGGGCGTTAGGCCACGCAAATCGACCACCAACGCACCGATCAAGGTCGTGCCCGGCGCGACATAGACCGAGGGCGTCTCGAACTCGATCGACGACCGGCTGGCGCCGACACCGAACCCCGTCCCAGGAATCGCCGACCACCCCGTGAGCGCCGTCGCGTCCGCGTCGAAGGAAAACCCGGTGAAATCCGTCCCGTTCGAGGTCAACCGCCCGTCGCTCCCAGTGACATCAATCCCCAAGAATGCGACACGTTCCCCCGCCGTCGCCGAATACCGGACCGAGAGCGGATACCGGGCCTTCCCATCGGCGATCGTCGGCAGCCCGACGAGATACGTCGCGGTCACCTCGGCGCGGGCATCCCCGCTGCCGGATACGAGCCATCCAGCGAACACCATCGCAACAAACACGGCCCAAAGGCGCAACCTCGCGGTCCCCGTTTCCAAGAATGGCCGCTCCCCGGTGCGGACAGCGTCCGGTCGCCGCAGTTTGATTGTTGTGCTATTCGCCATGTCACCACCCGTACTTTCCTACGTGACCAGCGCGCCCTGGGACCCGGCCGCATCCGTCGTTCGAGCCATCGCCTCAGCCCTCATCGTCTTCGATCAGGGGATTTCGCACCTTCAATTTCGGAAACGCGCTGAAGTCCCGATCGGCGGACCAAAATTCACGCACCCCATGATGGAGACAGATCGCGGCGATGCGGGCATCGCACATGCGTGGACCGGTGAGCCGGGCTGATGCGGCGAGGCCCCGCAGCCTCGTCCAGTAGCCAGACCCCTCGGAGAGCATCTCGAGATTGCCACCCGCGAGCCACGCATCGACGGCTGCCAAAGCATCTCCCAGTTTCGAGGGCGGCTGATAGATCCTGGGATGGGTCACAATCCCAACAAACTCATGAACACACGGCCAGGGAATGGCCCAAGAGGCGGGTTGAAGCCGAAGGCCCTCCACCAGGGACTTCGCCCGTCCGTGGAACCCGCTGTCTTCCCGGTGAGCGTAAACCAACAGATTCGTGTCCAACGCGATCATGACCCGTGCCCTCGATAAACTTCGTCCCGGAGCTGGTCCCAAGGCGCGCTCCTGAAGGCTTCCGATAAGCCTTTCCCGCCCACCGTCACCAACGGTGGCAATTGTCCCCACTTCCGAGAACTCCCCTCCAGCACCAAGCGCAATCCCTGCTCGGTTAAGGCCCGCAGCGTCGTTTTCTCCTTTCGCGCGAGATCCTGAGCCCGCGCGAAGAGTTCATCCGCAATCTCGATGGTCACTTTCATATCAGACTGAAATATCCCAATGTCCCGATGACGTAACTTCAACATTTCCACGCCAGCGCCGCGGCATCGAATGTCAGGGTGTGCCCCCATTCTAAAATGATCCCATATTTTGACTTCTAAGTCGCTATACGACCAAACCCCAACCTTATCCGCCACCTCTTCTACTCACTACAACAACTATCCTGCCAATCCAATCCGGATGCTCTGCCTCGATACTCTTAAGGAATGCGCCTTCGTCGAAGTTCTTCCACAAATTCCCATAGTCCACCAATTCAACTGTCAGCTTTCTATCGCCGATGAAACTCGAACGATACTCAATCAGCTCAAGCGTTCTCCGCTTGAGCTTCCGTTCTGCTTCTTCGAACTCACCAAGACTATAGCCTCGATTCTTAACCTCCTGCACTTTTACTTCCACATTACTCTTGCGCATTGTCTCCCAAGCCCCCTCTTTAGATCCCTTCCCAGTCTTCCCAGAAAACTCGACAATGAACTCGTCACCCTTCGCTACAACATCGATCGCCTCTCGATAGAGATTGTCAAACTCACCCACCAAACCTCGGGCAGCATCTTCGAGTTTCTGCGCATCCTTAATGGATTTAATGTTCCCTAGCGTTTCCTGAAATCGACCCCCTTTCGCTGCCAGAGCTTGAACCAACTTGTCTGTCATTCCCAGCTCCACCAACTCATCCAACATTCGGAGGCTGTCCTGGATTCGAAGCCCAACTCCTGTGCCTGCGGCAACTTTGCCTGTCTCTTCCATCAATTCAAACATTAGAGCAAAATCACGCGCTCCTTGTGGTCCTCGAGTCAAGGCGCGCCCCACACCGGCGTCCCAAACCTGTTCCAAGGCTTTCATTGTCTTCGCGCCATCGGGCCCGCGATTCGCTATGTAGAGCGCGATCTGGTCGATCGCGTATCCATCCTGCAAAAAGAACATTCCAGCGAACTCCCGGGCCGCCTTGTCATACTCGGCGGCTGCTCGCAATGCGTCGTCCCCTGAATTCTTAATGGGAGGCTCCGGGACCTTTTTCGAGAATTTCGCCCAGGCTTCTACTACTGCCTCTTTGCCGGCATCCAAGAGGTGGATAGCTTTTGCAGCGCCAATCCTGATTAGGCGATCGGTCAGTCCAAACAGATCCCCTAAAGCACCGAATGCTCCGGCCACTTTGGTGACTACCGATTCGACTAATCTCAGAGCGTGCCCGCCCAACCAGACGGCAGGCCTACTGGTGCCCACTGCGCGGATCAAAGCTCCAACTTTGCCGATACCCTTGCCGATTACAGTACCGGCTCCCGGGATGATTCCAACAATCGCTGCGATGCCCGCTGTAGCAGTCGTGAACCAACTGAATTCATCTGTGCCGAACGCCCGAATTTGACGGACGAAGGTTCCGATATCACTGGTCGGAAACAGCATTCCCACCCAGCTCGCGAGGTACCCGAGCCGAGTCTTGGTTTCCCCGCCCGTGAAGGCGTTGAACAGGTCCATCATCACCACTTGGAAGCGCGATTTTGCAAGCGCGATCTTCGTGTAGATCGTTTCCTCCGGTGCTGCCTCGACCGGCGTCACCACCAGCCGCACCTCGCCCGCATCGAACGTGTTGAGCAGTCCGTCGAAACTGCCGGTGCTGACCACTCGGAACCGGGCGAGACCCTGACCGTCGGTCGTGACCACGCCGGTATCCGGAAGGTCCTCAATCCGGGCCAACGTGCGCCCGGCGGGGTTCTCCAGCTGGACCGTGTACCTCTTCCCGGCAACTCCCTGGATCACGACGTCGGTGCCAGCGAACACCAATCCCGTGATTTCGCGACTTACGGGGACGACCGCGTCGGTGACGCGCACACTTCCGTCCGGCACCCCGGGAAGCAGTTCCAGCAGGGCTTCGATCTTCTCAGCGTCGACCCCGGGGACCGCGTCTCCCAGGGTGACTCGGAACAGACCCCCTTCGAGGTCCTCGATATGGACCATTTCGTCCGGGAGATCCAGGGCCGTAGTCAGCAGTTCGTGGATGGACTCGAGATCAATCCCCGCTTCCGCCGCCCCCGCGCCGACGAAGACTTCCCACTCCGGAATCGCGACATCCGCGCCGGGGTCGTAACGGACAACGGTGTCCTCGGTCAGGTCTCCCGCGAGCA
>JBFWOK010000027.1:0-49055 GCA_050250555.1 Limisphaerales bacterium
CGGACACACCGTCACCGATGGCTTCAACCACTCCGGCCACCTCGCCGCCGGGCGTCCTCGGGAGTTTGACCGGAATCGGCAATCCGGCCTCTTCGAGCCACAGGTCGAGGCGGTTCAGTCCGCACGCGCGGACCGCGACCCGCACCTCGTCCCTGCCCGGACTGGGCGTCGGAACATCCTGGAATTCGAAACGACCCGGGGATCCATGTTCCACCAACTGAAGCGCCTTCACGTGGCGAAGCTAGTTCAGTGTCCTTGGCCCCGACACGGAAAACTCAGCCACAGCCCCGGGGATTGACCCCACCCGACGGCGCGGAGACGCTTGCCGCCCATGGAGATCACGAAAGCGGTCATCACCGCCGCGGGACGATCGCAGAGGGCCCTTCCCTTGCAGACCCTCGTGGACCGGGACGGCGTGACGAAAACGGCCCTGGCCATCCTCATCGAGGAGGCGTTGTCGGCCGGGATCGACGAGATCGCGCTGGTCATCGCTCCGGGGGATCGCGACGCCTTTCTCGCGGCGGCTGGCGCCCATGCGACGAAGCTGCAGTTTCTGGAACAGACCGAGCCCCGCGGGTTTGGTCACGCGGTGCTGACCGCACGGGACTTCACTCGCAACGCCCCCTTTCTGCTGCTGGTGGGGGACCATCTGTATGTGAGCTCGGGCGAGACCTCGTGCGCGCGCCAGCTCGTGGACATGGCCCGTACGCATCAATGCCCGGTTTCGGCGGTGCAACCGACACACGAGTCGAAGCTCCCCTACTACGGCGCGGTGGGCGGACGCCTGCTCCACGGCCAACCGGGCCTCTACGACGTGACGGAAGTCATCGAGAAACCGACCCCAACCGCCGCCGAGCAGGTTCTCCTGGTGCCCGGGCTGCGGGCGGGGCACTACCTCTGTTTCTTCGGAATGCACGTCCTCACGCCGGTGGTCCTGGACCTGCTGGCCGAGGACGCCCAAGGAGGCGCTTCCTTCGCTCTGTCGCCCGCGTTGGCCCGTCTGGCCCAGCGGGAGCGTTACCTCGCGTTCGAAGCCCTGGGACGCCGCTACGATATCGGCGCTCGCTACGGCCTCCTGAACGCGCAACTCGCCCTGGCGCTGCAAGGCAAGGATCAGCGCGAAGTCCTCGAACTGATGGTCGACCTCCTGGCCAGCCGCCAGATCCAACGCCCCGCCTGATCCTCCCGGACCGTACTCCCCGCTTATGGACCACCCGCTCATCCGGGTCATCACGTCGACGGATCCCCAGGTTCGTGACGCGTCGCTCGACCGGTTCTGCGCCGGAGCCGACGCCGGTGCCCTGCTCGCCGCTTGTGAGGCCCTGGACCGTTTCCGCCGGCGCTCCGATAACCTCTACGCGCGTGTTCGAGCGCTTTTTTTCCTGCACGCGATCCACCGGTTCCACCTCCCGAACCGCCTGGCGCGATCCCCAGACGGTCTCCGACCCGGTCCCGGACGCGGGCTCATCCCGTTCCGCGGATACGAGCAACTGCTTCAACGGCGTTTCGGGGAGGCGATCGACACCTTCCTGCAGGCGACCTCGGTCAACGGCCCGTCCGACGCGCTGTCTTCGGCCCTGGCAACCGCCTATCAGCGCCTCGCGTTTCAGACGCTCGCGGACCAGGTTCGCCGAAGCGTCCGTTCCGTTCGGGGCAACCAATGGATGTTCCGCGTGGGGCATCCGGCGGACCAACCGCTCCGGATTCGGCCGGAACTTCGAAACCGGGACACCGACGGCCTGTACCCGATCCTCCGGGAACAGACCCCGGTCCGGATGGACCTCACCCATTGCGGTTGGAGCGACATCTTCTTCCTCGGAATGGATTATCCCGAGGGCGCCAAGGTCCTGAATGTGTCGGTCGACCTGGGGATTCACGGCCGGGACTCCGCGACGCGACCTCCGGTCACCGCCTTCTTCCGGATCCTGGATGAACCGGTGCTGCGGCTCACTTCGGTGGACCTTGGAGCGTCGGCGGATCTGACCTCGCTCTCCGACGTCTTCGACTTTGCGAAGGACTACCTTGGGTTGCTGAAAGCCGCGGTGATCGCCAGCGGACTCGTTCCACCGGGCATCGAAGGCAGCGGGCAAAGCCTGGCGGGCCTGCTCGAACGCCTGGTCGGCCCGGGGCTGGGAATCGAGATCGTCTCGTGCGTGAACGACATCCCCAAGGGATCGCGCCTGGCGGTCTCGACCAATCTGCTGGGGTGCCTGATCAGCGTCTGCATGCGGGCCACCGGGCAGGCGCGATCCCTGGAAGGCGGACTGGAGGAGTCCGAGCGCCGGATCGTCCTCGCGCGGGCGCTCCTCGGTGAGTGGCTGGGGGGATCGGGCGGCGGCTGGCAAGACTCGGGAGGCATCTGGCCGGGGATCAAGCTCATCACCGGGGTCCCCGCGGGGGACGGCGATCCGGAGGCGGGCATCTCGCGGGGACGACTTCTGCCCGCCCACGAGGTCCTCGGACGCGACCGGGTTCCTGATCGGGCGCGCAAGGCCCTCCAGGAATCGCTGGTCCTCGTTCACGGCGGCATGGCTCAGAACGTCGGACCCATCCTGGAGATGGTGACCGAGAAATACCTCCTTCGGTCCGCCGCCGAGTGGGAGGCCCGGCGGTCCATGCTGGGAATACTCGACCAAATCTCCGACGCCCTCGCTCGGGGTGACATCCGGGCGGTCGGCGAGGCCACGACGCGAAACTTTTTCGAGCCGATCCAGACGATCATCCCCTGGGCGTCGACCGCGTTCACCGAACAGTTGATCGCGAGGAGCCGGGAACGGTTCGGTTCGGATTTCTGGGGCTTCTGGATGCTGGGCGGCATGAGCGGCGGCGGCATGGGTTTCATGTTCGCGCCCGAGCGGAAAGCCGAGGCGCAATCGGAACTGAAACGGATTCTCGAGGGTCTCAAGGACGAGCTGCAGCATGCGCTTCCCTTCGCGATGGATCCCGTCGTCTTCGACTACACCATCAACGAACGCGGCACGTGGGCCGAACTTCTTTCAGGCCACGAGGCCCTCATGCCGGCCGGATACTACACGCTCACGATGCCCCGGCTCCTTCGTCAGGATCCCAGCCGGCTGCCCGCTTTCCATCGCGCCGAGACCGACCGTTTCGCCGCGGCCTGTCGGACGCGTCCCGAACTCCGGGGCATGGTCCAGACGCTCTTCGACGCCCTCCTGCCGCGCATGCGGCACGAGACCGCGGGTCACTCGTCCCTGGCCCAGTGGCTGGAGGCGAACGGATTCGACCGCGCCCTCCATGAGCAGGTCCGCGCCGACCTGAAGGACGCTCGAATCGGGCTGGCCCAGAATCGGCTTCGCCCGGACACGACCATCGAGGACGTGCAGGCCTCGGATGTCGTCGATTCGGCGGCCTGGGTGGGAACTCCACGCGAAGGCCTTCTCCGAAAAGCGGGGGAGGATGCGCTTCGGCGAGGAGAACTCGCGGTCGTGAGCCTCGCGGCGGGAGCCGGATCGCGGTGGACGCAGGGAGCCGGCGTCTGCAAGGCGCTCCATCCCTTTTGCAAACTCGCCGGGAGGCACCGGTCCTTCGTCGAGGTCCACCTCGCCAAGTCGCGGCGCATTGGCCAGGAGGCGGGCGTTCCCCTGCCGCACCTGTTCACGACAAGCTTCCTCACCCACGAGCCGGTGGAACGGTTCATTGAGCGGGCCGGACGATTCGACTATCCCGGACCGTTGCACCTCTCGAAGGGCCAGGCGATTGGGTTGCGGATGGTTCCCACGGAACGCGACCTGCGCTTTCAATGGGAGGACATGCCGCAGCAGCTCCTGGACGAACAGCAGCAGAAGGTCCGCGAAAGCCTTCGGCACGCCCTCATCCAGTGGGCCCGTTCCGCCGGTGAGGCTTCCGACTACACGGACAACATCCCCCTGCAATGCCTTCATCCGGTCGGTCACTTTTTCGAGGTGCCCAACCTCCTGCGCAACGGCACGCTCGCCGTGCTTCTCAGGGAACGTCCCAACCTGCGGCACCTGATGCTGCACAACATCGACACCGTTGGTGCGAACGCGGACCCGGTCTTTTTCGCCAGCCATCTCGAGGGAGAGGCCTGCCTGACTTTCGAGGTCATTGAGCGCCGGATCGAGGACCGCGGCGGCGGCCTGGCCCGGGTCAACGGGCGCGCCCGGCTGGTCGAAGGCCTCGCCATGCCTCGGGAGGAGGACGAATTCAGGCTGAGCTACTACAACTCGATGACGACCTGGATCGACATCGACCGGTTTCTGGCGGTCGTCGGCCTCGACCGCCGGGACATTCTCGACGCCGGGAATCCGAACGCCGTCGCGGCGCGCGAGAAGGTCGCGACCTCGGTGCGAAACCTCGCGTCGAGGCTGCCCACCTACGTGACTCT
The DNA here is from genome assembly GCA_050250555.1 of Limisphaerales bacterium. GTDB lineage: Bacteria > Verrucomicrobiota > Verrucomicrobiia > Limisphaerales > CAIMTB01 > CAIMTB01. Next base: position 4,367 of record JBFWOK010000027.1, read on the forward strand.
GAAGGACGTCAAGAAACGCTGGGGCCACGGCCAGGAGGACGTCTTCCCCGTCGCCCAGTTCGAAAAGCTCTGGAGCGACCTCACGGCGCTGCCCGAGGTATCCGCCAGGTTCGTGGTCGTTCCGCGGGTGCGCGGGCAGCAACTGAAGGATCAGGCTCAACTCGACGGCTGGCTCCGCGATGGTTCCGCCGCCCACGTGGAGTCCCTGTGCGCGTGGTCCTGACCCGGACCCGGGCTCCACCCATCCCATGATCCCCTCCCCCACGCCCATCATCCCGTCGCGAAGGCCAAGGAAACCATCGTGAAGGGTGACCGCAAACCGGCCCTGATCTTCATCCTGGTCACGCTGTTTCTCGATATCCTCGGAATCGGCCTGATCATACCGATCCTTCCGCGCCTCGTGGAGGAACTCCACGGCGGCGACGTCGCCTCCGCATCCCTGCGGGTCGGTTGGCTCGCCGCGCTCTATTCCCTGATGCAGTTCCTCTTCGCCCCGATGCTCGGAAGCCTCTCCGACCGTTTCGGTCGGAGGCCGGTCATCCTGGCGTCCCTTCTGGGTTCGGGTCTCGACTACATCCTCCTCGCGTTCGCGCCCAACCTCGCGTGGTTCTTCGTCGGCCGCATCATCTCCGGAATCACCGGCGCGAACATCACCGCCGCCAGCGCCTACATCGCGGACGTGAGCCCTCCCGAGAAGCGCGCCGCGAACTTCGGCATGATCGGCGCCGCTTTCGGCCTCGGCTTCATCGCGGGCCCCGCCCTCGGCGGCGTCCTGGGCGACGTCGGACTGAGGGTGCCGTTCATGGTGGCCGCCGGTCTCACCCTCGTGAACTGGATCTACGGTGTCTTCGTTCTTCCCGAATCGCTGGCCCCCGCCAACCGCGGGACCTTCTCCTGGTCCCGCGCCAATCCCGTGGGTTCCCTGCTCGCGCTCCGACGGTTTCCCCTGGTGCTCGGGCTCGCGGGGACCTTCTTCCTGCTGAATGTCGCGCAGTACGGACTGCACAGCACCTGGGTCCTCTACACCGGCTACCGGTACGACTGGTCCCCTCGCCAGGTGGGCGCATCGCTGGCCGTCGTCGGCCTGATGGCCGCCATCGTCCAGGGCGGCCTCACCCGTCGGATCATTCCACGCCTCGGCGAACGACGCGCGCTCACGCTCGGCCTGCTCATCAGCGCCCTGGGAATGATCGGGTACGGCCTGGCGACCGAAGGTTGGATGATCTACGTGATCCTCGTCTTCGCGTCGTTCGGAGGGATCGCGGGCCCCGCCGCCCAGGGACTCGTGTCCCGCGGCACACCCGACAACCAGCAGGGAGCCGTCCAGGGCGCCCTCGCCAGCGTGGGAAGCGTCGCCGGCGTCGTGGCGCCACCCGTCGCCACCGGATTGTTCGGCTGGTTCATCGGACCCGGCGCACCCGCCCACCTTCCCGGAATTCCATTCTACTTCGGGGCATTCCTGATGCTGGCCGCGATCGGACTCGCCCGACGCTCGTTCCGCAGAAGCCCGAATCCCGGGACGCCCTGACCCCTCGTCAAGGCCGGGTGAGGTGCTTCTTCAGCCGGATCAGATAGTCGTTCATCCGCGGACTCACCCCGGCGGACGCGGTCGGCAGATCCTCGAACGCGATCTTCGGGGGACGCGAGGCTTCGGGCAGGTTGTCCAGCGCATTCATCGCCGCGACAGCGACCAGATAACCGCTGCGACGCGCATCCGCGAGTCGCAGCAGTTCCTCGGTTCCGGCCCGCAGATCCTCCGGCTTCCCCCAGGTCGCCAGGGCCTCGGCGGCGGGAATCCGGACCGACGGCGACGCGTCCTCCAGCAATTTTCGGAGTTCCCCGGCTCCCGCCGCCACAACCGGTTCGCCGCGCACGAGAAATCCCATCGCCGCCCAGTATCGCACCCCGCTGTCACGGTCCCTCGCGAGTCGCCGCAGACGCGGAAGATCCGCGGGATCGCGCCGCGCCGCCAATTCGGCCGCGTCGAGAATCCGCTTCCCATCGAATCCGCGACGGTCGTTCCGCAAGTCGCCCGGAGCCTTCCCGGCCGCCCGCGCCTGCATCTCCGCTTCGGGCAGAAGGTCGACGTCGCCAACTTCCAACGTGTGCTTCCGATGCGCCGACCGGAGACGTCGGAGGGTGTTCCGATGCTCGGGCGATCCGGCGAGGTTCACGGTCTCGAACGGATCGGATTCGAGATCGTAGAGTTCCTCGGGCGACCGGGCCTCCCAGTAGCGGCGCTGGACCGGCGGCAGCTTTCCATCGTCGAACAACCGCTTCCAGGCGACGGTCATCGGCGTCTCGAAAAGGTACGAGACATGCTGTCCGTGGGGCCGATGGGGAAAGTAGTTCCGCACATACACGAAGCGACCGTCGGTCACGGATCGCACCAGATCGATGCGCTCATCCATGCGGCCCCGCAGGCCGAAGAGGTACTCGGGTGCCTTCGCGGGGTGCGCCCCCGCAAAGGCCCTTCCCTGCATCCATTCGGGCGGTCGGATCCCGGCGATGCTCAGCACGGTCGGCGCAAGGTCGACGAACGAGACCAGTCGCGACGATTCGCCGCCTTCCACGTACTCGGCCGGCGCCAGGTGCCGCCAGCGCGGCGGGAACCGGGCGATCATCGGCACTCGCAGCCCCGAGTCGCAGGCCATCCGCTTGTTGCGCGGCAACCCCGGACCGTGGTCGCCGAAGAAGAAGACGATGGTGTCGTCGGCGAGACCCGCGTCGTCAAGTTCGCGCAGCATCCTTCCCACCCGCTCGTCCACGACGCTCACCTGATCGTGATACTGAGCCCAACCTTCCCGGGCCTCGGCTGTGTCGGGCATGTACGGTGGAATCCGCACCCGCGCCGGATCATGCACCGCCTGGTGGGGGCGCTTCCGAACCTGGCTCTCGTGGGACTCCGTGAAGTTGAAGACCGAAAAGAACGGCTGCCCGGTCGCGCGGTTCCTCCAATGCGCGCGGACCGAGGACTCGTCCCAGACCTTGCCCGCGACCTGGAAGTTGTAGTCCTCCTTGCTGTTGTTCGAGCAGTAGTAACCCAGTTCCCGAAGCAACACCGGGAACATCCGGGTTCCGGACGGCATCGGAACGAAACTCCGCATGTGCTCCGAACCCGTCGCGCTCGGGTACATGCCCGAGATGATCGCGGTCCGCGCCGGCGCGCACACGGGGGCCGTGGACCACGCCCGCCGATACCGCAGTCCCTCCTTCGCCAGGGCGTCGATGTTCGGGGTCGTGGCGTCGGGATCCCCGTAGGCACCCAGGTGAGGACCCGCGTCTTCGCAGCTCAGCCAGAGGATATTCGGGCGATCGGCCGCCCGGGAGTCCCACGGGATTCCCAGGGCAAGACACACAACGTGCAACGCGAGGAGTCGTTGAATGGATTTGAACATGGCTAGGGTCAGTCCGTTAAACCGCGATTTGGGCCCTTCCGGGACCGCCGACGCTCCGACGGGATGAGGGAAGCCACCCTAAGCGCGGTTGGCCCGCCACAGCAACCAGGCTCCCGTGACCTGGAAGAGGATGTTCGGCATCCAGACAATGAGCCAGGGGGCGGACTCCCCGCGGGTCTCGAACGCCTGCGCAACGATCAGGAAGGCGTAGTACACCAGCACGAGCGCGATGGCGAACGCGATCCCGACACTCGTCTCCCGCCGGTGCGCTCGCACTCCCAGGGGAATCCCAACGAGCGCGAAGCCGAAACACGCGAAGCTGAAAGCCACCTGCCGGTGCAGATGCACCTCGAGCGGCGTCAGATCCTCGATCCCCAATCGCCGCAATTCGCGCCGCTCCTGGAGCAACTGACCGAACGTCATGTCGCTCAATTTCGGCAGGCCCTCCGAAAACACCGCCGCCGGCACGGTCACCGAAACACGCAACTCACCCCTCGGGATCGGCTGCCAAAATCCCTCCTCCCCTCCGGCGCCGACCCGGTTGTCGCTCCCTCCCGGACGGGCGTTGGCGATCGGTCCCCCTTCCCGACCCGAACCCGTCGCCGAAGCCTCGGCGCCCCGCGCCGGTTCGGCGGCCGGAACCGAAACCGGATCCGGTTTCCGACCGAGTGTCCCCTCGAGCGAGGAAGCCGCGGGCGTTTCGTTCGTTTCGTTCGTATCGGAAGATTTCGAGTCCAACTCCGACACCGCCACCTCGGGGGGCGCGGGGATCCCACCGACCGGTGGAATCTCTCCGGGCGGGTCGTCCACGGCCGGAAGGACCTCCGTCGGCGCGACGACTTCGGGCGAGACCGAGTTCGTCCCGGATTCTTGAGGCGCGGTCGGACTCGCCCCGCCCTCAGGATCCGGGGACGCGGCGGGGGCGGGAGCAGGCGGCGTTTCGGATTCAGGAATGGCCTGCAACGCTCCACCCGGAACCCACTGGAGGTAGCGGCCGTCGAAAAAGGAAAGACGAAGGTCTCGCGTCGTGGGATCGAAATCCAAGACCGCGCGGGGTGCCCTCGCATCCAGGATCTTCCGTCCGTCCCGCATCTGGAAAAACAACACGTCCTCGATCTCATTGCCGTCCATGCGTTCGGCGTAGATCACAAAATTCTGATACTCCGTCACGAACCGTCCGGCCGGAATGATCGCCCGGGCCTTGCTCTTCGCGAGTTCCTTGAAGAGTCCCTTGTAGGCGAACCGGCAACGCGGCGCGAGATCGAGGTTGATCCAGGCGCACACGCCGCAGAGCACGAGGCTGAGAACCAGCACCGGGAGGGCCAGCGCCATCAGGCTGATGCCGTTCGCCCGCGCCGCGGTCAGTTCCTGGTCCGCGCTCATCCTCCCGAAAACCAGGAGGGCGGCGGTCAGGGCCCCCATCGGGAGAGCGAACGAAAAGATGAACGGCAACAGCAGCCCGATGCCTCGCGCGACCAATCCCAGGGTCGCCTGCCCGGTCATCAGCAGACTGAGGACCTCCTTCAGCAGATTCCCAAGCAGCAACAACCCCGTGCAGACGCCGACCGCGACCACGAGCGTGGCGAGCGATTCCTTGAGGATGTGTCGGTGCAGCGTGCCCATGACCCAGCGTCGCCATGCCGTCGGCGAAGGCGAAGGCGAAGGAACGGAGTCTCGGAGCCGCCCCAAGGCTCCCGCAAGGCAAATGACCGGAAGCACGACCCCATTGCGAAAGGACCCAAGTCGGGCTATTCCCGTGACGGTCCATGCGCCATCTCGAGCCCCCCGACGTCCACTTCCTGTCCGCCGCCATGGGTTGGATCGAACTGGGGCTTCCCCACGAGGCCCACGCCGAGTTGGCCCGCATCAGCCGGCCCGCCCGGGATCACGCCGAGGTCCTCGGGGTCGAATGGGATCTCTGCGAACGCGAGGGCCGATGGAACGACGCGCTTCAGATCGCGGACCGGATTCTCGAAAGCGATCCGGAACGCGCGACCGGCTGGATCAACCGATCGTTCGCCCTCCACGTCCTTGGGCGCACCGCCGAAGCCAGAACCGCGCTCCGTCCGGCGATCGACCTGTTTCCCTCGAATGGCCTCATTCCCTACAACCTCGCCTGCTACGCCTGCCAGTTGAACCGCCTCCAGGAGGCCCGCCAGTGGCTCCGCAAGGCCATGGCGCTGGATGGCCGCGACATCGTCCTCGCCCGCGCGCGGACCGACGTCGACCTGACCTGCCTGATTCCCGAGTTGGATACGCTCTGACTTTTTTGGTGGGTTTGCCTCCCCGGATCCCTACATTTGCCAAACGTCGCAAATGAAACACCGCGCCCCTCGGAAAGAAATGACCCTTCCCCCGCCCAAGTCGCCTTCGTCGACACCTCCACCCATCCCGCCGGCTGTCGGCCGAAGCCGAGCCGGCTTCGGATCCGTGCTTTTCACGATTTTCGCGGCGATGCCGATGGTCTTTCCAGCAACGGGGTTCTCGGACTCGATTCGGGTTCCGAACGGGTCCTTTGAGCGTCCGGCGACCGAATTCGCGGACCCGAGGATCGAATCGTGGCGGAAGTCGACGAAGCCCGACTGGTATGACGAGGCCGGGGGATTCCCGTGGGAACAGCTGTCCGGCGTTTTTCTCAACACAACTCCGGATCAACCCGACCACCTCGTCAACGTGGTGGGAGCCCAGGCGGCGTTTTTGTTCGCTGTTCCCCAGGTGGCGCTCTTCCTGGACAACGAATCGGGATCGGGATCGGCATCGGCCCTCGTACCGACCTTCGAACCCAGCCACACCTATCGCCTCAGCGTGGCGGTCCTGGGAGGCGGCGGCGGGATGAAGCCGGGCGTCTCGCTGACCCTGGGTCTATACTATCGGGACGCCTCGGGAGCGGCCGTGCCGATCGCCTCGACCGAGGTGATCAACGACCCGACACTCTTCGCCGATCCAAGCCGCTTCGTCGATTTCCACGTCGATGTCCCGCGGATCCGGAGGTCCGACCCCTGGGCGGAAAAGCCGATCGGCATCCGGATCGAGTCGACCGTTTCCCCGGACCTCGCCGGCGGCTACTGGGATATCGAGGAGGTGCGGCTCAGCCGGGAAATTGTCCTCCCGAACGGGTCGTTCGAGCTTCCCTCGACCGAGTTCGCCGATCCGCGGATCGAGTCGTGGAGTAAGTCCGCCAAACCGGACTGGTACGATGAGGCGGGCGGCTTCCCGTGGGAGCAGCTTTCCGGTGTCTTCCTGAACACGGCCCCTGGAGCGCCGGACCACATCACCAATGTCGACGGCCGACAGGCCGCGTTCCTTTTCGCGGTGCCTCAGGTGGAGGTTTTTCAGGACGCCGATTCGACTCCAAGCCACGACTTCGACGCGCGCTACGTGCCCGGCCGATCCTACCAGTTGAGCGCCGGGGTGGTGGGTGGGGGTGGTGGCATGAAGCCCGGAGTGACGCTCGCCCTGTCCTTGTACCACCTCGATTCCGCCGGCCAACGAGTTCCGGTGGCCACGACCACCATCACGAATTCCGCGGCGCTTTTCCCGACGCAGAATCAATTCGTGGAATTCACGGTCGCGTCCGCGACGGTCGACGCGCGATCGCCCTGGGCGGGTCGGAACATCGGCGTCGCGATCACCTCCACCGTCCAACCGGATCTCGCGGGCGGCTACTGGGACATCGAGAACGTGCGTCTCACGGAGAAGTCCGGAGCCGTCCTTCGCAATCCGGCATGGAAGGCGGGCCAGTTCTCCGTCGAGCTGACAAGCGAACCGGGCACCGCCTTCGAAATCCAGACGGCCGCCGCCCTCGGATTGCCGGAGAGCGGTTGGTCGGGCGTCGGAACGGTGACCAACACGACGGGAACTCTGACCTGGCAGGATCCCGCGTCCGGATCAGGACCCCGCTACTACCGGGCGCGCGAGCTGCCCTGACGCCATGAAGGGGCGCGAAAGGGCCTTCACGCTCGTGGAACTCCTGGTGGTGATCGCGATCGTCGCGATCCTGGCCTCCCTGCTGCTCCCCGCCCTCTCCGCGGCCAAAGCCAGGGGCCGAAGCGCCGTCTGCGTCTCGAATCTCAGGCAACTCGGCCTCGCCCTTCATTCCTACGCGGGCGACCACGACGGCCAGATTCCCGTGGGTCCCGAAGCGCCGCCCTTCACAAGCCCGGCCGACCTGTATCCGTCCACCGGGGCTCCCACGAGCCTGCTGTCCCTGCGCTCGGGCGCGCCCGCGGGACTGGGACTTCTGATCCGGCACCACCTGGGTGCGACTCCGAAAGTGGTTTTCTGCCCCGGAACGGATCAACCGCTCGACGCGGACGGTGAACTCGCCAAGGTCGGGGTTTCCCAGGCTCAGGGGAGCTACTTCTATCGGCACGCGGGCGAAACCCGGCTCTTCGCCGGCGGATCGCCCTCCGCCCTTCCCCGCCCGCGCCTCGACCACCTCGGCGACAACCGCGCCGGAACCCCCATCCGCGCCCTCGTCGTCGACCAGATCTTTCTCTGCCCTCCCGAATTGGCCGCGTTCAACGTGAGAACCCGAACCCACCACCGCCAGCAGTGGGTCAACATCCTGTACGCGGACGGTCACGTCGCCACCCGACCCAACTCGAACGGACGGTTCGCCGTGGATGTTCGGAATTATGCCGAGTTGAGGGACTCCTTCAGCCTCATCCTGGGGGTGCTGGAACAGGCGGATGAAGTGCCCTGAGCCGGAAAGTCCCATCGCCCTTGGACCTAACCTCCGGCGGCGGATTTCACGATCGCTCCGGCGGCAAGGACGGATGCCGGGAGGAAAGGTTCGCTGAAAGCCGTTCCAAAATCGTAACCGCCCTTGAAATCCTCGCGGCTGTCGGAGGCGGTCTTTTTGAGCACTCGGTTCTCGATCAGGTTGAAGACGAGTTCCCCGATGTCTTCGCCGCGATGGATCCCCCACTCTCCGAGCACCATCTGCGCCATCGGCCCGTACTCCCTCAGCGCATAACCCCGCACCCCTTCGAGCAGCTGTTGGCCGGTCACGTGCCGTTCCCGTTCGTCCTTCTCGCGGGCGGTCATCTTCTGGGTGAAGTCGAGGGCTTCACGCAGAAAGTCATACGCTTCCCGATGGTACCGCGAGTCCAGCGCCACGATGCGCTCAACGATTTCCTCGAAATTCAGCTTCTCCATGCGATGTCGGTTCGCCCAGGGCCGCCGCTTGATGCGGGTTTGATGTCCGCCAGGCTTTCACCATCCAGCCGACGACCAGCAGCATCAGAAACACCGCGACCACCTGCCGCTGCTGCCGCGTCAACTGCAACACGGCGGGAAATTACGACAAACAACCCGCCACGCGCAATCCCGCGAATCATCCCCTGATCTCCGGATAGGGGCGCCTGGGAGAAAGCGATCCCACCACGAAGGCACGAAGGACACGAAGGAAGCATGATTCGTTTCGGCCTCGGCAATCCGCTACAGGTCAATCCCGATCAGGGACTCGCTTCCGCCTCTCCCTTCGTGCTCTTCGTGCGCTTCGTGGTTTCTTACGCGGGGTTTTGGGTCATCCCACGACCAGGTTCACCATTTTCCTCGGCACCACGATCACCTTGCGCACGGTCCTGCCCTCGAGCAGCGGAGCCACCTTCCCCGCCCGACGCGCTTCCATTTCCAACGCCACCGCGTCGGCGCCGGCCGGAACGCGGATCACATCCTTGAGCTTCCCATTCACCTGAACCGGGATCTCGATCGTGTCCTCCTCGAGAACGGCCGGATCGAATCCGGGCCACGGCGCGTAGGTCAGACTCGGCACCTCCACACCTTCGTTTTCGTGGACCTTTTTCCAGAGTTCCTCCGCCAGGTGAGGCGCCAGCGGGGCCAGCAACTGAAGGAACGGCTTCACGACCTCCGTCGGGCGGATCTCCCACCCGAGGGCTTCGTTCACGAAAACCATCATCGCGGAGATCGCCGTGTTGAACCGCAAGCCGTCCAGGTCCTCCGTCACCTTCTTGATGCACGCGTGCAACGCCTTCTTCTGGGCCGGCGTCGCCGGTTCCGGCCGGACAGAGGCGCCGATCCGGACCTTGTCGAGCAACGCGACCTGACCCGCTTCGTCCGCCACCGCGCACGCCTGTTCGAATTCGACCTCCGAAGTCTCGTCGATCAGCAACCGCCAGACCCGGCCCAGGAATCGATACACACCCTCCACACCCTGGGTGTTCCACGGCTTGGTCTCCTGCAACGGACCCATGAACATCTCGTACAAGCGGAACGCGTCGGCTCCGTACTCCGCGAGAATATCATCCGGGTTCACGACGTTGCCGCGGCTCTTGGACATCTTCTGCCCGTCCTCGCCCAGAATGAGCCCCTGGTTGACCAGGCGGAAAAAGGGTTCCGGAGTCGAGACTTGCCCCAGGTCGAACAGAACCTTGTGCCAGAACCGCGCGTAGAGGAGGTGCAGCACCGCGTGTTCCGTGCCGCCCACATACAGGTCGACGCCCGGTGTCGCTCCCGCCGTCGTCGACGCGGTCCCCATCCAGTACGCCTCGGCTTCCTTGCCGACGAAGCGCGAGCCGTTGCGCGCGTCCAGGTACCTCAGGTAATACCAGCAGCTGCCGGCCCACTGCGGCATCGTGTTCAATTCGCGTTCCGCGCCCGGAATCGCACGAACCCAATCGGACGCACGGGCGAGCGGCGGCTGCCCGTCCGGCGTCGGTTTGTAGTCGTCCAAGGCCGGCGGAATCAGCGGGAGATCCGACTCCTCCAGGGGATCGTGCCGCCCATCCCTCCAAACGATCGGAAACGGCTCCCCCCAATAGCGCTGCCGGCTGAAAAGCCAGTCGCGCAACTTGTAGTTCACCCGCCGCCGCCCCAGTCCCCCGGCCTCCAGCCAGTCCGTCATCCGCCGGATCGCGTCCGCCGTCGCCAACCCATCCAGGGTGATCTCCGCATTCGAGGAGTTCACCGCGATGCCTTCGCCGACAAACCCTCGCCAGTCCTTGCCTCCCGGAGGCGCCACCACCTGAAGGACCGGCAGTCCGAACTTGATCGCGAATTCGAAGTCCCGGGTGTCGTGGCCGGGAACCGCCATGATCGCGCCGGTCCCGTAGCTGATCAGGACGTAGTCGGCGATCCAGATGGGAATCGCCCCGCCCGTCGCGGGATTCACCGCCGTGGCGCCCGTGAAAACCCCGGTCTTGTCCTTCGCAAGTTCGGTCCGTTCCAGATCCGACTTCTTGGCCACCTCCGACCGGTAGCGTTCCACGTCGGCGCGGCGGTCCGGAGTGGTCACGACATCCACCAGCGGGTGCTCCGGCGCGAGCACCATGTACGTCGCTCCGAACAGGGTGTCGGGCCGGGTGGTGAACACCGTCAAACCCGCGCCCTCGTGACCACCCACCTTGAACCGAATCTCCGCCCCCTCGCTCCGGCCGATCCAGTGCCGCTGCATTTCCTTGAGGGAATCGCTCCATTGCAGCGTGTCGAGATCCCTCAGGAGCCGCTCCGCATAGTCCGTGATCCGAAGCATCCACTGGCGCATCGGCCGCCGCACCACCGGATGACCTCCGACCTCCGACTTCCCGTCGACGACCTCCTCGTTGGCGAGCACCGTCCCGAGCACTTCGCACCACCAGACCGGGGCTTCGCTGACGTAGGCGAGGCGCTTGCCGTCGCGGTGGGAGCGCCGCTCCGCCTCGCCGTCGCATCCCTCGGGATACACCAGGGTTTCCAGGGATTCCGCCCGGTCGGTCGCCGGGTTGTACCAACTGCCGTACAACTGGAGGAAGATCCACTGCGTCCACCGGAAGTAGCCGGGGTCGGTGGTGTCGACCTCGCGCCGCCAATCGTAGCTGAAGCCGAGGCTTCGGATCTGGCGCTTGAACGTCGCGATGTTGGCCTCGGTGGTCTTCCTGGGATGTTGGCCGGTCCGGATCGCGTACTGCTCGGCGGGAAGGCCGAACGCGTCCCAGCCCATCGGATGGAGGACATTGGAACCCCGCGCCCGGCGGTACCGCGCAAGAATGTCGGTCGCGGTGTACCCCTCCGGGTGCCCGACGTGCAGTCCCGCGCCCGACGGGTACGGGAACATGTCGAGAATGTAGAACTTGGGCGGCAGCGCCGAAGCGGACGCTTCCTTCCCTTCCAGGCCGTGCCGGCGGGCGAACGGATTCCCGGCCGGCAGGGTCTCCCCCGGATTCCAGGCGCGGAAGGTCTCCTCAGCCTCCCAACGGGCCTGCCACCGGGGTTCGATCAAGTGAAACGGATACTGTCGCCGCGCCATAAGACCGGCGAGCATCCCCGACCGCCGACCCCCGAGGCAACACGCGAAAGAGAACACCAACCCTGATGCCCTGTTGCCGCGGATCCCGGCGTTCGCGTAGGCTCACCGGACGCGACACGTCATGAGCGAGATTTCCAAGGCCTATGAGCCCCAGTCCGTGGAGGACAAGTGGTACGATTTCTGGGTTCGGAACGGCTGCTTCACGGCCGACCCGTCGAGGGTCGGTCCGGGGCGACCCGCTTACTCGATCGTCATCCCGCCACCCAACGTGACCGGAATGCTCCACATGGGGCACGTTCTGAACAACACGATCCAGGATCTGCTCGCCCGCAAGGCGCGCATGGACGGCAAGGAGGTTCTCTGGCTGCCGGGAACGGACCACGCCGGGATCGCGACGCAGGTGCAGGTCGAAAGGGCCCTCAAGAAGGAGGAGAAAAAGACCCGCCACGACCTCGGACGTGAGGCGTTCCTCGAACGCGTCTGGGCCTGGAAGGAGAAGCACGGCGGCATCATCATCCGGCAACTGCGCAAGCTGGGCGCTTCCTGCGACTGGACCCGCGAGCGGTTCACCATGGACGCCGAGTACTCGAAGTGCGTCCAGCAGGTCTTCGTCGACCTGCACCGCAAGGGCCTCGTGTACCGCGGAAAACGGATGGTCAACTGGTGCCCGGTTTCCCAGACCGCGCTCTCGGACGAGGAGGTCGAGATGGAGTCCCAGAAGGGATTCCTCTACCACTTCCGCGTCGAGATCGCCGAACGGCCCGGAACGTTCCTTACGATCGCGACCACCCGACCGGAGACCATCCCGGGCGACACGGCCATCGCCGTCCATCCCAAGGACCCGAGGTACCAGGCGTACATCGGGCTCCACGCGATCCGGCCGCTGCCGGCCGAACTGCCGCGCGACCAGAAACTGATCCCGATCGTCGCCGACGACCACGTCGAGTTCGAGTTCGGGACGGGTGTGCTGAAGGTGACCCCGGCCCATGACAAAGCCGACTTCGAGATCGGCCAGCGCCACGCCCTTCCCCTGCGGGACATCCTGAACGCCGACGCGACGGTCAACGAACTGGGGGGTGTGGACCTCGCGGGTCTCGATCGGTTCGCGGCGCGCCGGAAGGCCTCCGAGCTCCTGCAGGCGCTCGGCGCGCTCGTGAAGGAGGAACCGTACGAGAACAAGGTCGGCTTCAGCCAGCGGGCCGGGGTTCCCATCGAACCCCGTCTGAGTGAGCAGTGGTTTCTGCGCTACCCGTCCGTCACCGAGGCGCAGCGTTGCGTCGCGGACGGCCGGCTCCGTTTCCACCCGGAACGCTGGGCCAAGGTCTACGACCACTGGATGACCCACCTCCAGGATTGGTGCATCAGCCGGCAGCTCTGGTGGGGGCACCGCATTCCCGTGTGGTACCGGATCGCGCCGACGGGCGACCCGGCGCGGGACATCCACATCGACGTGACCCCTCCGGCGGATCCCGAGGCGTGGACCCAGGATCCGGACGTGCTCGACACCTGGTTCAGTTCGTGGCTCTGGCCGTTCGCCACGTTCGGATGGCCCGAGCGCACGGAGACGCTCCGCGCGTTCTATCCGACTTCGGACCTCGTCACCGGACCCGACATCATCTTTTTCTGGGTGGCCCGGATGATCATGGCCGGCCAGGAATATCTCGGGGACATCCCGTTCCGGAACGTCTACTTCACGGGCATCATCCGGGACAAACAGGGACGAAAGATGTCCAAGACCCTGGGCAACTCCCCCGACCCGCTGGAGTTGATCGCGAAGTATGGCGCCGACGCCCTCCGCTTCGGCACCTTGAGGAGCGCGCCGCTCGGACAGGACGTGCTCTTCGATGAAAAGGACGTCGAACTGGGTCGGAACTTCTGCAACAAGCTCTGGAACGCGTGCCGTTTTCGACAGATGCAGGGCGGCGAGGTCCAGGCCGAGATCCAGCCGGACCACCTGTCTTCGGACGACCGCTGGATTCTACTGCGCCTGGATCAGGCGATTCGGGAGATCGACGACGCCTTCGCCGGGTACCGGTTCAATGAGATCGCCGCCACGCTCTACCGGTTGTTCTGGAGCGAGTACTGCGACTGGTACATCGAGGCCTGCAAGGCGGCTTTCCTCGGCGACGATCCCGCGCGCAAGGCGGCCGCCCTGGCGGTCATCGATTTCGTCCTGGGCCACATGCTGCGCCTCTTCCATCCGTTCCTGCCGTTCATCACGGAGGAACTCTGGCACGGCCTCGGGTACGCCGACGACATGCCCACGGACCAGGGCGGCCTCACCCTCATGACCGCGCGCTGGCCCAAACCGCTCGGCGAGGAACTCGAGGCGTGGGGTCTCGACGAGACCGTCGACCGCCTGGTCGCGACGAAGTACGACCTCGTCTCCCTCGGCCGCAATCTCCGAGTCCGATTCAACATCGCCAGCAACAAGAAGGCGCGCTTCATCCTGCGCCCTTCCGCGGAACTCGATCCCCGCGAACTGCCCGTCCTTCGGGTCCTGCTCAACGCCGAAGTCCTGGAGACCGTGGACGCGACATGGAAGCCCGAACAGGGGACGCCGGTCGCCTCGAACGCCCTGGGGGACCTCTTCCTGCCCCTGGCCGGGTTGGTCGATTCCGCCGCCGAACGCGCCCGCCTCGAACGGGAGATGGAGAAGGTCCAGTGCGAGATCACGAAGGTCACCGAGAAACTCGCGAACCCCAATTTCACCGGGAAAGTGCCGGCGAAGGTGCTCGAGGAACACCAGCAGAGGTTGGCGGAGTGGCGGACCAAGGAGCGCCAGATTCTTCAATCCATCGCCGAACTTCCGCATTGAAACAGCGTCCACCCTTGTCGGTTCGAACGAGATAGGGCAGTTTCCCGACGAACGACCCGACCCTGGATCGGCGCGAATTTCGCGGGAGCTGATTCGATTCCGTCCCAAGGTTGCGATTCAGTGACGGTTCCACGTCAATGCAGAGGCGGGTGGTAGAAAAAAATGAGTCCAGACCGGATGCAACTGCAGCGCCTCGAGCTGAAATATCAGATCAGCGAGGAGATGGCGTTGGCGGTCCGGGATTTCGTCAGTTCGTATCTCGAGGTCGACGAATTCGGCGCCACGCGCCCGAACCTTTCCTACCCGGTCCACAGTCTGTACCTCGATTCGCCGAGCCTCGCGACGTACCGCCGCACCATCAACGGCGACAAGAACCGATTCAAATTACGCATCCGCTTCTACGAAAACCGCCCCAACGCGCCGGTCTATTTCGAAATCAAGCGGCGCATGAACAACGCGATCCTCAAACAGCGCGGCGCCGTCCGCCGGGAAGCCGTCGACAGCGTCCTGTCCGGTCAGCTTCCCAACCCCAACGAGATCGCCTCCAGCGATCCGCGGCATCTCGCCGGGATCCAGAGGTTCCTGGGCCTGATGATCGAACTCCAGGCCCGCCCCACCGCCCACGTGGCGTACCTCCGGGAGGCGTGGATGAGCCCGCGTGACAATTCGGTGCGGGTGACGATGGACCGCGACGTCTACTTCGAACCGGACCCCACGACCCTGATGCTCGCCACCATGGCGGACCCGGTCCTGGTGTTCGGTCGCCGGGTCATCCTCGAACTCAAGTTCACGGGCCGCTATCCCGATTGGTGGAATGAGCTGATCCGGGTTTTCGGACTTCCCCAGGCGTCCGCGGCCAAGTACGTGGACGGCATCGCCTGCTTCGGCGAACAACGGGTGAGGGCGATCGTCGAAGCGGGTCCCGTGGCCTGGATCGCCGAGAACCGCATGGTCCTGCAGCCTCCGCCCCCTTCCATCGCCAAGCCCCAAAACGAATCCCCGGCCTCCCTCTCGCCCGCCTAGACTCCCGCATCCATGGAATGGCTCCGATCCGCTGACCTAGCCGCCGTACCGACCGATTTCGCGACGGTCCTGCTCGGGATGCTGCTCGCGTTCCTCTGCGGTCAGGCGGTCGCATGGACCTACATGTTCACCCACCCGGGACTCTCGTACTCCCGGAGCTTCGTGAATTCGCTGATCGTCATCCCGGTCGTCGTGGCGATGGTCATGCAGGTCCTCGCCAACAACCTCGTGACCGCCTTCGGGTTGATGGCCGTGTTCGCCATCGTCCGATTCAGGAACATCCTCCGCGATACGCTCGATACCAGCTACATCCTCACAACCATCGTTCTCGGAATGGCTTCCGGAACCCAGAAGTACGCCACGACCGTCGTCGGCTGCCTCTTCACCATCGCCATCTTCGCGTATCTCAAGATCTCCAATTTCGGCGCGCGGCATCGGTACGACATCATTCTGAACCTTCATTGGTCGAGGCCGCTTCCCGACCTCGGTTCCCTGGATCGCCTCCTCAACCGCCACAGCCGCAGCCTCGTCCGCGCCAGCCAGCGAACCAACGAAGGCTACGGCGGCGTGGACCTCTCCTACCGTCTCCTTCTTCGCGACATCGACCGCGCCCCGGACCTCCTGTCCGAACTCCGCGGCCTCGAAGGCGTCTCGCGCGTCACCAGCGTGAAGGCCGAGGACGAATCAGAACTCTGACATGGATCCGCTCGAACCCATTCCCAGCCCTCCGGGACATCTCCTTCGCGAGTTCTGCCACCGCGCCCTCCCCGTCGTCGCCTTCGTCGCCGCCGGCGTCGGCGCCGCTTTCCTCTGGAACCAACGCTTCACCGGCACCCTCCTACACGGCGAGGTCGAGCCCATCCGCGCCAGTGTCACCACCCTCGAAGGCGGCACCGTCCTCCGACTCCACGTCGACCGCTGGCAGGAGGTCACCAACGGCCAACCGATCGCCACCATCCAGGTCCTCGACCCCGACGCGGTCGGGCGATCGGTCGAAATCCTCCGCGGCGAACTCGAAATCCTTCGGTCCCGCCTGGCGCTCGACGAATCCCGCAATGACCAGAACCTCGAAGGCCTCCGCGTCCGCTGGCTCGAAGCCCGGGTTCAGCTCGCGACTTCGCGCGTCCAACTGGAAAACGCCCGTCGCGACCTCGATCGCACCCAACGCCTCTTCCAGGACCGCATCATCCCCGAGGCCGAACTCGACAACGCGCGCACGTTCCACGAGGCGCTGAAGGTCGAGGTCGACGAACGTTCCGCCCTGGTCGTCGGACTCGACACCTCCCTCCAGCGCCTCGACACCGCCAATCACGCGGATCGCAACCATTCGTTCGGGGTCATCGACCGCTCACTCGCCGCGCAGGAACAGCAACTCAGGGACGAAGGCACCATCCACCTCCGCGCGCCCATCGCCGGAATCGTGAAGTCCATCGCGGTGTCCGTCGGGGAACGCATCGGCGCCGGCACCGAAGTCGCCGTCGTCGCCGCACCCAGGTCGGAACGGATCGTCGGCTTCGTCCGACAACCGCTCACCGTCGAACCGCAGCCCGGAATGGCCGTTGAGATCCGAACCCGCGGCGCCGTCCGGCAGGTGGGACATTCCATGATCGACAACGTGGGCGCCGACCTCGAACTGGTCGCCTCACCGCTGCGCCTTCGGAACTTCGACAACTCCGTTGAACGGGGGCTCGCCTTCTCGATCCCCATCCCCGATGACCTCCGGGTCCACCCGGGAGAACTCGTCGACGTGATCGTGCGGAAAGCGGCGGAATAAGCGGTTCCGGTTCCGGATCCGGATCCGGTTCTGAATCTGAATCTGGATCGGAATCCGGATCGGCATCGGACCCGCGCGGGGTGAAGCGGGAAGCCGGCAATCCGACACGACGCCGGCCTCCCACCCAACCCCGGGGAATCAAGGCTTCACGGCTTCGTGGATTCGTCCGGAATCCGCATCCCGTAGAAGGACCGATAGACGAACACCAACGCGATGAGGAAGAACACGGTTCCGATCGCCGTCTTGGCGGTCTGGTTGGTCATCGTCACGGCGATCTCGACCGCCAGCAGACCGAAGAGCGTCGTGAACTTGATCACGGGGTTAAGCGCGACGGAAGACGTGTCCTTGAAGGGGTCGCCCACCGTGTCGCCGACCACCGTCGCCGCGTGAAGTTCGGTGCCCTTCTGGCGAAGGTCGACCTCGACGATTTTTTTCGCGTTGTCCCAGGCGCCGCCGGCGTTGGCCATGAAGATCGCCTGGAACAGGCCGAAGAACGCGATGGCGATCAGGTAGCCGATGAAGAAGTAGGCGTTGAAGAACGGCAGGGCGAGCGCGAAGCAGAACACCACGATGAAGATGTTCCACATGCCCTTCTGGGCGTACTCCGTGCAAATGCGCACGACCTCCTTGCTGTCCTTGTCCGAAGCCGTCTTGGCGTCGAGTTTCATGTGGTCCTTGATGTAGACCACCGCGCGATAGGCGCCCGTCACCACCGCCTGGCAGGATGCCCCGGTGAACCAGTAGATCACCGACCCTCCCATGATGAGCCCAAGGATGATTTCGGGCTGAACGATGCTGAGCTTCGGGATCACGTTGGTGAACATGTTCTCGAGCAGGATGATGATGCCGAACACCATCGTCGTCGCACCCACCACCGCGGTGCCGATCAACACCGGCTTCGCCGTCGCCTTGAAGGTGTTCCCCGCGCCGTCCGCCTTCTCAAGCTGATACTTCGCATTCTCGAAGTCGGGCTTGAATCCAAAGGATTTCTCAATCTCGCCCGCGATTCCCGGCCGCCCTTCGATCTGGCTCAACTCGTAGACGGACTGGGCGTTGTCGGTCACCGGACCGTAGCTGTCGACCGCGATCGTCACCGGGCCCATCCCAAGGAATCCGAACGCCACCAGCCCGAAGGCGAAGATCGGCGCCGCGAAGGCGAACTTGGCCGGCATGATCACCATCAGGGCCGGATTCTGCGAAAAATGGTACGAGACGTACATCAGCGCCATGATCACCAGGCCCATCCAGAATGCGGACATGTTGCCCGCAACGAATCCCGACAGGATGTTCAGCGACGCTCCGCCGTGCTTCGAACAGTTGGTCACCTCCCGGACATGCCGGGAGTTCGTGCTCGTGAAGATCTTCGTGATCTCCGGGATCAATGCCCCGGCCACCGTCCCGCAACTGATGATCACGGAAAGGACCCACCACAGGTTCGAATCGAACCCGGTCTGCCTCGCGAGCAACAGGTAGCTCGCCACAAAGGTCACGCCGATCGACACCGCGGAGGTGATCCAGACGAGGTGCGTCAGGGGCGCCTCGAAATCGAAGTCCTTCTTGCCGCCGAATTTCGCCTTGCTGATCGACTCGTTCAGGAAATACGAGGCCAGCGACGTCACAATCATCAGCGCGCGCATCGCGAACAGCCAGATGATGAGGGTCCCGCACACCAGGGAATTGTCCGCCAGCGCCAGCGCCAGAAAGGCGACGAGCGCCACGCCGGTCACGCCATAGGTCTCGAAACCGTCCGCCGTCGGTCCCACCGAGTCCCCCGCGTTGTCGCCCGTGCAGTCCGCGATCACCCCGGGATTCTTCGGATCGTCCTCCGGCAGCTTGAAGACGATCTTCATCAGGTCGGAACCGATGTCCGCGATCTTCGTGAAAATGCCGCCGCAGATGCGCAGGACGGAGGCCCCCAGCGATTCGCCGATCGCGAAGCCGATGAAGCACGGGCCCACCATCTCGCGCGGCAGGAACACCAGGATGCAGATCATGAAGAACAGCTCGACGGCCACCAGCAGCAGACCCACCGACATTCCCGATCGAAGCGGGATTCCCAGCGTCGCCAGCGGGTCGCCCCGAAGGGCCGAAAACGCCGCGCGCGAATTCGCGGTCGTGTTGATCCGGATTCCAAACCACGCCACCCCGTAGGAACCCAGGATGCCCAGGATCGAACAGAGGAGAATCACCAGCACCCGGCCGAAGCTCTCATGCGACAGAAAAAGGAAGTAGTAGACCATGCAGCCAGCGATCAGGAGCCACAGGATCGCCAGGAACCGGCCCTGGGTGAAAAGGTAGGTCTTGCACGTCTCCCAGATGCTGTTCGAAACGGTCGCCATGCTTTCGTGCACCGGCAGCGCCTTGGTCTGGGAGTACTGAACCAACCCGAAGGCCACCCCGATTCCGCAAATCAGAAGGCCGAGGTACATGAGCGAAATACCACCCACACCGCCAAGGCTATCAAACTTCACCTGGGTCAGGTCGGGCACCTTGATGTCGGCCTCCCCCGCCGTCAGAAGCAGGGGAAAACCAACCGCAGCCATCACAATCAGGGGCAGGAGTCTTTTCAGTGACCGGGGTCTTTCCATAATCCGTTCTCCATGAGGTGAACCACCGTGGGGAGGTTGACTGGAACCCGTTCTCCTGTCGAGTTTTTAAGGAGAACTTCTGATACAAAGCGTCTAGTAGATGCAGTTCCGCTAATAGATTTGGCAGGTGCCCTGGATCAGAGATCGCGCCGCCCGATCTCCAGAACCGACTGATCCTCAGCCGTTTCTCCATAGGGGCTTCGTTGGACCACCTCGCCCTCGGGACCGACGACCAACGAGTTTCCAATGCAGGACCAACCGCTCCATTCACCCGCCACCACCGGACCGACATTGCTGCATCCCGCGATCCAAAGCCCGTGTTCCCGCGCCACGGGACCGTAGTGATCGAGCCACAGCCGCCCGTAGGGATCCGCCGCGTTGTCGTGGTCCGGCGGCACCGCCCACGCGCACGGCGAGAGGATCAGTTCGGCGCCCATCGCCGCCAGGGTTCGCGTCACCACCAAACCCGGCGCCAGCGCGTCCGCGCAGATCATCAGCCCGATCCGACCCAGCGACGTCTCCACAACTCCCAACCGATCGCCCGTCGCATACAAGGACCGGGCGAACGGAATCTCATGGATCTTCCGATGATGCAGAAGAAGTTCCCCGTCCGGGTTCAGCAACACCGCGGCATTGAAACATCGATCGCCGAATCGTTCCGCCAACCCGGCCGCCACGTGAACCCGGTGACGCGCCGCCGCCGCCGCCAGGCGCCGACAGGTCGCCCCGTCCGGAATGGGTCCCGCTCCAGCCAGCGCCGAGGGATGGGTCCAGCCGAAATCGAGCACCTCCGGAAGCAGAACGATTCCCGCCCCGGCTTCGGCGGCCCGCCGGATCTCGGCTTCGGCCCGTTCCAGATTCCGATCCGGCTGACCCGGCTCGACAAGCATTTGGGCCACGGCGAGGCGAAGGGTCTGCTCGCGCGAAACCGCGGCCCGCGCCTTCGTGACCGCCCCGGACTCGGCCCCTTGCCCCTCCCTGGACATCACCACGTCAGCCGTTTCCGCGGCCACCTTTCCGTCCGGGTGGGAATCGGCCGGTCCAACCAGCACCGTGAATTCGCCCTTCCAGACCCGTCCCCGCGTCCGCTCGAGCAGATCGGACGCGGTCCCACGCAGGAATTCCTCGAACTTCTTGGTGAGTTCCCGCGCCAGCACGACAGGTCGGTCGGGGAGGATTTCAGCCAGTTCCCCGAGCAACCGCTCGATCCGGTACGGGGACTCGTAGAGCGCCAGGGTTCCGGGGATCCGGCCGAGCCGTTCGAGTTCCCGACGGCGCTGGCCGCTTTTATGGGGGAGAAAGCCGGCGAAATGGAATTCGTCGGTGGCGAGTCCGCTCGCGGCGAGCGCCGAGATGACGGCGCAGGGACCGGGGACGGATTCCACGCGAAAGCCGGCGGCGATGGCGGCGGCCACGATCCGCTGTCCGGGATCGCTGATGCCGGGAACGCCGGCATCGGAAACCAGCGCGACCTTGTCGCCTCGTTCGAGGCGGCCGAGGATCTCGGAGCCCCGCCGGGCTTCGTTGAACCGGTGGCAGCTGAGCAGCGGCCGGCTCAGGCCGAAGTGTTGGAGCAACATCCCGGCGCGCCGCGTGTCCTCGGCCGCCACGACATCGCAATCGCGGAGCGTCCGCAAAGCCCGGGGCGCCAGGTCCTCCAGGTTTCCGATCGGTGTCGCCACCAGGTACAGCGTGCCGCTCGTGAGCGGTGGTGGCGTCTTGGCGCTCGCGGGCTTCATGATTCGAGCGGGCCGGCTAGCTCCGACTCACCTGCAACCCCGGCGCCGAGACCCCAAAATCGACGAAGCGCGCCCGGCCGTTCGGCGGGTGGTCGGTCAGGCGGCGCCGGATCCTAAGGGCGGAATCCTCATCGCGGGCGAAGAGGAGCAGGAAACCGCCTCCTCCGGCACCCGGAAGTTTGGCGGCGAGAAGGTCGTCGGCGACGGCCACCAGGATGTCCCGAACTTCCGGCGGGTTGGTTCCCCGATCGAGTTTCTGTTTGAGGCGCCAGGTGGTTCGTATCGCGGCCGCGAGACCCGCGTAGTCGCAACGCTCCAACGCGAGGGTGGTTGAATGGGCGCTCGCGGCGATTTCCCCGAGGGTCCGAAGATGCTCGGGGGAATTCAGGAAAATGCCGCGGACGATCTCGGCAAGGATGCCCTTCGCGAGCCGGGTGATGCCGGTGTAGTACAAGAGGATTCGGCGATTCGCGTTGCCGGGTCCGAACAAGGTGTCCGGCAGCCAACGGACCTTCGGGTCCTGGGTCAGGCCCGGCCCCGTCTCAATGAGTTTGACGCCCCCGAAGATTCCGCCGGCCTGGTCCTGCCAGCCGCCCCCCGTGGTGATCATCTGCTCGAGGACGAGGGTCCGCCGGAACAACTCCTCGCGATCCCAATCGAGCCCGCAGACCTCGCCAAGGGCCGCCAGCACCGTGGCCGCCAGAATGCTGCTCGTCCCGAGACCCGATCCTTTCGGCACCGCCGAAAGCACCGAGATCTCCAATCCCCCACCGAAAGCGCGAAGCATTTCCGCCAGCGTCGAACGCCCCCCATCGGTATGGAATCGCGGGAGAAAACCCGCCAGCGCGCACGCGGCTTTCACAAGGGAAAAGGCGCCCGACGGCGTCGCAAAGGTGTCGAGTTCCTCGTAAGTCCGCACCCGGTCCTCGAGGCCCTGGTCGATCGAACGCAGCACGATCTCCGGCCGCGAACTCAACCGGACAAACACCTGCATCGGCGGCTGGCCATTCAGGTCGACGGCGACATTCACCACCTGCCCGCCATGTTCGAGGCAGTACGGAGGGGTGTCCGTCCATCCCCCCGCCAGATCGAATCTCACCGGACTCCGCGCCCACACGATCTGATCCTCCACCACCCTGGCCCGCGGGCGAACGGGATTCAGCTGCGCCTCCCGGATCAGGACATCCCGGAGAACCTGAAAGGCGTGGCCCTCCGCCTCGGCTTCGGCCGCCCCGGCATCGCCACGGTGCCGGAGCACCGCAGCGCGGAACATCGCCTCGTGAACGAGGTCCAGCGCCTCGGATCGATCCCCTTCCGTCTCCGGCGGCAGCGGTTTGCCAGTCGCCGCGTACAGGGCCGCCGTTCGTTCCAGATCAAGCCGGTGAAAGACGCTCCATCGCCGATGACGAAGCATCGCCCCCAAGGCTTCCTGTCGAAGGGCGGTCCGCTGGCCGATCAACCGATCCAGATTGACCGCCGACTGCGCCTCCCGGGCCGAAAGGCGGCGGCTGTCGATCCAGAGCCTCCGGAACGAGTCCGATCCCTCCGGCTCCGCTCGAATCAGCCACTCGAGGAAGGCCCCGTCGATGGCCTCCAAGTCCACCACGGGAAAGAGCGCCGCCTGTTGAACGTCCTGACTCGCGTCGCCCCCACCGACAGCCTCCAGGGGCAAACCCCTGCGGGCCATCCATTGCGTGACCGAAGATCCGAGCAGATGGGTCGATTCCGCGCCGACCGGACCCCGGAACGGATCGTCCATCCCATAAAACCGGAGGCACCACCCCTGTTCACCCACGGGAACAAAATCAAGGCACGCTCCGCGTTCCAGGCGGACCTTCCAGGTATTCTCCGGAATCCCGGTCAGCACGTGCTCCTGGCTCAGGATCCAGGAATCCGGAATCACGCTGTTTTCAACCCAAAGCGTCGAGTTCTCCTCGCGATGCACCCCGAAGTCGAGGCGGGCGTTCTGAACGAACTGATCCGGATGCCACGGCCCGGCGGGACCCCCCGCGCGAGCCGGATCCGATTCGCGGTTCTGAAGCACGGCCACGGATTCGATCATCTGCCGGCTCGTGCCGAAATGGTGGAACTCCGGTTCCGGCAATCCCACGACCGCGCTGGTCAGTCCCGCCGTGGTCGCGTCGGGACGCGAGGGCTGCGTTCCAAGGCCCAGCGCGAACTCCGCGTAGAACTCGTACGCCGTGGGCGATCCGTCGCGGAAGCGGGCCGCCGCACCATCCCATCCGCACCGTTCCATCAGGACCGCCACGGCCCTCTCGCTCAGGAGCCACATGCCGGTGTCCACGAGAATCTGATGATCCTCCGAAAGGGCGCGGATCTTCTCCGCGGACGGCTTCTGCAGGAAGAATGCGAATTCGTTGGCGCGTCCCCTGGGCAGGAAAAAAACGCCGAACTCCCGCGCCTGCCGCGGGTTCGTCCACATTCCGAGTCCCAGGACGTCGACCTCCGGGAAAGCCGGCAGGTTCGATGAGAACCGGAGCAGAACGTCGCCGCTCGCCAACAGGGCGACATACCCCGACGGCGCGTGCTCCAGGATCCTTCGGTAATCCGGAAGCTGGACGTCGAGGAGGGACTGCTCCAATCGCTGGCCTCGCCCCCAGCGGAACACCGGAAACGGCATGAGCACCTTGCCGGTCGCCGCGTAGGCGGGCAGGCGCCGACTCTGCCCCCCGGCGTGGAGCAAAAGCTTCCGACTCTCGCGCAGCCACTCCGGGAAGGACTTTTCCGGCGCCGTCGCCCGCCACGCTTCCGCCAGCAGATGGGCCGTCCCACCCCCCGATCCGAGAGGCGCGCCCACCGGATCATGCCCCGCGAACCACCCGGGAAGCGGTCTGCCTTCGAGGTCCGCAAACCGCCGGGCCATCATGGCGGGCAGCGAGAGCAGATGCTGGATGGGCAACACCGAAGGATCCATGAACCCGGCAAGCGTGCGGACGTTCCCCGCGATGTGGCAGACAAAAATCGCGGAAGACCTCGCCCCGGATCCGAGTCACTCGATCCGGACGCGATAGAACCCTCCCGGGTCGGCGTCCGTCGCCTGCGACCGCCATTCGGCGATCCCGCGCTCCGGGTAGGTCACCGTGCCCGCAACGTCGTCCCACCGAATCAAGTCCCCGCTGCGCTGGACCCGGTAGCCGCGGCTGGCGGCGATCGTGAAACGAAGGGTCACCGGGACCCCGGGCGGCGAGTGATGCACGATCCGGAACACGCTGGCCGCATCCGTCGGACGGGTCCCCGCCTTCCATTCCTCCCCATGCGAGCTTCCGTCGTGGTCCGTGTCGTCGTCCGCACCCTCACCCAGGCCGCCCAACCAGAATCGCTCCCAATCATCCGGCAAACCGTCCGAGTCCGAATCCTCCGCCGACTCCACCGATCCGGTGATCACGAGGGACGGAGGGTCGTAGATCAGATTCTCCTTGGTCGCCCACCAGGGATAGGCGCCTTCGCCGCCCGGCCCCGTTCCGCCGGGAGTGCTCTGACCCGCCGGCGACAACGAACTCACCATGAATCGGACCCGGCCGTCGTCGAGCGCCCGCTGCACGTACCCGAGAATCCATGGGTCCTCGAGGTCCAGGTCGAACGTGATCCTCGCCCCATCCGAGACGGGTTCCCCGGGCTGGACCTCCGTCGTGGTCCCCACAGCCCACGGCGTCACGTCATACGGAGCGTTGGTCCACCCCGCATTCCCCTGTCCGACGTGATTCGCAATGTCCACCAGCTCCCCATCCACCCCGAACACGGCCGCGAACGCGTTGCGGGTCCCGATGGAAATCGTGCTTCCGGTGATCGGCCCCAACGGCCCGAACGCCGAATCCTCCTTGAATGTCGCCGAATCGAACCCGCCCCGAAAGCCGACGCCGTACATCTCGACCGGCCGTCCCCCGTCGAGGTCCAGCGTCGCCGCGGGATCGTTCGTCAGATAGGTCGTGTACGCGTCGTAGGTCGGATCGTACACAAACGGCCGGATCGGAGGCACGGGAGCCACCGAGGTGATGGTCACACGGACTCCGCGCACGAGATACCGCGCGGGACCCGCGGCCGTCGGCAACAGGGATCCGGTATCCCAGCCCAGCAGAAACTCCGCATCCCGCGTGTCGAACCTCGGATCGAACGACCCGTAGGTCGGAGCCACCGGACGCGTGCCCGGCTGGAAATTGAAGGGATACATCCATCGATCCAACGTCGGTCTCGGAGGAGCCAGCTCAAACTCCCCGGCGCGAGCGACGAAGTGGGCCAGGACCAGAACGAGGACCAGCGGAAAAACAAGAGGTCGCGCCATCGATTTCCTCACCACCGCTCCGGCAGTGTCCATGGGCAGCATCAATCAACAAGTTGCGACACGTGCGTTGGATCCGTGAATCGCGGAGGTTTTCACCACGAAGACTCGAAGTTCACGAAAAACTCGGCTGGGGTGGCTACCCCCCCTTGGCTCGGTCTTCGTGTCCTTCGCGCGCTCGGTGGTGAGATTCAGGTTCATGGCTCGATCCACGCCGTGGAACCGCCCGCGCCCTGCCCGACTCCAACCGCTGCCGTTCGCCGGGAAACCGCCGGGATCACTGGGCCCGATCACCGGGCTCTTCGGCGGAACAACCCCAGCAACGCCAATCCCAAGGCACCGAGCACCATGGGCGACGGTTCCGGCACCACGTTCACGTCCAAGGTGGCCGAGTCGAGGCTCAGATTGATTTCGGCGGCGTCGAACGCGATTGCGAAGGAGGTGGCATCGAGTCCGGTCAGGTCCCAAGCCCACAGGCTCGAGACTCCGAATCCGCTCCCGGGAGCCGGAGGCGGCGGCCCGAACGCGACACGATCCAGTTCGGTCCGGGGCGCGCCCAGGCTCTCGGTCCAGGCGAAAAGGCGGACCGACTCATAATTCAGTTCGGTTCCCAGGGACCGGACCTGGAGAAAAACATCCGAAATCGGTTCGGTTCCCGCGTATCGGATCTCGAAGCGACTCGCTTCAGTCCCGTTGTAGATGTTGCCGGACCCGAGGACCAACGCACCGGGCGCGGTTTGGAAGAGCGTGGCCGACAAAGAACTGCCGGCAAGGTCGCCTTTGTTCCCCGGGTTCCCGATCGAAACGGTGAAATTCTCCCAACCGTCGTACGTTGCGCCCGGCTGCCCCCGGAACGCCGGAATCGTGAACCCGTCGGTGGCGGCCGACGCGGCCAGGACACCCGCCGCGGTGATGACTCCAAGAAGGCTGAGGACGTTCGGTCTCATGTCGGCGAAAAACCTACGCAAGGTCACGGACGCCCGCCAGCCCGATCTCGCCCCAAGCGCCGTCCGGTCAGAGGTTCTTGATCGAGTCGTCCAACACCCCGATCAGGGACTCGATCGTCGACGTGGTTTCGTCACCCATGTTGGACACCCGGAACGTGGTGCCCTTGATTTTCCCATACCCACCGTCGATGAGAATCCCGCGGTCCTTCACCAGCTTCTGGAACTTCGGGACATCGATCGTCCGACCGCCCGGTTTGGCGCCATTGTTGACGCAGATCAGCGTCAGCGACTCATACCCGGCTTCCGGGAAAAGGTTGAAGCCGTGCCGGGCCGCCCAGTCCCTCAGCATCTGGTTGGTCCGCCGGTGCCGGGCGTAGCGGGCGTCGAGGCCTTCGGCCTGAATGGCGTCGAGCTTGGCCGACAGCGCGTACACATGGCCGATGCTCGGCGTGCTCGGGGTCATGTTCTGTTCCGCATTCTTCTGGAACTCGACGAAATCGAAGTAGTATCCGCGATCGGCGGCCCCGGCCGAACGCGCGAGCGCGGACTCCGAGCACGCGAACACCGCGAGTCCAGGAGGCAGCGCGAGCGCCTTTTGAACCCCGCCGAGAAGCACGTCGATCCCCAGTTCATCCATCCGGATCGGCACCGCGCTCAACGAACTGACGGTGTCGACGATGAACAGGACCTCGGGATACTTCCGCTTGAGCGCGGCGATCGATTCCAGCGGGCTCATCACCCCGCAACTGGTCTCGTTGTGGATCAGGGTCAGCGCATCGAATTCGCCCGTCGCCAAGCGGCGGTCGACCTCGTCGGCGAGAACCGGGGATCCCCAGGGGACCTGGAGCGCATCCGCCGACTTGCCGCATCGTTTGGCCACGTCGAACCATTTGTCCGAGAACGCGCCACACATGCAGTTGAGCACCTTCTTCCGCACCAGATTGCGAATCGAAGCCTCCATCACGCCCCAGGCGGACGAAGTGCTCAGGTACACCAACTGCTTCGTCCCCAGCAGCGCCTGAAGTTGCGGCTGGAGCTTTCCGTAGAGGTCCTTAAATCCCTGGCCTCGGTGCCCTATCATGGGCCTGCAAAAGGCGGCGAACGTTTCGGCACTGACTTCAACCGGTCCTGGAATGTGCAATTTGACGTGGCCCATAGAGCATCAACGACGCCGAATCCTCCCCGCAAAGCCTTCGTCGCCGCAAGGGAAACGACGTTCCCCCGGTCTCATCGGCACTTTCCGACCCGTTCTCCACTAAAGATCCAATCAATCCGCCAGCGAGCGAAAGGCCCGCACCCTCCCGGTGTCGGCCTGCTTGATGGAATACTCGGGCGGCCCCATCTGCCCCCCCATGAAGACCCGGGTGTTCCGGAAGGTCATCCGACTGTCGCGTCCACCACTCGCCGACCCGTGGATCTCGCGCGCCCCCGTCCTTGCCAGGATCTTCTGGAGGTTCCGCTCCGTCACACCCCCGCCGGGCATGACCACCAACCGCTCGCCCGCCCTCGTCACCAGATCGGCGATCAGGTCCATTCCCTCCACCGCGGATTTCTCCTGCCCCGAGGTCAGAAGTCGTTCAACCCCCAATTCCAGAACCGCGTCCAGCGCCTCGTACGGATCACGCGCCATGTCGAACGCCCGATGAAACGTCACCGGAAGCGGCCGGGCCAGTTCCACCAACCGCGCGTTCCGGGCCCGGTCGACAGTCCCGTCGGGGTTCAGAATCCCAAACACGATCACGTCGGCGCCCAGTCGCTTCGCCTCGACGACGTCCCGTTCCATCACCGCGAACTCATCGGCCGAATAGCAGAAATCCCCGCCCCGGGGCCGAATCATCGCCGCCAACCCGATCCGGATCCGCTCGCGGACCGTCTCCAGCAGTCCCGCGCTGGGCGTCAGCCCACCCTCGAAGAGCGCGGTGCAGAGCTCGACCCGGTCGGCCCCACCCTCCTGCGCCGCCAACGCCGATTCCACCGAGTCGATGCAGATCTCCAGAAGCACTCGCTGCGACATGCCGGAATCCTGCGGGGACCCCGGGCGGAAGCCAACTCCGGGTTGGGGGGGGCGGGCCGGAAGGAGGCGCCTCCCACCGGGTTTGACCGAAGGCGCCTACTCCAGCCGGAAACGAACCCGTGTCTCCCCTTCCCCGACCATCGCGGCGTCCACCGCCTCGAGTTTCAGGCGTTCCGCCGGAACCGTGCCGTCGGCCACCAGCGCATCGCGAACCGCCTCGCCACGCCGCCGAGCCAGGGCCTGGAGGGTCTCCGGCGGAACACGAAGGGTCTCCAGCAGCCGCCGTTCCAATGGATCCGCGACCGGCGCAAGTTCAGGACGCGCTTCGCGGTCGGGTTTCTCGCCGGCGGTCCCGTCCGCTTTCCGGCTCGCGGCATCGACGGCGTTGGTCTTTCCCGTGTCGACGGCCTGGGCGGTTCCCACGGATTCAAGCGGAGCCGCCCCCGCCACCGCCCCGGGAGCGGCATTCGTTTCCACAGCCGCGCTCGGCAACGCTCCGAAGTCGCGGAGGTAGGCCGTCCGGATCAGTCGGGATCGATCCTCCGGCGAAAGCTGGACACCCGCCGCGTCGGGAATCGGCGCGCCCGACGCCCCGATTTCCTCGACTCGAAGCGACCGCAGGCGCGACTCCAACAGTTCGGAAGCGGCGGCGCGGGTGTCGAGAATCCCATCGAACGACGGAACAATCACGAGGGTCAGTTGCGGACGTCCCTTCAGCGCCCGTTGCAGGGTCGCCAGCCGGTTGGATTGGGCCGGCGAGATGTCGCTCCGGCCCGGCTCGAATTCGACGTACTCCAATTCCTCATCGCCGGATCCCCCGAAAACGGAACCCAGCAACTTGAACGGGGCGGTCACCGCCTTCAGCAGGATGTTCCGGACGACCTGCCAGATCACAGGGGCCACGCTGAACTCAGGGTCGGAGAGGGTTCCCGACAGGGGCACGTCGAGGGCGATCCGGCCGTCGGAATCCTTGAGCAGCGCGACTCCCATCTTCAGAGGCAGGTCGACCGCATCCGGACTCGGGACCTTGTCTCCGAGCGTGAATCGATCCAGCGCGATCTTGTTTTCCGCCTCCAGTTGATCGCCGTCCACCTTGTAGCGCACATCCGCCGTCAGCCGACCGTCGACGACCGGATGTCCGGCAAACCTCAGCGTGTACGGCGTGAATTGCTTCAGATCCGTGTTTCGAACTTCCAAGCGGAGGTCGGTGGCGAAATGGGCTGGGTCCGGTTGAATCGTTCCCGTCAGTTCAAATCCCGACGAAGCCGAAAGCCGCCCCTTCAAATCAACGGTCGCGGGACCTTTGGCGGGAAGTTCGAGATCCCGAACGTCGCCGTCCAGCGACTCGATCTGGGTGCGGAATCCTTCCCCGAAATGATTGTCCCGTGCGAACAAGGCGACCTCCGAGAGCTTCAGCTGTCCCAGCCGGATCGGCCATTGTTCCCAGAACGGCGGAGCGTCCCCGCCAGCGGGCGATCCCGGGGTTGGTTCACCCGGTCCCACGTCCCCGTCCTTCTTCCCGCCGGAGTCCGCGGAATCGGAATCCTTGGACTCCCCATTCGGCGTCTCCTGACGAGGTGCACCCGCGGATTCGCCACTTCCGCTTCCACTTGCACTTCCGCCTCCACCGCCATCGCCATCGCCACCCCCCTTGCCCTCGCTCAGTTCCTGGGTCTCACGAATCAGAGCCAGCACGTTCAGCTGCCCGTTCGTCATCATGACGAGACTGGTCTCGAGACCGCGAACAGCGAGTTCGTCCAGCATCAGGCGGTTCGGGTCGATGCCCACGGACACACCGTTCAGGGCCACTTCGTTCCACCGAATGAAATCCGACGCCGTTCCCGATTCCGTGGCGGCCAGATCCGAGACGCCAAGGTTCCCGGAAACCCCCACGAGCGACCCGGTGCCTTCCCGCCGTCCGTACGTGGCCTCGAGCTTGGCGTTGAGCGTGGCCCGGTTGAGCGTGAGCCGGACGAATTGCTCCAGGTACGGTCCCCCCGGATCCAGCGCCACGTCCGAGACCTCGACCCCCAATCGGGCGCGCGTCGGAAAGAACTGGGCCTCTCCGTCCGTTCGGATGACCCCGGCCTGTCCCCAACGGACGGACGTCCGAAGCGTGAAGGGTTCGGCGTTGGTCCGGTTGGAAAGTCCTTCGCCCACCAGTTCGACCTCCTCCAGTCCGGTCGACACCCCCGGGCTCACGAGGGTGTCCGTGTACGTCAGCTTGCCAGCCTGGAGTTCGACGCGGTCCAGGGCCAATTGCCAGTCGGTGAGGTCCGCGATGAGGGAGTCGATGACCTCAGGCTCCACGACACCCCGGAGGTTGGTTTCCGCCTCGCCCTTCTCCCCCGCTCGACGCCGTGCCTGCAACCAGAGACCGCGAATCCGCAGGTAGCCAATCCCCGCGGAACGCTCCGCCAGCGACGCGCGCACCCCGGAGAGACTCACTTCGGTCGCGCCCGCGAAGTCCTCTCCGGTCGCCTGTTCCTTGCTGGCAAGGTCCCGGATCACAAAGCTCGCATCCTTCACCGTGACTTCCAACGGGGTGGAGGCCCACCCGACCCGGAACGGAAGCGCCAATTCGAGAACGCCGTTCGTCACGAGGATGGGGGAATAGGGGTCGAGGTAAGGCCGGCCACGGGAGACGGGCGTCCCGCCGAGTCGAAAGACGCCTTCGAGGGTCTTGCCGGCCAGCCCCAGGTTTCCATTCCACTCCATCCGCTCGCCCCGGTCCCCCCGGGCGGAGAACTGAATTTCGGCCGGGCTCGCCGCCCTCGTCCCCAACCCCGAGATCCGCAGATCAATGGGGTCCAGGACCGCCGAGAAACCACCCGACGGCACGTGGTCCACCACTTCGACTCTCCCGGGGGCGATCACGACGCGGTCCACGGTCAACGGAGCAAGCGCCTGGTTGGTGGTCGGCGGCGGCTGGGGTTCGTCGGGTGACTTCGGAAGATTCGCGAGGACCCGCTCGCCCAGTTGGAGAAGATTGACCGCGCCGTTCGTCATCCGCGCCACGCGGATGTCCCAGCCCTCGAGTTCGACGGCTCGAAGGTACAGTTCCCTCCGCCAAACGGAGGCGAACTCGGCGTCCACGAGCAGGTTGCTCCACGTCAGGATCGGTGTTCCGTCGGGTGCGCCGAGGCGGAATCCTTTGATCCGAAGCTTCCAGGAGAAGGGCGCGAAACGGATCGCATCGATCGTCACGGGTCCGCCCGCGAGGGCCGAAAGACGCGCCTGGGCCTGGCTCCGAAGGATCCATGGAAGGAGGATTCCGGTGGCCCCGGCGTACACCAGCAGCAACGCCACGAGCACGCCGCCGGCGCGCCCTCCACGGGACGCCCAGAACCTCCCCAGACGCGAACCCGATCGGACGGCCGCGCCTCGATCGTCCTGTCGCGCCGACGAGGAAGGTCGTGAGCCGGGTGGTTCGGAATCGGGCATTTTCAAGTCTCCGTGGGCGCTCGGCTCCAGTCACCGGCCCCGGCTCAATGCTTCCAACCGTCGGCCGTACTCGACGAAATTCTTGCGCGCGGCCTCCTCGTTCGAAGCCTTCGAGGCGGCGTCATGGAACACCACCACCATGTGCGGTTCGATGGAGACCCCACCGGAATATCCCCGCGCCCTGGCATCGTTCAGAATGTCCACGACCCGCCCCTCGCCTTCCCCCGGCCAGTGGTAGTCGGCATCCTTTTTCGCGGGATTCCAGATCGCGTCCTTGACGTGCAGGTGGACGACGTGATCGCGAACGTGTTCCCAGAATTCCCACGGATCCTGCTGGGGCCACGGTTTCGGTTTGGAACGGTACGCGTTGAAAACGGGATTGGCGGTGTCGAAGACCCACTTCAACCCCGGGCATTTGTCGATCAATTCCAGCGCATGTTGCCAGCTCATGCCGCCATGATTCATGCAGTTTTCATGGACCGGGGTTAATCCCTCGTCGAGGAACCTGCGAGTCACTTCGCCGACCCTTTCGAACACACTCCTGGGAATCTGATGGGCTTCGTCGGCGGGCTTCAGACTCATGATCCGGACAAATTGGGTTCCGAGACGCTTCATTCTCGGGATGCACCGGTTCACTTCGGCGACGGTGACATCCCAGGGCGTGTCCACCGTCTTCGCCCAGTTCATGATCGTCGATCCGAAACAGTGAACGCGCACCCCCGCCGCCTCCAGGTCGCGGACTGCGATGTCGAAGGCGGCCTCTGGAATGTCGTGGAAGTTGCCCTTCGCGAATCCGGGGACCTCCACGCCCCGCATCTCGATTCGGTCCCAGCCCAGGTCCCGCGTCGCGCCGATCTGGTGCCCCAAAGCCCCTCCCGCTTCGTCGCCGATACCCATGAAGAACATGCCTCGTACCTACTGCAGGAGCGTCCGTTCATGCGAGCCCAACTTCTTCGGCCCGCGCCGCGCCGCGCTGTCCCTGTCCGATTATTGTGTTTCCAGGGTGCCTCCCGGTCGCTACCCTCACCGGGAACACCCTCAAAGGGAGGGACCTAGTATGGCCGTCATCATTTCCAAACCCAACCGGGGCCCGTCCCGAGCCGGCGTCCTCGCGGCTGGCAACTGGATCGTCGACGAGGTGAAGACCGTCGACGTGTATCCCGCGGTGGAAAAACTCGCCAATATTCAAAGCCAGACCCTGGGTACGGGAGGGGCGCCCTACAATGTCCTCGTCGACCTCGCCCGGCTCGGCGCGACGTTCCCGCTCGCCGCCGCCGGCCTCGTCGGCGGCGACGCCTTCGGGGAACGGATCCTCTCCGATTGCCGGGAGTCCAAGATCGACATCCGCCAGCTCAAGACCACCCACAAGGCCGCAACTTCCTACACGGATGTCTTCACCGAGGCGTCCAACGGGCGCCGCACGTTCTTTCATTTCCGGGGAGCCAACGCCCTGTGGGACGGCTCCGACCTGGATTTCTCAAAATCCAAGGCCAGACTCTTCCACCTCGGTTACCTGCTCCTACTCGACGCCCTGGATCAGCCGGACAAGAAATACGGAACTCGCGGATCGGCCCTGCTGGCCAAAGCCCAGGAAGCCGGTCTCAAGACCTCGGTCGATGTCATCACCGAGGACAGCGATCGGTACACCAAGTACGTCGTCCCCGCCCTCAAGTACACCGACTACCTCATCGTCAATGAGCACGAAGCCGGGAAGATCTCCGGCTTCAAGATCCGCCAGAGCGATGGCGCGCTCGACACCGTCTCCCTTCGGCACGCCGCCGGCGCCCTCCTTCAGATGGGAATCCGCGAACTCGTGGTGATTCACTTCCCCGAAGGCGCGTTCGCCCGGACCCGCAAAGGCGAGGACGTCTGGCAATCTTCGCTCAAGGTCCCCCAGAAGCACATCTCAGGGACCGCGGGCGCGGGGGACGCCTTCGCCGCGGGCGTCCTCTTCGGCCTGCATGAGAACTGGGACCTCGCCCGCTGCC
The DNA here is from genome assembly GCA_050250555.1 of Limisphaerales bacterium. Taxonomy (GTDB): domain Bacteria; phylum Verrucomicrobiota; class Verrucomicrobiia; order Limisphaerales; family CAIMTB01; genus CAIMTB01. The sequence goes on from JBFWOK010000027.1 coordinate 38,645, forward strand.
TGCTCACCGGCATCTGCGTCGCCGCGGCCTCCCTTTCCGAACCGAGTTGCACCGCCGGCGTCAAACCGCTGGCCACCTGCCTCGCCCTCGCCAAAAAGTACGGCGTCCGAAGTTCCCTCGAACCCTCCGACTGATCGATTCGACCCGCCGGAACCGGATCAACCGACCCACCGATCATCCGCCGATCAGCGGACTTTTGGTTCCTCGACGCATTTGGTGGGTAACTCCATTGGGGGTCCGAGACTGAGGGCACTTGGGAGGGGACCTCACCCCGGAGGGGTGTCGGCTATTAGCGAGGAACCGGACTGTTCGACCGGTCGCCCGGGCAACCGTACGGTCGCTGAAGACGCCCGGCCCACCCGGATCAGGCGGTGACTCGCCCTACGCCCGTTCCATGTACTTCCCGGTCCGGGTGTCCACCTTGATTCGTTCGCCGTTCTTGATGAACAGAGGCGCCTGAACCGTGATCCCCGTTTCCAGCGTCACCGTCTTCATCACGTTGTTCGCGGAGTCGCCCTTCACGCCTTCCGGCGCGTCGGTCACCGTGAGAACCACGCTGGCGGGAATCTCGACGATGATCGGTTTCTCACCCACGAACGTGATCGTGGCCCCCTGGTTCTCCATCAGGTAATTCTTGGCGTCACCCACAACCTCCGGCGTGAGGTTGACCGTCTCGTAGGTCTCGGGATTCGTGAAAATGAAGTCCTCACCGTCCTTGTAGCTGAATTCCATCTTCACGGTGTTCAGCGGGATCACCTCCACCTTCTCCGTGGAACTGAACCTCACGTCCATGGACTTTCCCGTGCGGACACTACGAAGGCTGGCCTGCACGAAGGCGCGGAGGTTGCCGGGGGTGCGGTGCTGGGTCTCGAGCACCACGCAAATGTCTCCGTTGTAGTCGATCGCCATCCCGCGGCGCATGTCGTTTGCAGGAACTGCCATAAAGTCTGTTCTGTTTCGGTCGGTTTCGTGGACGATGCGCGGCTTCGCGCCCGGTCAAGAGTCGGTCAAAGTAGGAATGCGCATCCGGCGAAGCAAGCGCCGATTTCGTGTCCACAAAGCCTCAAAGCCTCGTTTCCAGCCTTTCGACGCCCCGCCAATTTATCCGCCCTTCGGATCTTGCCGGGTCCGCCTTCCTGGCTTTAGCTCGCTTCCGAACCAAACCCCGGGGTGTCGCTCTCTATGAACCGGCATTTGACCACGAAGCGCACGAAGGCCACGAAGTCCGAGCGAAGGGAGGCCATCCGATCGATCCTCCTTCTTCGTGATCTTCGTGTCTTCGTGGTGGAATCCTCCTCGGTTCATAGAACCAACGCACGAGCCGCAACTCGTTGAAACTCCCCATGATCCTTCCCACCATCATCCTGAGTCTCGCGGCCATCGCCGGCCTGGCCGCTTGGATCATGCTCGTCGTCGGAGCGTTCCGACGCGGCCAGAACGACTGGGGCGTCGCCCTGATCGTCACCGCCTTCATCCCTCTGGTCGGCCCCATCGTCGGCCTCATCTTCATCATCCGAAACTGGGAGGCCACGCGCAAAGCCGCGGGAATCCTGGCCGCATCGCTCGTCTTTTCTCTGGTCGGCACCCTCGTCGCCGCCAGCCAGGTCCGAAAAATGGCCGAGGAGATGGTCGCCAGCGGGAACCTTCAGAATGTGGCGATTCAGCTGGAGGACCTCCAACAGGCGGGCGAATCCGTCGAAAGTTCCCCGGACACGCCTGCCGGAGCCCAGGGAACCCCATCGGAGACGGGATCGCCCTCGTCGCCGGACCGCCCTGTTCCTCCGCCCAAGGTGGCGCGCGCCCGTTCGACCCCCCCTCCCCGGCGATCACCCCGCCCCGTCGAGGCTCCGGACACGTCCCAGGCCCCGGGGACAACACCCCCAACCCAGGCGGCCGCGTCCCCGCCCCCCGCGGCAAACGCCCCGGCACGGGGGGTCGACGAGCGTTACTCCCCCCTGACCGTCGAGACACTCGGGCTCGGCGATCCGAATCCCAACCGACTGCGAACGATCCGGGTGCGGGCCGGCAATCGGGCCTCCCAGGCCATCCGCGAGGCCCGCCTCGCCTTGTCCTACCACGACGCCCAGGGCCGTCCGCTCGGTCAGTGGACGACGATTCATTTCGACCCCGAGGGAATCGTGGCGGCCCGGACGACCAACGAATTCACGGTCCAAGGGTACTTCGTGCCCCAGTTCACCAAAATCGTCCGCATCGAAGTGGAATCCGTCGCCTTCGCCGATGGCTCCCGATGGCCTGCCCGCCATTCGGCCCTGACCCAATCCCAACCGCGACCCCTCACCCTGCCCCAACCCTCCCCCCCGCCGCCCGAGTGATGCTTCTCCGAAGTTGCCCCTCCCGATCCACCGTCTCCTTTTCCCCGACCACCCGGCTCTCCGGGCTTCGCCCGCTCGTCGCCCTTTGCCTCCTAGGGTTCGGCTTGACGGCCGCCGCCGCGCAGGTGCTCACCGGGATCGACGTCCTCGAGGCGGAAAGGTTTTCGTCGCTCCGCGGCAAACGGGTCGGCCTGCTCAGCAACCCCACCGGCATCAATCGGCGCGGAGTCCCCACCTGGAAAATCCTCCGCGCGGCGCCCGGCGTGAAACTGGTCGCTCTGTTCGGCGCGGAACACGGCTTCGACGGCACGGCTCGCGCGGGAATCGAAGTCCGGGACGCCGTTCACAAACCGACCGGGCTGCCGATCCACTCGCTCTACGGCCCGGGACCCGTCCGCCAACCCACCGCCCGGATGCTCGAAGGACTCGATGCCCTGGTCTATGACATCCAGGACACGGGTTGCCGCAGTTACACCTTCATCAGTTCCCTCGGCCTCGCCATGGAGGCCTGCGCCAGCCGCGGAATCGAATTCTTCGTCCTCGACCGTCCAAATCCCCTCGGCGGCCAGCGCGTCGAGGGACCCGGCCTGGACCCGAAGTTCAAGTCGTTCGTCGGCCAATGGCCCATGCCGTATGTCTACGGAATGACCCCGGGCGAACTCGCCCGAATGATCGCGGGCGAAGGCTGGATCAGCGGCAAATGCCGGGTCTCGGTCGTTCCGCTTCGCGGCTGGTCCCGAACGATGACCTGGAACGACACCCGACTGACTTGGATCCCGAGTTCGCCCAACGTTCCCCGAGGGGACACCCCCCTCTACCTCGTCGCCACCGGCGTGCTCGGCGAAATCGGCGGCGTGAATCTCGGGACGGGCTCCAGGGATTCCTTCCGAATCGTCGGCGCCCCCTGGTTGAACCCGGCGAAGTTCGCGAAACAGCTCAACGGGTACGCCCTCCCCGGCCTGGCCTTTGAACCGGTCGAATTCGACTTCAACCGCAACAAGGCGGATGGCACCGAATTTCGCGGGGTCCGCCTCCGGTTCACCGAACCCGCCACAGCCCCGATCGCCGCGGTCAATTTCTACCTTCTGGAGGCCATTCGCAAAACCACCGGCCAGGACCTGTTCCGCAAGGCCATCGACCGTGGAAAGTCGTGGAACATGTTCGACAAGGTGACCGGTTCGGACAGCACCCGGAAAGCCATGCAGAGCGGCCGAAGCGCGCGCGAAATCGCCGCGTCCTGGAAATCCGGCGAGGACGCGTTTCGAAACCGCCGCCGGCCCTACCTCATCTACCCGGAGCCAAAAGCCGGCACGGCGTCGTCCGCGATCCCGTCGTCCCGATCGACCACTCCGACGCGGAAGTAAAGGATCCAGCGGCGGGGATCCGATTCGTGTGAACTTCCCGCCACCGAGTTCGGCGGAATCCTAGCGTCATCGACGTTCCACCACGTCCTCCCGACGAAAACGGACCTTCGCCAACCGTCCGTGCCGGTCATCCGCCATCCGGTACCCCGCCGCGCAGCACACGACACTCGCCCACCCGCGCCCCTTCAGATCGAGAATTTCGTCGAACCGCTCCGGCTCGAACCCTTCCAGCGGACAGGTGTCGACGCCGACCAGGGCCGCCGCCGTCATGAAGTTCCCGAGGGCGATGTAGGACTGTCGCGCCGCCCATTCATTGATCACCGGCCGCATCCCTCCCTCCACGAGCGTGTCCACCATCATCTTCCGAAAGCCTTCGAGCCGTTCCAGCGGAGTTCCACGCACTTCGCTGATCCGTCGCAGGTGAGCCTCGATTTCGGCGATTCCGAGATTCAATCGGATCGAGAACACGACCAGCACGGAAGCCTCGACCACCTGACGCTGCCCCCAGGCGTGCGGCACCAACCGCTCCCGCAGGTTTCGATCCCGCAGAACCAGGAACTTCCACGGCTGAAGGCCATAGGAGGAGGGGGTCAGGACCAGGGCCTGCTCGAGCCCGTCCCAGGTCTCCTCCGGAATTTCCCGCGTCGGATCAAACGACTTGGTCGCATAGCGCCAGTTCAAGGAATCCAGCACGTGAGCCGTCGTCATGGAATTCATGCTTCAACCTCCATCCAATCCGCATCCGCATCCTCATCCGCAGGGCGGCGGGTGCCGGGCAAAGGCCACCGACTCGCGGCCACGATGAATGGATCGCCGTCCACCGCCAACGCGTTCCGGTTCCCGCCGAGCCAGGAACCCCGGTCCGCCGTCCGCGGTCCACTCACTGGGACGTGGCGGGAGGCTTCTCAGTCTCGGAAGCGCCCGCATCCGACGACGTTCCGCCGGATTCCAGGGTCGGACCCTCCGACGGCGGCGCGGACGGAGCGGCGGTTGGAGCGGGAGCGGGAGCGGGGTCGTCGGGCACCGGGACCGACGCCGCCTTGGGCGCCTCCTTCGAGGCATCGCTCGGAGCCGGTGAATCGTCGACGGCGGGTTCGCCTCCCGAGGGCGTGGGAATCAACGCCGACGGAGCCGCCTCAATCGTTTCGATCCGGTACCGGTTGAGGACCCCGTCGAACTCGAACTCCACTTCGTCACCGACCGATTTGTTCAGCATGTTCTGAGCGATCGGACTCAGGTAGCTGATGATGCCCTTCTCGATATCGAAATCCCACGCCCCGAGGATGGTGAAGTTCTCGCGATGTTGCCGCCCAAGTTCCAGGACACCCACGCGGCATCCCGGAGTCACGACGTCGACGCGCGGATCCGCGAAATCGGTCCCTCGGGCGCGCCCGAGATCCCGCTCCAACTCGCCCTTGCGCCTCATGAGCACCTTCTGCGCCTCCTTGGCCGCCTTGTACTCGTGATTCTCCCGGAGGTCCCCGTAGCTGCGCGCGAGCGCGATGTCGCGCGCGTTGGCCGGAACCTTCTTCTCGACCAATTCCTGGTACTCGTTCTTGCGCCGCTCCAGGCTCGCCCAGGTCACCAGAAGGTTCGTGTCCTGCTTGACGTGCTCCGATGAGATCAGCGACTGGACCGCCGGGTAAGCCTTCACGATGCGAGCCAGGAGCGAACGCTTGTCCATGTCGTCGAAGCTCGGCGACAACTGGAGCGTTCGGGTCAGATCCTTGATGACATCGATGTCGGCCGACGAGATCAGTTCCACGATCAGTTCGTGGTCGTTCAGGATGTAGTCGCGGAGCTTGTTGGTCTTCTTCTCCAGGAACTGGTCGCGCTCGATCGCGGTCATCATCGCCCGGAACACCTCGGGACCGAGGACATCGGCGTAGTCGTCGGATCGTTCCCGGGCAAGCCAGAGCAGCAGGTCGCTGCTGGCCGCGTGCTGACTCACGAGGCGTACCAGCTTGTCCTTCAGGCTTTGGAACCGGCCGGCCCGGACCACGAGGTCCGCCATCTCGGACACCACCTTGGCGGGCGCCTCGTTGATGGTGGTCAGGACGGAGTCCTCCCAGGTGTCCGGATGAGCGACCCGGTACGAGTCCAGGATGCGCGCGTGTTTGCTCGCGGCGGCCTCGGTGAGGACCGACAACAGTCCCGGACCCGCCGCCCAGATTTCGGCGCTGCCCAGTTCACCCTCCACCGCCGGGGCGCCCGTGGCCGTCCGCACGTCATCGCGCGCGAGAACCCCTTCGAGCGCGAGCCCGGGCATGGTCTTGAGATGGCTCGCGATCTCGGTGTTGAGCGCCTGGATCGCCTCGGTGCCGGCCGCGACCCGGTCCGTCAGATCCTCGACCCCTTTCAGCAATTCCTGCACCGCCGCCACGCGGGCCTTCAATCCTTTGGCCGTCCTGACATCCGCCAGCAGCCGATCCTGGGCCCCGATCTCCTCCTCCATCAGGAGGATGGGCTCCGTCTTCTTCACCGGAACTTGGAAGTGTCCGTCCTTTCGAAGCGCCCGCTTCGCCAGCTCCCACCACTTCTTCCAATCGTCCCGGATCACATCGGGAACGAGGGCGTTCTGAACCTGATCCAAAGTCGCGCGCCCCTGGTAGCTCGCGAGCACAATACGGACCAGTTCCAGATGGTTGGTCGCCGCCAGACGATGCAACTCGTCCAGGTCCGTCAGCTTCCGCGCCAGAATGTGATTCGAAGGAACGGGCTTCAGGGAGTCCGCGGCGAAGGCCAGATCCATCCCGTGCCCGGGTCTTCCGGCGAAATCAATCGTCAGACGCGCCACCACCGGATCGATCCCCGTGATCTTCCCGCATCCCCAGGCTCGATGAACGCAGAATCCCGCGCTGTGCAGCGCCACAAGCGGTTCCACATGCCGACGCTCCAGTTTTCCGATGGCCACCAGTCTTTCGAGTTCGTCTCTCATACTTTCTCGCCCGTAAGCATCGTATCCGCAAAGATCTGGCGTGGTCCTGCAAAAACCAAGAGAAATTGCCGTTCGAATTCTTACCCGTCCCGCCGCGGATCCCACTTTCATCGAGGACCGCGTGGATCGCGAGATCGCATCGACGAAGCTGAGCCCGGCGGACCGCGCCCTGGTCCAGGAAATCGCCTACGGATGCGTCCGATGGCGCGCCACGCTCGACTGGCTCATCGAACGCCGGACCCGCGAATTCCCCACACCCGCGCTCCGCGCCGTCCTCCACGTCGGACTCTACCAGTTGTTCTGGCTCGACCGCATCCCCGACCACGCGGCCGTCCACGCCACCGTCGACGTCGCCCACGCGCTCGATCTCGGCGCCCAGACCGGCTTCGTCAACGCCCTGCTCCGGAACTACCTCCGCGAGGCGGACGCCACCCGCGTCGAACTGGATCGCCTCAAGACCGACGATCCGGCCACCGGCTGGTCCCACCCCCGCTGGCTGGTCCAACGCTGGTCCGAAATGCTCAACCCGGACTCGATCCAGGCATTCCTCGCGTGGAACAACACACCCGCCCAGGTCTTCGCCCGCGTCAACACGATCAAGGCCGACGCGGCCCAACTCATCGCCGCGTGGCGCAACGAAGGCGTCGATTACGCGTTCGCCAAATGGGACTGGATTCCCGAGAACGTGGCTTTCCAACTCCGGCGCCACCCCCCCCTCAACCGAATGAAGACCTTCGCCGATGGCTGGTTCTATGTTCAGGACCCCAGCACGCTGATGGCCGTCTCCCTCCTCGCCCCCCAGCCCGGCGAATCCCTCCTCGACTTCTGCGCCGCACCGGGAGGCAAAGCGACCTACATCGCCCAACTCATCGACAACGACGGCGTCGTCGTCGCGACGGACACCGACTCGCGAAGGCGCGGCCGGCTCCAGGAAAACTGCCGTCGCCTGGCCGCGGACGTCACGGTGTGCGCCCCCGACGACCCGCGGGCCGAAGGTCCCTTCGACGCCGTCCTCCTGGACGCCCCGTGTTCGAACACCGGAGTGCTTCGCCGTCGTTTGGATGCCCGATGGCGCCTCTCGCCCCGGGAGCTCGAACGCTGCCGCCTCCAACAGCTCGATCTGATCACCCAGGCCCTCGGCCGACTCCGGCCCGGCGGCCGACTCGTCTACAGCACCTGCAGCGTGGAACCCGAAGAAAACGAGCGCCTCATCGAAGCCGCCCTGGCCCAGCACCCGGGAACCACCCTCGAAGCCTCACGATCACTCCATCCGGTCCACGACAAGGTGGACGGCGCCTTCGCCGCGAGAATCCGGCGCGCCGCTTGAGGACAGACCCGCGCCGCCTGGCGATTTCCGTACCCACCTTCCTTCCCCAATCCCGGAATTGCCCTTGCCGCGATCCCCGCTGCCCTTGCAGCTTGGCCCAAACCTGAGACGTTTCCGCCTCATCGAGATCACGCCCCATCTCCCATGGACCAACGCCCCCTTCAGAATTTCATCGCCGGCCAGTGGGTCGACGCCGAGAACTCCGGCCTGCTTCCCGTCGAAAACCCCAGCACCGGCGGGATCATCGCCCAGGTGCCACTCTCAACCGCCGTCGAGACCCAACGCGCCATTGAAGCCGCCGCCGCCGCGTTCCCCGCCTGGGCGCGCACCCCGGTCTCGCGCCGCGTTCAATACCTCTTCGCCCTGCTCGAACACCTCCGCCACCAGGAGGAGGAGATCGCCAGGTCCATCACGGAGGAGAACGGAAAATCGCTCACCGACGCCCGCGCCGAAGTGAAGCGTCTCGTCGAGAATTGCGAAGTGGCCTGTGGCATGCCGGTCCTCCAGCAGGGCAGCAAACTCGTCGGCGCCTCCGACGGAATCGACGGCGAGGTGCTCCGCCTTCCCATCGGCGTTTTCGGGATGATCGCACCCTTCAATTTTCCCGGAATGGTCCCGTTCTGGTTCCTTCCCTACGCGATCGCGGCGGGCAACACCTACGTGCTCAAGCCCTCCGAACAGACCCCCCTGACGATGCAGCGCATCACCCGACTCATCGCGCAAACCCAGCTTCCACCCGGGGTCTTCAATCTGGTCCACGGCGACCGCGTGGTCGGCGAGGCGCTCATGGACCACCCCGCCGTCCGAGGCGTATCCCTCGTCGGCTCGACCCGCACCTGCCAGGCGGTCGCGGAGCGATGCACGCGATCCCGGAAACGATTCCAGGCCATGGGCGGCGCCAAGAATCACCTCGTCGTCATGCCCGACGCCCGCGTCGACGAGGTCGTCCGAAATCTCCTCTCCTCGTGCTTCGGTTGCGCCGGCCAACGCTGCATGGCCGCTTCCGCCATCGTCGCGGTCGGCGACGCCACCCACGACGCCCTTTGCTCGCGCCTCGTCGAAGCCGCCCAGCGCGTCGTCGTCGGCAATCCCCTCGATCCCGCGATCGCCGAGGAACCGATGCTCATGGGACCGGTGATCTCCGCCAAGGCGCTCGCCTTCGTCCACGAAATGATCGAAACGGGGGTCCGCGAAGGCGCTCAACTCACTCTCGACGGGCGCTCGGTTGCCGTCGCGGGCGGCGCGCGGGGCCATTTCATCGGCCCCACGATCTTCACCGGAGTCCAACCCGGGATGGCGATCCATCGGACGGAAATCTTCGGCCCGGTCGTCGTCGTCCTGAAGGCGGGCTCCTTCGACGAGGCCGTGTCGATCCTGAACGGCCATGCCTACGGCAATGGCGCGTCGATCTATTCCCAGAACGGCTACTGGGTCCGCCGCTTCAAACTGGAAGTCGATTGCGGAATGATCGGCGTCAACGTCGGAATCCCCGCCCCGGTCGCGCACCTTCCCTTCGGCGGCATGAAGGCCTCGCAGTTCTCACAGATCAAGGCTCAGGGACGGGCGGTCATCGACTTCTTCACGGAACCGAAAATCGTCACCGAACGGTACTGGACCGAAACGTGAGGGCCTGGTTTCCCGCCGCGCCCCGTGTCTCGGCGCGAGAGGGCGCCTGCATCTTCGTCCGGTGGGTCGTCCCGCACGGTCCGGGTCGGGGTCGGAATCGGAATCGAATGGGACCCTCGCGTTCTCAACCGAGATCGGAGCGTCGGGCCCTGAACGATACGGATACCGATACCTACCCCTACCCCGACCCCTACCCCGACCCCGACAGAGACCATCGCTGGAAGGCGTTCATCGCGAGAGCGCCGACAACTCGGATGCGCATGCGCGCTGCCGCGCGGCACGAATTCCGAGTTTTGTCTGGCAATTCGACGCCTTGAACGGCAGGCTCTCGTGCCGGATGCTGGTTCGAAGTGCCAACGACCCCTCACCTGTCGCCGCCCGAGACTTGGTTGTCATCAATCGCCTGGGAATCCACGCCAGACCGGCCGCCATGTTCGTTCGTGTCGCAAGCCGATTCCATAGCGAAATCACCCTTGAGAAGGACGGCGAACGCATCAACGGCAAGAGCATCATGGGACTCATGATGCTCGCCGCCGGACCGGGGAGCCGGCTGCGCATCGAGGCGGCCGGCGAGGATGCCGATGAGGCCCTCCGCGCGCTCGACGAACTCATCACCGTCAGGAAGTTCGACGAGGAATAAGAGTAGGAACAAGTCACCCGCCGCACCTGACTCCCAAGGTCCCCGACCAGGGTTCCGATCGCGGCCGTACTTTGGTTTTGGCTTGCGTTTTCGTGTTCGTCCCTCCGCGCAGTGCCCAACCGCCCACCAAATCACCTAGCGCGGCGGACACCTGCTGCGCCTGCTAGCCGATTTCCAGAGACC
>JBFWOK010000028.1:0-48876 GCA_050250555.1 Limisphaerales bacterium
CGGGGTTGGAATCGCACTATTGGTGGAAGGGCCGACTGGATAAGGGGCGGGAACTGCTCCTGGTGATCATAACCACGCTGGGTCGCTTGAAGAACCTGGAACTTCTCGTGAAGGAATCGCATCCGTACGAAACACCGGAGTTCGTCGTCGTTCCCTTCCAAGCCGGAAGCGAACGTTACCTGGCCTGGATCGACGAAAGCACTGCGGATCCGGTTCCCGTCCGGCGCCGGCGTTGACGCCGGAAGGAACGGCCTGGGCGAAGCTTCCCGGGGGCTCGCGCCAGGACGGATCCGAAGCGGGTCCGGGGCTCGGCAAAGCGGAGGTGCAAGGGGTTGGAGTTTGGACGATCCCCAGGCACAGTGGTCGCCACCATGATTCTCCGTTTCGCGTCGCACCTCGTCCTTGTACTTGCGGGGGGCCTGACTCTGGGTCTTCCGGCTTTTGGAGGCCCGGAGGACTGGCCGGTTGCGCTGGGGGATTCGGCGCAAAGTCACTTCTCGGAGCTGAAGCTGATTCACACCGGCAACGTGGCGCGCCTTCAGGTCGCGTGGACCTTCCGAAGCGGCGATGCGAGTCGTGAAAACCGCTCCCAGATCCAGTGCAATCCCATCATCGTCGACGGAGTCCTCTATGGAACCACACCGACGCTCCTCCTGGTCGCCCTCGATGCGTCGACCGGCCGCGAACTTTGGCGGTTCGATCCGTTCGCCGGGATCCCCGGGAATCATGCGCTGGGTGTGAATCGCGGGGTCGTGCTCTGGCGCAACGGCTCGGAGAAACGGGTCCTGTACACCGCCGGACAACACCTGCACGCCGTCGACGCCCACACGGGTCGGCGCATCCAGGATTTCGGCGAAGCGGGCCGGGTGGATATCCGCGAGGGGCTTGACCGTCCCGCGAAGGACCAGTTCGTCCTCGGAAACACCCCGGGTGCCCTTTACAGGGACCTCCTCATTCTTCCCACGCGGGTTTCCGAGGGCCCCGGTCCCTCATCGCCGGGCCACATCCGCGCCTACGACGTTCGAACCGGAAGGATTGTGTGGACGTTCCGGACGATTCCGCATCCCGGCGAATTCGGATATGAGACCTGGCCTCCGGACGCCTGGAAGACCGTCGGCGGCGCGAACTGCTGGGCCGGAATGGCGGTCGATGCGGCCCGTGGAATCGTCTTCGTGCCGACGGGTTCCGCCGCGTTCGATTTCTGGGGTGGCGATCGGATCGGGCAGAACTTGTTCGCCAACTGTCTCCTGGCGTTGGACGCGTCCACGGGAAAGCGGCTCTGGCACTTTCAGGCGGTTCATCACGACCTCTGGGATCGGGATTTCCCGGCGCCTCCAACCCTTGTCACCGTGACCCACGATGGCCAGCGGGTGGATGCCGTCGCCCAGACGACGAAATCCGGTCATGTCTACCTGTTCGAGCGGGAGACCGGTCGCCCCCTCTTCCCGATCGAGGAACGGCCGGTCCCGCGCTCGGACCTCGCGGGTGAATCCACCTGGCCGACCCAGCCGGTTCCGCTCAAACCGCCTCCCTTCGCCCGGCAGGTCTTTTCGGAGGAGACGGTGACCGACAGAACGCCGGAGGCGCGGGCCGCGGTGTTCGCGCGCTGGAGGCAGATCCTTCCGCATCAGCCGTGGCTTCCGCCGAGCACCAACGGGACGATTGTTTATCCCGGGTTCGACGGCGCGGCGGAGTGGGGTGGCGCGGGATTCGATCCCGCCTCCGGTTGGCTGTACGTGAACGCCAATGAGATGCCCTGGATCCTGCAGATGGTACCGAGCGCGGCGGCGGGTGGAGAGGGCAACCTCGGCACGCCCGAGCAGTTCTACAACGCCGTGTGCGCGGCCTGCCACGGGATGGATCGGAAAGGAGAGCAGGGGCGCAACATCCCGCCCCTCGTGAACATCGGGGAGAAGCTCAAGGAGGAGGACCTTGTGCAATTGCTGGCGACCGGACGTGGGACCATGCCGTCGTTCAGTTTCCTGGGCGAAGCCGAGCGACGCGGGCTCGCCCGTCTGTTGCTTGGGCTTCCGGATCTCCCTCCGGATTCCAAATCCGCGGCTGCCGGGGTGGACCGCCATCCCGAACCTTCGGTGGCGGCGGCGCTGATTCGATCCCCGTACGGGCACACCGGATACAATCGGTGGATGGATCCGGACGGCTATCCAGCGGTCAAACCGCCGTGGGGCACGCTCTCCGCCATCGATCTGAACCGCGGCGAAATCGCCTGGCAGGTTCCGCTGGGCGAACTTCCGGAACTCACCGCGAAGGGGATTCCACCCACCGGAACCGAGAACTATGGCGGACCAGTGGTGACGGCCGGCGGCCTTGTGTTCATCGCCGCTTCGAAGGACGAACGGATCCGCGCCTTCGATTCGCGGACCGGTCGGGTGCTTTGGCAGGCTCCGCTTCCCGCGGGAGGCTACGCAACCCCGGCGACCTACGCCGTCGATGGCAAGCAGTACGTCGTGATCGCCTGTGGGGGCGGAAAACTCGGGACCAAGAGCGGGGATTCCTACGTGGCATTCGCGCTCCCTCCTGAAGGGGGCACCCGATAGGGGGGAGTGCCGAGGGTCGCGTGGGACCTGCGAGTGAACCCGTTCTTCGGAAGGACATGAAACCTGGGACTGCCCCCTTTTCCCGTGGCGGATTCACGCTGATCGAGTTGCTGGTCGTGATCGCGATCATCGCAATCCTGGCGTCGATGCTCCTCCCGGCCCTGGGACGCGCCAAGTCGCAGGCCCAGGCGACGTCCTGCCGGTCCAACCTCAAGCAGATCGGGCTGGCTTGGGAGATGTACCTGGGCGACCACGAGGAACGGTTTCCCGATCGGCGCGACCTGAAGACCTCACTCCCCGGCGGCTACAAACCATGGGCGGGCTGGCCGACAAGTGATCCACGCGCCGGTTGGGCTCCCCTCGTGATGACGAACGAACTGCCGGCCTCTCCGGTCTGGCAATGTCCCGGCCTGAACGGCCGGCGTCATCTCGACGTTGAAATGACCCGCCAGATCGCGGTGACGAACCAACCGCCCGTTCGGTACTGGATGTGGCGCTTCGATCGGATCGACGATCCCGTCGCCCTCGACAACTTCTGGGGTAAACGACGGGACGGCGTTCTGGCTGATCTGCTGGCCGCTGGGAACCCCATCGTTGGCAACCCCGGGGGACCGTCCGAGATCGAGTTCGCCGTCGATGTCTATTTCCCGGCGGCGGCGCCGGGAGTCGAAGACGCTCTGAAGGGTTGGGCGGCGCACTCCAAGGGGCGCAACCGACTGTGGCTCGACGGACATGTCGCGTGGTTCCGGGACTCGCGGCTGCGGTAGGGAGCGGGATCGGGGTGGTGGGAGGGGAATGGGACTCGCCAGTAAAGAGGGTGCCGGCCCATTCTGGGGACATGAAATTCTCGCCTGGGTGGCCGACCACGCGCCCCATTCGCGGGCGCCGTGGGAGATCCAGCAATGGAGCGCCTACCACAACGAGCGCGGCCCGGATGGTGATGTGGAGACGCTGGAGTTTTTCGCGGGCCGGGTCGGTCCGCTCAGCAGGACACGAGAGGATGTGAAGACCTGGTTCGATTACCTGGATCTGGACGATCACGTCTCGTTTGGAGGGCAACCGTAGTGGGATCGTCCTTCGCTGGGCCGCCCTCGCCGTGCAACAACAGCCCAACCGCTAGGATTGACGTCGAACCCCGCCCGGGGCGTTGATCTGGCATGCCAAGGCTTCCGCGTCGGATGAATCGAATGCCCATCGTACTGTTGACGGTCGCGACCGCGGTCGGTTTTTTCCGCGACGTGGGGGCCGCCGCGGATCCGGAGGGCGTCTCGAACCTCGCTTCAAAGGGTTTGCTTCCCTCGGGCCCCGGCCTGGCGGCGAAATTCCCCGGTGATGCGAACCTCGCGACCCATCCCGACGTCATTTTCGCGGATGCCTTCGAAAAGGGCGCGCTCGGAGAAGGTTGGGACGAGGTCGGCAACAAGGGGGGCAAAGTCCTGACCTGGGCCGAGCCGGGGGATGGGGCGCCCGCGGGGTTGGGTCGGAGGTGCCTGAGGGTGGAGGCTCATCTGGGGCAGGACACGGGCGGAGGGTTGACCCGGTGGTTCGAGTCCGCGGACACCCTCCACGTGCGGTTCCACACGCGCTTTGCTGACGACTGCGACTACGTGCATCACTTCGTGACCCTTCGCGCCAACAAGGGACTGAAAGGCGGCGACCGGTGGAGCGGCTTTGGCGGGGCGGGGGTGAAGCCAGAGGGCGGGGAGCGTTTCTCAACGGCGATCGAGCCGTGGGGCAACTGGGGGCGGTACTCCCCTCCCGGGCGCTGGAATTTCTACAGCTACTGGCACGAGATGGAGGCGTCGCGTGACGGCAAATACTGGGGGAATTCGTTTGGGGTGCCGAGCGCGCCCGAGATCCAGCGCGGCCGTTGGATCTCGGTGGAGTTCATGTTGAAGCACAACACCCCGGGCAAGCCCGACGGCGAACAGGCGTTCTGGATCGACGGGGAGCTTCGTGGCCACTGGAAGGGCATCAACTGGCGGAAGACGCCAGACTTGAAGGCGAACGCCCTGACCTTGGAGAGCTACATCACCGATCGATGGACCCGGCATCCAGTCAACGTGGTCTGGTTCGACAACGTCGTGATCGCTCGGAGCTACGTGGGGCCGGTCGCGGGGACGACGTCCGGCGAATAACCGGGTGCCCGGAGGCGGGAAACCTGGGTTTCGAGGTGGAAACGAGGGACCGAGGGGAGTCCGTGTTTCGCGCCATGGCGTGGCGGCCACCGGTCAATAAAGACGGAATGGGTGCCCCCCTCGCGGGAGGCACCCACCCTCTTCAACGGACATCGAGGACCACCCGCCTCGGTGTCCGGAAGGATCACTCCTTCGGGAGAATCACGGAATCGATCACGTGGATGACCCCGTTGGAGGCGGCGACATCCGCCTTCACCACCCGGGCCGCATCGACGGAAACCGAACCATCCTTCACGAGGAGGGAGAGTTCCTGGCCTTGCACGGACTTGACCTTGCCGGTCTTGACGTCGGAGGACGGGACGTTGCCGGCCACGACGTGGTACTTGAGGATGGCGACCAGCTTCGCCTTGTTTTCGGGTTTGAGGAGCGATTCGACCGTTCCCGCGGGAAGCTTGGCGAACGCCGCATCCGTGGGGGCGAACACGGTGAAGGGCCCCGGGCTCTGGAGGGTCTCGACCAGGCCCGCCGCCTGAACGGCCGCGACGAGCGTCTTGAACTGACCGGCCTCGACGGCCACTCCGACGATGTCCTTCGACTTCTTGGGCTCAGCCTGGGACACACCCAAAGCCACCGCAAAACCGACCACCGTGAGCATCATCAATGTCTTTTTCATGTCGAGTATTTGTCTATTAGCAGGGATTGATTTTCGATTTTGTTCCTTCGAACGATAGAAAAGTTAGATGATGTCTCGCTAATGTCTAATTTTTTTAAAAGAGTTAGACACTATGAAGACAAATATCGTTTTGGGTGGGCTTTGCCTTGCGGGGGCAAGGTGAGCCACCGCGAACCCGAAGCATCGGATCCGGGGTACTACGCCGAAGGTTTGCTGGGCGGCGGCGGCGGAGGCGGCGTTTGGCGGGCCTTGTCGAAGGCGGCGGCGAGGGCGTTCCAGCTGTCTTCCGAAGGGTTGAAGCCGGCCTTGGGCGCGGTCTTGGGCCGCGCACCGGGCGCAGGTCGCGCCGATGGCGATGGCGACGGCGATGCCGGGCGGGGTCCCCCCGGTGAAGTCCGGGTTTCCTTGGCGACGCCGATCTGAGGATTCGCCCGCATGGAAAGGGCGATGCGCTTCCGGTCGAGGTCGACCTCGGTGACCGTGACCCGGACTTTCTGGCCCACTTTGACGACCTCGGAGGGGTCTGAAATGAAGCGATCGGCGAGTTGGCTGATGTGCACGAGACCGTCCTGATGGACTCCCACGTCGACGAAGGCACCGAACGCGGTGACGTTGGTGACGATTCCAGGGAGTTTCATTCCCGGCTTGAGGTCGTCCATCTTTTCGACCCCCTCCTGGAAGGAGAACACCTCGAACTGCTGGCGTGGATCCCGACCGGGACGCGCGAGTTCCGCGAGGATGTCCTGGAGCGTGGGCAAACCCACTGAATCCGTGAGGTATTTCTCGGGCTGGACCCGGCTCCGAAGCGAGGCGTCGCGGAGAAGATCGGGCACGCCGCAGTGCAGATCCCGGGCGATGTGGTCGACGAGTTCGTAGCGCTCCGGGTGGACCGCGCTGGCGTCGAGGGGGTGTTCGCCATCGCGGATGCGGAGGAATCCGGCGCATTGCTCGAAGGCCTTCGGTCCGAGGCGCGGCACCTTGAGCAGTTCCCTGCGGGAGCGGAAGGCGCCGTTCTGGTTCCGATGGGCCACGATGTTGGCGGCGAGGGACGGTCCGAGGCCGGAGACGTACGACAGCAGTTGTTTGGAGGCCGTGTTGAGTTCGACGCCCACGCGGTTGACGCAGGAGACAACGGTGTCGTCCAGGCCGCGCTTCAAGGCCTGCTCGTCGACGTCGTGCTGGTATTGGCCGACCCCGATCGATTTGGGATCGAGTTTGACGAGTTCGGCCAAGGGATCCATGAGACGGCGGCCGATGCTGACGGCTCCGCGGACGGTGATGTCCTCGTTCGGGAATTCCTCGCGGGCGACCTCGCTGGCGGAGTAGATGGACGCGCCGCTTTCGTTGACCAGGACGACTGGGAGGGCGGCGGGAAGCTTGAGCGCGCGAATGAACTGTTCGGTTTCACGGCTGGCGGTTCCGTTGCCAATGGCGATGGCTTCCACCTGGAATTTCTGGACCAGGGCGCGAACGGTTTCGCCCGCTTCGCGGACCTGGGCGGAGCCGGCGGCGGTGGGGTGGATGACGTCGTGGTGCAGCAGTTTGCCTTGGCGATCGAGGACGACGGTCTTGCAGCCGGTTCTGAACCCCGGATCGATGGCGAGGACCGTCTTCTGGCCAAGGGCCGGGGCGAGGAGCAACTCGCGCAGATTCTCGGCGAAAACCTGGATCGCGGTGGTGTCGGCGCGGTTTTTCGCCTCGAGCCGGACTTCGCCTTCGATCGCGAATCCGAGGAGGCGTTTGTAACTGTCGGCGACGGCGAGGCGGACCTGTTCGCCGGCGGGTTTCCCCGGGGCCTTGACGAACAACGGTTCGAGCAGGGCGATGGCTTCCTCCTCGGGAGGGCAGACGCGGACCAGGAGAATTCCCTCCTCCTCCCCGCGCCGGATCGCGAGAAGGCGATGGCTTGGGATCTTCTCCACCGGTTCGGTCCAGTCGAAGTAGTCCTTAAATTTGGAGCCCTCGGTTTCCTTGCCGTGAACGACGCGTGATCGGACGGTGCCGGCTTTCCAGTACAACTCGCGGAGGCGCGAGCGGGCCATGGCGTCCTCGCTGACGCGTTCCGCGAGGATATCCCGGGCACCGGCGAGCGCGGCGTCGGCGTCGGCGACCTGCTTCTCCGGGTTGACGAACGGGGCGGCCGCTGTGACGGGGTCGAGGGTCGCCTGTTCGCTGATCAGCTGGTCGGCGAGGGGTTCGAGGCCGGCTTCGCGGGCGATGGTGGCGCGCGTGCGGCGTTTGGGTCGGTAGGGGGCGTAGATGTCCTCGAGGGCGCTGAGGGTGTCGGCGCCTCCCACGGCGGTGCGGAGGTCGTCGGTGAGCAGGTTTCGTTCCTCGAGGGACTTGAGGATCGTTTCGCGGCGCTGCTCGAGTTCGACGAGTTGGGTCATGCGATCGCGGACCGAGGTGATGGCGACTTCGTCGAGGCTTCCGGTGACTTCCTTGCGGTAGCGGGCGATGAAGGGGACGGTGGCGCCTTCGGCGAGCAGGCGCGCGGTGGCGGCGACCTTGGAAGCCGGGACCTGGAGTTCGGAGGCGATGCGGGCAACGAAGCGTTCGTTCATCGGAATGAATTGCGGGGGGCGTGGTTAAGCCGGTTTGGAAGCGAGCGCAAGCTCCGAGAGCAACCGGTTCCGAAAGGGAGCGGAAGGGAGGGGAAGTGAAGGGTTTCCGCACCGCGCCTAGACCGCGAGTTTGTAGCCCACGCCATGAACGGTGAGGAGGTGGCGTGGGTCGTGTGCCGGGTCCCCGAGTTTCCGTCGCAACTGAACGATGACCTGATCCAGGGTGCGGGTCGTCCCGAGGTAGCGCTGTCCCCAAACCTCATTGAGGAGCCGGTCACGGGTCAGCACCTCGCCAGGATGGGCGGCCAGGAGCTGGAGGATCTGGAGTTCGCGGGCGGTGAGATCCAGGCAATCGCCGCGACGGAGGAGTTGGAACCTCCGGGGGACGATTTCGGCATCGCCGATGCGGAATGGAGCCAGGCGATCGAAGGGGACTGTTGTCGAGGCGGGGGCGGAGGCGGGAACTGCGGACGACGAATGGGCGCCGGCCTTCCCGGAGCGACGGAGCAGGGCATGGATGCGGGCGATCAGTTCCCGGACACCGAAGGGTTTCGTGACGTAGTCGTCCGCGCCGGAATCCAGTCCGATGACCTTGTCGAGTTCCTGACTCTTGGCGGTGAGCATGAGGACCGGCGTCCGGATCCCGGATCTTCGGAGCTGCCGGCAGGCTTCGAAGCCATTGACCTTGGGTAGCATGACATCCAGGAGGATCAGGTCGGGAGATTCCCGGCGAACCATCTCCTCGAGGCGATCCCCACGGCCGCACACGATCACGTCGAAGTGCTCCGTGGCGAGGAGCTCCTGGAGGCCCAGGCGGATGTGAGCGTCGTCCTCAACGACGAGAATCCGAGCGTTCATGGGAAGCATCAACGAGTTGCGACTCGCGCGTTGGATCCATGAACCCGAGAGGCATCACACGGAGGCGCGGAGGCACGGAGGGGGACGGAATCCATCCTCAAATCTCCGTGTCTCAGTGCCTCTGTGAGAGAATTCCGGTTCATGGGTAGATTCAACGAGTCGCGGCTCGCGCGTTGGTTCCATGAACCGAGGAGGATTCCACCACGAAGACACGAAGATCACGAAGAAGGAGGATCGATTGGATGGCCTCCCTTCGCTCGGACTTCGTGGCCTTCGTGCGCTTCGTGGTTAATTGCCGGTTCATGGAGATGTTGGGACGGACTGGGTGCGGTGCACGGGGGAGGCTGAGTCGGAAGCCGTAGCCTGAAAAGGCTGCCTCCGCCGGCGCGGGGGTGGTAGGACAGATCACCGCCGTTCGCACGGGCCAGGCGGCGCGCCAGGGTGAGTCCCAATCCCGCTCCCGGAATGCCCGCCGAGAGAACGTCGTCCGCGCGGAAGAATTCCTCGAAGATGCGGTCGGCGCAGGCGGCGGGGATTCCCGGCCCGCGATCCAGGACGTCGAGGCGCGTGTTGGATCCATCCCCGTCACGGGTGATGGCCACGGTGATTTCGCCCCCGGACGCGGCGTATTTCGCGGCGTTGGAAAGAAGGTTGTTCAGGATCTGGGCGAGGCTGTCGGGATCGGCGTGGACCCGGCACGGTTCCACGGAAGGCTCGAAACGGACCTGGAGGCCATCGACGCTCAATTGGGGTCCGAAGGACACGAGAACCTCGCGAACCAGGGCGGCCAGGTCGACGGGCTGAAGCCGGAGTCGGTGTTCGCCTCGCTCGTGGCGGGCGAAGTCGAGGATGTTCGCGATCAGCCGATGGAGGCGTCCGGCCTCGGCCCGGATGATGCCCAGATGCTGCCGGCGCTTGGCGGGATCGGTCACACGATCCTCGGAGAGCAATTCGGCGAAGAGATGGATGGAAGTCAGCGGTGTCTTGAGTTCGTGCGAAACGCTGGAGACGAAGTCGGTTTTCCGACGGGCGACATCCAGTTGTCGTCGGGCATCGGTGGCGACGAGGTAACCACCGGCGGCGATGGCGGCCACCAGAAGGACGATGACGAGGGCCAGTGTGAGACGGAGCCGCCGGGATTCGAGGTGGAATTGGCCGGGATCGGCGATCGTGGCGGCGACGCGCCAATTCGGAAGGCTCGGGCCCACGAGCGCGGACGCGACGGGGCTACCCCAGGGAAGGTGGGTCGACGACGGAGGGACGGCTCCGATGACGCGGGATCGCTCGTCGAGCAGGGCGAAGGCGACGCCGGGCATGGGAGGCGGGATCGACTGAACGAGTTGGCTGAGGCTTCTGTGAAGCGTCGCGAGGCCAAGTTGCGCGCCGAAGACGACGTCGGGTTCGCGAGGGGTCCGGTACCAGACCCAGACGACGAGCGAGTCGTTGACGAACCGCGCGAGAACGCCTTCCTGGGCGTCTCCGATCAGCTGGGCGAAACGTCGGTTGGTCGGCGGGTCGTCGTCCGAATCGCCCTCCGGACTCGCCGGGACGGGCAGGTCCGAAAGATTGATCTTTCCCTTGGGAGTGACGGCGAACACCTGGACCCCGCTGCGGTTGCAGAGGAAGTCATTGTTGTTGACGAGGAACTGGCGGGCTTCGGGTCGGCCGAGGATGGGTGGGGCGAGCAGGTCGCCGGAAAGCCGGACGGCGAATCCGAGATTGGCGAGCGGCCAGTGGTCGCGAATTCGATCGTCGAATCCCTGGGCGAGCTGGGTTGGGGATTCCTTCCCGAGAAGCGATTCAACGCGGAGGCTGAATTCGCGTTGGTGATCGTCGATTCGGCGGACCACCGCCTGGGCGAGTTGCTCCGCGAATCCGAGCAGGACGCGGCTTCTCTCGTGGTCGCGGGCCGATTCCTGGCTTCGGATCGAATTCCAGGCGAGACTGCCCAGGAGAATCCCGGGCAGCAGCACGGCGCCAAGGAAGGTCAGAAGCGGGCGACGCATCGCGATGGGCTGCCAAAGTTCACCGGACGGGCGCGGACGTCGAGCCCGACCTTGCCGGAGCGGTCGGGTCGGCGGCGCGGCCGAACCCCGGCTGAACCCGGGCGCGAGCGAGGCTTCACCGGCCGAGGGCCAGCGGCCTGGTGGCGATTGACGCCGACAGGTCCTGCTTCAGGCGCGCGATCTGGCCGAGCCATTCCTCGTCCGACGGCAGTTCCCGGTGGGCGCCGTCCTCGACCGGGAGGGACCGGCAGGAGAGTTGAACGCCCATGCGTGCCGCGCGAACGAGTTGGGCGGAACGCGTGACGGCTGGCTCCAGGAATCGGCCGAGGTCGAGGCTCCGGAGGGAGGCAACCGCCCAGGTCGTATTCCCGCTGGTGTAGTCGGCGATCCACTCCGCGACCTGGCTTTCCTGGGCGCGGGTGAACAGTTCCGCCCGTCCGACCATGACGCGGACCACACTCTTCGGAGCCGGCGAAAGTTCGAGAGGGAGCACGCGGTCGGTCCAGGCCTCGGGGAGCAGGTAGAGCACCCGAACGCCACCCTCACCGAACCACGATTCGTTCCACGTCTGGATCATGGCGTCGGCTTCGGCTCGGTGAAGTCCGGCGCGAGTCAGGCTGTCGCGCATCGCGGCGCCCAGGGTTCCAGCACCGGAAGGTTCCGCGACCTCGGGAATCGGAACGGACGCCTCGCGGCCGGCCGCGAGAGAGGAGATGGAATCGAAGGCGGTCGCCCCCTTGCGAACACGAACAATGAACAAAGGCCCGATCGGTTCGGGGCCGAGGTTCGAAAGCCGTAGCGTGCGGTCATCCGGGTCGACGCCCGCCCGCAACGGCGCGGCGAAGTCCCCGGCGCCACGGTAGAAAAGGAACCGATCGCGCTGCGGCGCGACTTCCGGCGCGAACGGTTGCGTCGCCTCGGCGATCGCGTCGGAACCCGATCGGGCGGCGAAGTAATGGCTGGGTCGCGAATCGCCGGGGAGGGGTGTGTCCGAGGGCGCCGCCGCACGGGTGCCGCCAGGCACGACTCGGACGGAGTTCCAACGCAAATGACTGTCCGACGATCCGGGCAGGACTCCGGCGATCGCGGGTGCCGGGCCGAATCCGCTGACCTGGGGGAACCATTCCGTGAGCACGCCGTCCGGGAAGCGAACGTGGACATCGACCGTGAGCGGTTTGTCCGAATGGAAGTAGATGACCGGGGTTTCCATCCGCTGCAACCAGGGGCGGCCGTCCTTCAGTCCGAGGAGCAAAAACGCGGCGCCTTTCCCGGCGAGCACGTCACGGTTGTGGGTGGGATTCCGCCGATCGAAAACGAATCCCGGCAGGTCCGACGCGGTGGAGAATGGATTCCAGGGAATTGGATTGCCATCGGAACCCTGGATCGAAGTGAAAGTCCCCCATTCGTGGACTGCGAAGGCGGCGGTCCTTGGGGCGGCATCGGGCGTGGAGCGGACCACGGATGCCAAGGTCGACAATGCGACAATCAGGAGGGCGATTCTCAGGGAGGCGGCGATTTTCATGGCGCCTACCGTGACACGGTGAGAGCGCTTGGTTGTCAGACGGCGGTCAGTCGTTTGTAAAAAAGTCGTGAAGCGGAGGCTTTCACCACGAAGGCGCGAAGATCACGAAGAAGACGGCGGGATCGGATGCCCTCCCTCCGCGCGGTCTTCGTGTCCTTCGTGCGCTTCGTGGTTGGATGGCGGTTCCTGGAGAGGGATCACACGGAGGCGCGAAGGCACGGAAGGGGAAGGAATCCGTCCCCGGATCTCCGTGTCTCAGTAACTCCGTGAGGGAATCGCGGTTCGGTTCAAGGTTTGACCTGCCCGGGTGGTGGGAATCCGCGACCGGCGTCGTCGAGGACGAGGACCCAGTCGAGGTGTTCCCCAGGGTTCGGGGGCGTAAACTCCCGGATGCCTTCGTTTCCGAACGTCCCGATTCGCTCCGCGCTGCCGTCCCGCGGATTGAACCACCACGCGCGAATTTCTGAACCCGAGACCTTGTCGAGGCGGACCCGGAAGGAACGACCGACGGGCGCGTAAACCATCGCGAATCCGCCGCCGCTGTCGCGTGTCGCCGCGAAATGATATCGCCCGGTCCCGGGAATGCTTGTCACCACACTGTCGGCGACGATGACGTCGGGGTCCGGGATTCGTGTCAGGAACGGCCGCGATTCGAGAAGCGCCCTTCCGTGCCGCATCTGGTCGGCGCCGGGTTGCCGAATGGCGTCGTACCACGGGAGAAGGGGATTGTTGACCGGCTTGCCCCGGTTCGGGTCGAACATCTGCCAGACGGAATGGTGGCCGTAGGTGTGGCCAAAAGCCCCCTCGAACAGGTCCCAGTACAGCGGGCGCCGAACGTCCGCCGCGATGGAATGGCCGTACTTCTTGGCGTCGAAGGACACCGGGTGATCTTCGTAGATCGGTTCGCCGTCGAGCACGGGTTTGACGGGCACCCGGGCGTAGTCGGAGCCGGTGAGGTCGTAGCGGCCGTTGAACTCGGTGACATGCCCGTTCTGGCGCATGTTGAACGCGAGCCAGTCGTCGCCGTGAAAATGTTCGCTCGAACCACGGCCGCCGGTGGGGTGCCACGTCATCAGGTGACGCCCGCCGTCGCCGCGGGCGAGACCCCGGGCCATCGCGCGCGTGATCTCCTTGTGGAGGTCCGATTCAATCGGCCGATCCCCGCCCAGGATCCAGACGATGCCCGCGTCCTTGTAGCGTCGTCCGAGCCATTCGCCGTAGGCCTCGGCGTTGGCGGTGGTGAAGATCTCCGGGCCGGCGCCCCATTTCTTGTTCCATTTGTCGCCCCAGGTCGGGAGGAAGCCGACGTAGATTCCCAGCGCGTTGGCCTTGGCGACGATCCAGTCCACGTGGCGGAAATAATCCTCGTTCGGGCGGGTCGGGTCGTTTTCGACGAGGGGAAGGTGCCCGTACGGATTGGGATCGGTGAGCCCGTCGAGTTCGGCGAGGGCGACCGCCTGGACGACGGTGAAGCGTTGCTCGGACCGCAGCTGGAGGTATTTTTCCGCCTCCTCCCGGTTGAGGCGGTGGAACAGTTCCCAGGCGGTATCGCCGAGCCAGAAGAACGGCTTGTCGGTCTCCGTGACGAGGTGGCGCTGGTTGGAACTGACCTGGAGACGGGGAAGGGGTGCCGCGCTGGCCTGGGTGATGGCACATGGACCGCCGGGTCCCCAACCGGCGATACCAAGGGCGAGGGCAAGGCCAAGGATGGGAGCCATGGGACGGAATCTCGTCCGGAGGGGGAGGGTGGAGTTCATGGTAGGCATCACCGAATTGCGACTCGCGCATTGGATCCATGAAACGCGGAAGGCTTCCACCACGAAGGCACGAAGTGCACGAAGAAGAGGGCTGGAGTGGATATCCATCCATCCATCGGTCTCCGTGCCCTTCGTGCGCTCCGTGGTGGGATGCCGATTCATGGGTTGCGGACCCATGAGGATGGCCGGAACGACCGACGGATTGCCAGGGATCAGTGAGCGCGCAACCCGTCCCGTGGCCGGCTCAGGGGTCGGCGATGGAATACGCCCCGAAACGGAGTCGGAGTCGGAGTCTGAGTCTGAGCGCGTGGCGGAGAACCAGCCGATGAACGGGGAAGCCGTCCTGGAATCCGCCGGACCTACTGCGTTACTGAATCGCCGACGGAACCTTGAGCAGTTCGGCTTCGGTCCACGGAGCGCCGCGGCTCGACGTCTTTTCGCGGATGCCTTGCACCATTTCGGTCGTGACCGCGGGCGCGTTGTTCTTCCACTCGGGAGACTGCCGGATGTAGGTGAGGACGTGGGCGATTTGTTCGTCGGACAAGGCGTCCTTGAAGGCGAGCATGCCGACGGCGCTGCCCCATTCCTTGTCGTTGACCTTGATCGGTCCCTTGGCGCCGTGCAGGACGATCCGGATCAGGCGGGCCGGGCCTTCGTCGAGCACCCAATCGGAGCCGGCGACCGGCGGGCATCCGTTGGCGGCATTTCCGGAGCCGTTCGGCTGATGGCAGGCGGAGCAAAGCTGCGCGTAGACGGCGCGCCCAGATTCCACCGGGTCCACTTCGCCACCCGCCTTGGGGATGCTTCGGAGGTCCGCGTAGGGTTCGTAGACGCCGGCGGAAAACTGGCCGCTGTGATAACCCATCTCCGCGTGCCCGAGGTAGGCCAGGATCGCGAGGATCACAAAGAATCCGACGGAGCCCGAGTAACTGCCCACCGCGGGGCTGGAAAGCTCGGCGGGAGCTGGACCGCGTCCGGATGCGGAGGACGGCTTCTTTTTCATGGAGTCGGAGCGGCGGCGCCGGCGGGGGGCGAGTTGGTGGCCTGGCCCGATCCGGTGGCGGAGTCGACGGCGTTGGTCGGCGGCGCGAGGACGGGGGCTTCGGCGAGGGAAACTCCGGCTCTCAGGCTGAGCAGATAGGCGACCAGGGCCGTGGCCTCGGGCTTCGGAACGATTTCGAATCCCGCGGGAGGCGCGAAGGTTCCCTCGAGCTTCAGGGCCTGGGGGGAAGGCGCGCCTTGGATCGGCCGCTGTTCGAACAGGTAGGGGTAGGCGGGCATGACCGAGCCCGGCGCGACGGTGCGAGGGTGATAGAGATGCTTCAGGTGGTAGGCGACCATCAGCGGCTGGGCGTTCGTATCGCCGGCACCCATTCGGTACCCGATGTTCGAAAGATCGGGACCGATCCGGACCGAGCCCAGCATCACGGGGGAATCACGGAGATGATCCCGGGCGACCGTCCGACGCTTGCCCCAGCCGCGGGCGAGGTCGGTTCCGAATCCCTCGGGTCGGACCACCTGGCTGTGGCAGGTGTTGCAACCCTCGGATCGGTAGATCGCGGCTCCCTGTTGCGCGAGCCCGGGTCGGTTGGCGGGGTAGTGCTGCCCGAGTTCCTTGGACAGGACGGTGGGCGCGTTGCCGAGTTGGAGCGTGGGGGCGACCAGCATTCCCCACCACGAAGCCGCCAGCGCGACCAGGATCCCGAAGAAAAGCAGCGGCGTGGAATTCATGAGCGCACCCCCGCGGTCCGTTCCTTGGATTTCGAGACCGTCCACGACTTGACCGTCGCGGCGCATTCCTCGGTCAGGGACTTGAACAGCCCCGAAAGGGCGATCAGGAAGATCACCTGACCCGACAGAAACGCCACGAGTCCCAGCGAACTGAGGCGGACCAGGTGCAGGCTTGATCGCAGGGCGTCGAGGAATGGAATCGTGGGATCACCGAGACGGGAGCCTTGAATCAGACCCCCGACGACCAGGGGCAACGCGGTGAGGAGCACGCCGAAGATGGTCAGCGCGGCGTGCAGGCGAATCCAGCGTGGGTTCAGGGCTTGGCCGGTCGCACGGGCCAGGAGGTCGGGAATGATGGCGAACAAAGCCGCGATCACCGCGCCGCCGACGAGGAGCCAGTCCAATCCCTGGTGAATCCACGTGAATCGGACCCCGGCGGAGGCGCCCCGAAAGGTCATGAGGAAGTCCAGCGTGCCCGAGGCGAGGTAGGCGTAGCCCGCGACGCCGATCAGGCGTCCCTGGGGAGTCGCGAACAGCGCGTCGAGCGCGCCTTCGGAGGTCTTCCACCAGTTCAGGGCGATGGCGAAGAGGGCGGTCGCCGCCAGGAAACGTCCGGCGAGGCCTGCGCTAACGATCCACCGAGGGAAGGGATCCCCATGTTCGGTGATTCCCCACGGAGCGAAAAACGCGAGAGACCAGAACGCGATCAGGGCGAGGGAACGGCTCGCGAGGGGGCGGCCGAGCAGGGCGGGGAGCCAGTGAAAAATCGCGGCGAGTCCGAGGCCGCCGAGCCAGAGATTCAGGATTCCGTTGGCGAACCAGCGTTGGACGAGGACCTGGACGACGCCGCGGGGACCCTCACCCGCGAGCATCATGAGGGCGACCGACCCGAACCAGACGAAGGAAATCAGGGCGAGGAGCGCGAACCACGCGCTGGGATACGACTGGGTCTCGGTGCGCGCTGCGTAGGTCATCCAGCCGGCGCTTCCGATCAGACCCGCGGCGACCACGAGGCAGACGAAGGCCCCCGGCGGCATTTCGAGCAACTCCCGCCCGGTCGAATGGCCGGCGAGGATTCCGATTGTTCCGGCGAGCACGCCGAGGTTCCAAAGGACGCCGCCGGCGAGGACGAGAAGGGGGCTTTGAAGCCGCTGCATGGAGGCCCGGGCGAGCAGCCAGAGACCCACCGCGAAGCCGGCCTGGCCCGCGAAACCGTAGACCAGGACATCCCAACCCGCGGGAGCGAGGCGTCCGTAGGTGGCCCAAGCGGCGCCGGCCATCATTCCGGGGGCGTGAATCTTGACCGAGGCGAGGAGAAGAAGGAAGGAACCGACCAACAGCCAGAAGGCGGACTTGCCCACGAGGAACAACGCCACGGCGCGGAACGAGGCGTCGACCTCGTCGAGGGTCGGGGGATTCGACGGATTCGAGGGCGTGTGGCGGACGGAGGAACTCATGCGGGGGTGATCCGAAGGGGCGCCGGAACGGGCCGGATCATTTCATTCGAACTCGCTCTTGGGCTCGGGGGCGGGTGGGGGCGGCGGCGGGTAGGCCTTGGCGGTGCGGGCGAGGAGGTCGGCGCGCGCCTTGGCGGGATCCTGCCACTGTTTGACCGCAAGGGCTGTGGCGACGGAATTCGGCAGTCGCACGATGCCGTTGGCCTGGTCGAGCCACGCCGCGGTGGTGAATTCCTCGGTGGCCTTCTGCCGGGCTTCGGCGAGGATCTTGTGGCGTTCCGCGGCGCGGGTCAGGTTGACCGACGACGTGGACGTGTAGTGCTTGAGGGCCGCGACGAGCACCGCCATGACGAGGAAGGCGCCGGCGACGCCGATCCAGTTGAGGGTGGCGCGGGAGCAGCAGGACGGGGCGTTGTTCAATGGGCACCTCCAGTGGCCTTGCCGGCAGGCAGATGGATGCCGAGGCATTCCGCCATGCGCGGGTCCTTTTGGGGGAACGGCGGGTGGGAGCTGAAATTGCGAATGAACCAGATCGCGAGCACGCCGCCCATGAACGCGAGGCAGGCGAGATCGAGCCAGTGGACGACAAACCCGTCCGGATGCAGGACGGGCATGATGTTGAAGGAAAGATCGCAGAAGTGCATGACCCACGCCCAGGCGGCGAGCGGGAGCATGACGGTGAACGACATCTTCGTGTCGATGCGCAGGAGGATCAGGAACGGGAGGAAGAAATGCCCGAAGATCATCAGCATGCCGATGCTCCACCAGGAGCCCTTTTCGCGGAGGACGTACCAGAACGTCTCTTCGGGGATGTGGGCGTTCCAGATCAGGAAATACTGTGAGAACGCGATGTACGCGTAGAACACGGTGAAGGCGAAGAACAGCTTGCCGATGTCGTGGAAGATGACCGGGCGGATGACCGGTGTCAGCGGACCGGACTTCGAAAGGTGAATGGTGATGACGTAGACCGTCGCGACGGTGAGCCAGACCGATCCGGCGAAGTAGTACACACCGTACATGGTGGAGAACCACTGCCACTGGAGGGACTTCATCCAGAGGATCGCGCCGAGGGTGAGGCTGAAGGCGAAGACGAAGATGCCGAGGGCGGCCAGGAACCGCATGCGGTGCGTGCAGGCGGCGGAACCGGTCCGGTCCTGTTCGAGGGAGGCTTTTCGGAAGGAATTCGTCAGCCAATGCCACACCACGAACAGGAGGAGGGACACGACCACCCAGACGGGTTTGTTGAACAACGCCTTCTTGGCGTAGAGCGCGTGATCGTGCGCGACGTCGGCGTGCATCCACG
Organism: Limisphaerales bacterium; assembly: GCA_050250555.1. GTDB lineage: Bacteria > Verrucomicrobiota > Verrucomicrobiia > Limisphaerales > CAIMTB01 > CAIMTB01. The sequence goes on from JBFWOK010000028.1 coordinate 18,568, forward strand.
CGAACAAGGCCTTGTCGGGGCCGGCGAACAGGGCGTTGAAGAGGATCGGGACGAACAGGACTGCCAGGACGGGCGCGGAACAGGCCAGGTGTTCGTTGAGGCGCCGGATCGGCACGGACCACTGGGCGTCGAACAGGTGGTGCAGCAGGACGAGGAACAGGCTCCCGAGCATGATGCTCAGGTAGAACATGAATGCGAGCAGCCACGAGAACGCGAACTGCTTCTGGAGGGACGGGAAGAGCAGGCCGATGAGCGCGCCGACCCCGCCGACGACGGCAAGCAGGAAGGGCAGGCGGGCGAGGCCCGTTTGCGATTGGGCTCCCACGGAGGGCGCGGGCGCGGCGGATGCGACGGCAGCGGAAGAGGCCATAGGGTGGTGACGCGTTACTTGAGCGAGGCGCGGAGGTTTTCCGGCAGGTCCTCGGGGGTTCCGAGGCGCGCGAGTTGGAGGGCCCGGACGTAGGCGATGACGGCCCAGCGGTCCTCGGGATCGAGTTTGTCGGCGTACGGTCCCATGAGCCCGGTCGCGCTTCCCTTTTCGATGATCTGAAAGAGATAGCCGTCCGGGTGCTTCACCCGGGCTTCGTCGGTGAGCGATGGGATGGTTCCGTGGCCGTATTTCTTGACCACGCCGTTGCCGTCGCCGAGCAGGCCGTGGCACGGGGTGCAATAAATCCCGTAGCGCTCCTTGCCCCGGGCCATGAGGGTCTCGGTGACCGGAACCGGCAGGACATCGACGTAGTTGGTCTTGCCGGTTTCACGTCCCGTGATGACGGGATTGTCCTCGAAGCGGTGGATCTCGCGGTCTCCGACCCGGATTGGAGCCAGGCGGGGGACGGTTCCCTGGACCCAGGGACGGGACGAGCGGCCGTCCTCCCAGGCCGCGAATCCGGAATGCGCCTGGGGTCGGAGTTTGATCTGGCGATCCATGTCATTCCAGATCTCGATCGGAGTGTTCCGGGTGGGATCGCCCCGACGGCCGGCGACCAGGAAGACGAGGACGCAGGCGAGGGCGAAGAAGGCCAGGAAATAGCGCATGGTCAGTCCTCCACCACTTCGATGTGCTGACCGCCGACGTGTTCGAGCAACCGGCGGGTCTCGGTGTCGGAGAACTTCGGGTCGGCGTGTTCGATGACGACGTAGATTTTGTCGTGCGTCACGTTGCGGAACCGCGGGTGTTTGAGCACGGGATGGTAGTGCCTTGGGAGGCGGTTGAGGAAAAACATTCCGAACAGCGTCCCGAAGGCGCCGAGGAGGATGGTGAGCTCATAAGCCACGGGGACGGCGAAGATCGGGCTGAAGAGCGGCTTGCCACCGACGGGGATGGCGTAGTCGATCTTGCCCATCCACCAGATCATGAGCATGCCGAGGGTGAACCCCGAAGTGCCGCCGATGAAGGTGAACCAGCCGACCCGCGAATTGCCGAGTCCCATGGCGTCGTCGAGACCGTGGATGGGGAACGGCGTGTGGACATCCCAGCGCTTGTAGCCGGCGTCACGGATCCGCTCGGCGGCGTGCATGACGGCGGCCGGGTTGTCGAATTCGGCCAGGAGTGCGTAGGGGCGTGCGGCGGTGCTCATCAGTGGGCGCCTCCGAGTTTCGCGCCACCCAGGGGGTGGTGCGGATCGGCTTGGGGAGTGACGGCCTTGACTTCGGCGATGGCGATGACCGGCAGGAACCTCATGAACAGGAGGAACAGCGTGCAGAACAACCCGAAGCTGCCCACGAAGGTCAGGACGTCGACGTAGGTCGGGTGGAAGTAATCCCAGCTCGACGGCAGGTAGTCGCGGTGGAGGGACGTCACGATGATGACAAACCGTTCGAACCACATGCCAATGTTCACGACGATCGAGACGAGGAACACGAACCACATCTTGGTCCGGCTCCACTTGAACCAGAACAGGTGGGGACTGATCACGTTGCAGGTGATCATGGTCCAGTAGGCCCACCAGTACGGACCGAAGGCCCGGTTCTGGAAGGCGTAGAGTTCGTAGGGATTGCCGCCGTACCAGGCGATGAAGAACTCCATGCCGTAGGCGTAGCCGACCATGGAACCGGTCGCGAGGATCACCTTGCACATCAGTTCGATGTGCCGCGTGGTGATCACGTCCTCGAGTTTGCAGATCGACCGGAGCGGGATCAGGAGGGTGAGCACCATGCCGAAGCCCGAGAAGATCGCGCCGGCGACGAAGTACGGCGGGAAGATCGTGGTGTGCCATCCCGGGACCTGGGAAACGGCGAAGTCGAAGGAAACGACGGAGTGGACGGAGAGGACGAGGGGCGTGCTGAGGCCGGCGAGGATGAGGTACGCCTTTTCGTAGTTGCTCCAGTGGCGGTTCGATCCCGTCCAGCCGAGGGCGAACAGCCCGTACAGGAACTTCTTCACCTTGGTCGTCGCGCGATCCCGCATCGTGGCGAGGTCGGGAATCAACCCCGTGAACCAGAACAGGAGGGAGACGGTTCCGTAGGTTGAAACCGCGAAGACGTCCCAGAGCAGCGGCGACCGGAACTGCGGCCAGAGGGCGTTGGAGTTCGGGAAGGGGATCAGGAAGCCCGGCATCAGGGCGTACCAGACGCGTCCGGTGTGCACGACCGGGAAAATGCCGGCGCAGACGACCGCGAACAGGGTCATGGCTTCGGCGGCGCGGTTGATCGACGTGCGCCATCGCTGGCGGAGCAGGCACAAGATCGCCGAGATCAGGGTCCCGGCATGGCCGATACCGATCCAGAAGACGAAGTTGGTGATATCCCAGGCCCAGGCGGTGGGCTGGTGGAGGCCCCAGACGCCGACGCCGGTCGAGATGAGGTAGGCGATCATCCCGAACATCGTCAGCATCCCGGTGACGCTGATCGCGAGGGCGATCCACCACCACGCGGGGGTCCGCCCTTCGGCGATGCCGGCGATCTTGTCGGAGATCCAACCGAACGAGCGCTGGTTGTGAACCAGCGGTTCCCGTTCGAGCTCCCGCGGCGGGGCGACGACGAATGCGGGGACCTGTTGCGGGGAATGTGCCATTAGTGTGCTCCCTCTTTCGCGGCTGCGCCGTGACCGGCCGGGCTTTCAGGGGCCGCGCCGTGCGAGGCGGCGGCGCCATGGGCGGCGAACGGATCGCCGTGATACATCGTCTTGTACTCCTCGATGCTGAGGGGAACTTCGCGGAAGTCCGGCATCCTGGGATTGGGGTTGCGCACCTTGGCCAGGTAGGTGAGGCGCGGGCGGTTGTCGAGGAAGCCGAGGACGGAATAGTCCCGAGGGTTCTTCTTCCACTGATTCACGCGGCTGCCGGCTTCGAGTTGGTTGCCGAAGACGATCGCCTCGGCGGGGCAGGCCTGCTGGCAGGCGGTCTTGAGTCCGTGCGCGTCCATGACCTGGACGTCGCCGCTGGCGCCGGCCGCCGACTTGCGCGCGATCTTCGCCGACTCGATCCGCTGGGTGCAGAACGTGCACTTCTCCATCACGCCGCGCATGCGGACGGTGACCTCGGGGTTCTTGGCCAGCTTGACCAGTTCGAGTTCCGCCGCGCCACGCTTGCCGAAGGGACCCTTGTAGAGGCCGCCCGACATTCCCGCGGAGGTGTCGCCGTAGTTGATGGGGCGCTTGTTGTAATCGAAGAAATTGAACCGCCGAACCTTCCAGGCGCAGTTGTTCGAGCAGTAGCGCGTGCCGACGCAACGGTTGTAGGCCATCACGTTGAGGCCTTCCTCATCGTGGACGGTGGCGTTCACCGGGCAGACGCTTTCGCACGGCGCCTTCTCGCAGTGCTGGCACATCATCGGCTGGTTGACGACCTGCGGGTCGTCGATCCATTCCTCGCGCCACTGGTTCTCGTCGGCGATCAGCTTGTTGCGCTGGTTCTCCTTGTACCCGGTGAAATAGCGGTCGATGCGGAGCCAGTGCATTTCGCGGCCCCGGATGACCTGATCCTTGCCGACGATGGGGATGTTGTTCTCGCTCTGGCAGGCGATGACACAGGCGCCGCACCCGGTGCACGCGCTGAGGTCGATCGCCATGCCCCACTGATTGACGGCGCTCTTCTGGTTCGTCGGGTCCTCGGTGTAGGCGTTCTTGTAGAGCTGGGCGGGCAGTCCGTCGGCCCCGTTGGGGATATGCGCCGAGTGCGATTCGAGATCGAAGTTTTTCGCGAACGCCGGGTTGTCCTGGAACTGTTTGAGATTCGCCTCGCGGACGATCGGCCGGCCGCTCATCGCCCAATGGCTCTGGGTCGTCGCGAAGTCGTGGCGATTCCGCGAAGGGGTCAGCTTGGCGCCGGGCGCGATCCACGGGGAAGCGGACGTCCGCAGTGCGCCGGCGTTGAATCCGACCGCATGCCCTTCGAAGCAGGCGACCCGACCCGGCTTTTTCCGGCCGTACCCCAAGGCGAGTCCGACGGTGTGGTCGGCGAGACCCGGCGTGATCCAGACCGGGACGGAGAGGGTCCGGCCATTGACTTCGATGCTGACGAACTCGGTGTTGATGAGTCCCAGCTCGGCGGCGGTTTTCCGGCTGATGAGCGCGGCGTTGTCCCAGACGATCTTGGTGATCGGGTCCGGAAGTTCCTGCAGCCATCCGTTGTTCGCGTGACGGCCGTCGTCCACCTTGCTGTCCCGGTGGAAGACGATTTCGAGCGCGTCCTTGGAGGGTGCCGCGGGCTTGGGCGCCGACTGCACGGCCTGGGCGACCGCCGCGCCGTCCACTTCGGCCGTCACGGGAGCGGAGGCGCTTCCCGGTAGAAAACCGTCGTGGAGAAAGCGTTCCCAGGCGTCCTCGGAGGTCGTCTTGGCCAGCGCGAAGAAGGTCGAGCGAACGATCTCGTACGGTTTCGTGGCGGTCTCACCCGCGAGGCGCGCGAGGACTTCCAGATCCGTCAGCCCGCCGAACAACGGTTCGATCAAAGGCTGGACCGGAACCAGCGTTCCATCCGAGGTCCGCGCGTCGCCCCAGGATTCGAGGTAGTGCGCCGCGGGCAGGTGCCAGTCGGTCCGTTCCGCGGTTTCGTCCTCGTAATACCCGAGGCGAATGACTTGTTTGGCCTTGCGCTGGGTTTCCGCCCACTGGAGGTCGGCGGGGGCGTCGTAGACCGGATTGCCGTCGAGGAGGACCAGGGTTTCCACCTGGCCGCCTTGGAGGGCGGTGGCGAGTTGGGAGATGGGGAGTCCGACGGGCGCGACGACTTCCTTCCAGTCGACCGTTTTGCCGGAGGCGCCGAGCGCCGCGTTCAGGGCGTGGACGAGGGCGTGGACGGCGACCGGCTGGTTGTGACCCGCGACCACGACCGCCTTGTCCTTGTGGGCGACGAGGTCGGCCGCGCATTCCGTGATCCACGAGGCCGGAACACCGGCGGGTTTCGGCACGGCGGCGGCGGCGGTTTTGGCGGCGCCATCGGGGAGAATTTCGGCGGCGAGGGCCGCGGCGAGGGCGAACACCTGGCCGGCGGGGAGACGGAGGCGATGGTCGGCGTTCGAGCCGGTGACCGAGAGCAGGGCCTCGGCCACGTAGAGCCGGTTCATCGAGTCGTGAGTGCCGGACACCTTGCGACGCTGCGCGAAGGCGCGATTGAACCGGGCACTGTCCTCCTCACGACCGAGGAAGTCGCAATCGAGGGAAACCACGACGTCGGCGGCATCGAGTTTGTAGTACGGAGTCACCGCCTTGCCGGTGGCCAGGCGCGCGGCCTGGGCGGCGGTGTCGAAGCCGACGGATTCGTAGGTGTACCAGCGGGACTGCGGAAAGCGGGAAGCGAGAGCCTGTTGGAGACGGGCGCGGGACGGTGAAGTGCTTTGGCCGGCCAGGACGGCGAGTCCGGCGCCTTGGCCCGCCGTCAACTGCCGGGAAAGGGTGTCCAGGGCGTCGAGGGCGACTTCGCGGCGCTCGGTATTTCCCGCCCGGGTGAAGCGGGTGGCGCGGTCGGGGTCGTACAGGCCGAGGACCGACGCCTGGGCGAAGACGTCCGTCCCCCCGTTGCTATCGGGGTGCTGCGGATTTCCTTCGACCTTCACGGGGCGGCCGTCGTGCTGTTTGGCGACTAGCGGGATGGCGCCGGTGCGGGTGGGCATGGACGTCGCGAAGTACTGCGGGACGCCATGGAAGTAGCCTTCGGGTTGTTTGCCGAAGGGCAGGATCTTCTCCTCGGGCCGGCGGCACCCGGTGACGCCTAAGCCGGCGAGGGCGAACGAGGCGCCCATCAGCTTGACGAAACCGCGGCGCGACGTCGGGTCGGTGAGCTCGCTGGCGCCCTCGGGGAATTCGCGGTCGAGGAAGGCCTTGAAATCGGGGGTTCCGGCGAGTTCATCAAGACCCCTCCAGTAACGGACGCCGGACTCCGGCTCGGGGCAGGGAGGCGGGATGGTCTTCATCGATGACAGGCGGAACAGTTCTGGGACGAGTTGATCTTCCAATCCTGGACGGACCGGACCATGGCGTCGTGGTGGGCCTTCGGGTCCTGGGGTTGCCAGTTCAGGTCGTAGACGAGTTTGGGATCGCGGAGGTATTCGGCCGGGTTGCGATGGCAATCGAGGCAGAAGCCCATGCTGAGCGGCTTGGCGTGCTGGACCTCGTCCATCTTGTTGATCTCACCGTGGCAGTGGACGCAACTGACGCCGCGGTTCACGTGGACCGAGTGGTTGAAGTAGACGTAATCGGGGGTCTTGTGGACCTGGACCCAGGGGATGGGTTCGCCCGTGGCGGCGCTGTTGCGGACCAGCTCGAGTTTCGGGTCGGTGCTCAGGACCGCGTTGTGGCAGTTCATGCACGTCGACGCCGCCGGCACGTTCGAGTACCAGGACTTCTCGACGCCGTTGTGGCAGTACCGGCAGTCGAGGCCGACCTGATCAACGTGGATGGCGTGGGAGAAGCCCACCGGCTGAACCGGCTGGTAGCCGACGCGGGTGTACTTCGGGGTGAAGTAATACCAAACCGCGGCCGAGACCGCGGTGCTGGCGAGGATGGCCCCGGCGATGATCTGACCGGGCAGCTTATTGGTCCACCTGGGAAATATGTCGGACATGGGACGTTGCCGTGCCTTGGGCACCGCATTTCACCAGCTAATGGAGATCCCCGTTCTCGCAAACCCCTCCCTGAACCAGCGATCCGCGCGTTCATTGCGGTTGGGGCCTGGCTCGGGAACGGGCGAGACGAAAACCACGGAATCGCCGGGCCACTTGTTTAAGTAGGGCTGATTCGCGGAGCAAGTCGGGATTCCATTTTTTTCAAGTTTTGTCTTTGGTTAATGGGCACGATTAGGCGTTGGAGGATAAGAAAATTGAAGGCATCTCGCGGTGGCTCGTTCCCTCCTGTGTCGAGGGAGGTTATCCAGAATTCGGACACGCGTTGGGACCTCGAACCCGGATGGGCATCACACGGAGGCTCGGAGGCACGGGGGGGAAGGATTCCGTCTTCAGATTTCCGGGTCTTGGTGCCTCCGTGAGAGAATCAAGGTTCGTTGGAAGGAGCGCCGACAACCCGGATGCGTTGTCGTGCCAAACGTTCCAAAGTGGGTCTTGCGGGTCGATTCCCGGGACGGCCATCCTCCCGGAGAGATGGCGCATCCGCTGGAGGCCTTTGGTGGACCGCCCGCCCCGGAAGGCGGGATCGTGTGCTGGTCCGTTCCCCTCGACGTCACGGCGGACGTCCTGACAACGGTTGTTTCCTGGCTGGATGCGGCGGAACTCGCCCGGGCGGAGCGCTACCACTTTGAACACCACCGGCGGCGGTTCATTGCTCGCCGTGCGGCGCGCCGGAGGATCCTGGGTTCCTTTCTTCAAGTCCCGCCTTCCCAGGTGTTTTTCAGGGAAGTGGGGACCGGGAAGCCCGAGTTGGAAGCGGCGGACCCGGCGCGGAGGCCGATTCATTTCAGTGCCAGTCATTCGGAGGAGGTGGCGGTCGTCGCGGTGAGCGGCTCCGCGCCGATCGGGGTGGACGTCGAAGTCCACCGGCTGGTGGAAAGCAGCCTCTGGGAGGTCCGACACCTGTTTTCCGAGTCGGAACGACTCGCGTTGGAACGGGTTTCGGAGCGGGAACGGGTCCGGTTGTTTTTCGATTGCTGGACCCGGAAGGAAGCCTGTGTGAAAGCGGACGGAGCCGGATTGTCGATCGATCTGGATTCCTACGAAGTCCCGGTCGGAAACCTGAACGGCGGAGTGTCGGTGGCTTTGGAGGGCGTGATTCCGGAGCAACCTCGGAAGGAGGTTCGACTCATTTCCCTTCCCCTCGGCGACGAAATCTCAGGCGCGTTGGCGGTCGTGGGGAACAAGGAACCGTGCCTGGAGGTCCGGGGCTGGGATTGGAGCGAGGCCTTGCGGGTTTGAAGGGGAACCACTCCGGCCTGGATGTTTTCGCCCCGGGGGGTACGAGTTTCCTGATGGACTACAACCACGGAACACACCGAGCACACGGAAGCGGGATGGGTGGTGGAGAAACCGCGAGCCAAAGTGGGGCTTCGGAAGATCCCAAGAACCCCGCCCCGCGAGGCTGCTTCTCCTCATTGATCCGTGTGCTCGGTGTGTTCCGTGGTTGCCTTCTGCCAGGGCATTTGGCCCCGCTGGCCTGGATGTCTGGGTGATCGCCGAATCTTGGTAACATCCGGCCTCGAATGCTTCTGAGGTGGAGTGAATGCCATGAAAACGCCCACCAACGCGACCCAAACCGAGACGTCATCCAAGTGTCCGAATTGCGGGAATCCGATGCCCGCGGGGGACCTGGCCGGACTTTGCCCGGTGTGCCTTCTCGAGACCGGCGCCCGTGCGGACACGGGGGGCGACCGACCGCGGTTTGTTCCACCCTCGGTGGCGGACCTCGCGATCCTCTTCCCCAAGCTCGAGATCCTGGGCTTGCTTGGGGTCGGGGGCATGGGGGCGGTGTACCGGGCGCGGCAACCCGAACTCGACCGCTGGGTGGCCTTGAAAGTCGTTCCGGCCGACGGGACGAGGGGCAGGATGTTCGAGGAACGTTTCAACCGGGAGGCGCGAGCCCTCGCGCGGCTCAATCATCCCCACATCGTCGCCGTCCATGAGTTCGGGCGGGTGACCGGCTACCACTATTTCCTCATGGAACTGGTTGAAGGCGCCAACCTCCGGCAGCTGCAGCAGAGTGGACGAATCTCACCCCGGGAGGCCCTGCAGATCATTCCGCAGGTTTGCGACGCCCTTCAGTACGCCCACGACGAAGGGGTGGTCCATCGGGACATCAAACCCGAGAACGTGCTCCTCGATCGACGGGGCCGGGTGAAGATCGCGGACTTCGGGTTGGCCCGAATCCTGGGGGATTCGGCGACCGTCGAATCCGACCGGTTGACGGCGGAGAGCCAGGTGATGGGGACGCCCCACTACATGGCGCCCGAGCAGGTGGAAAGGCCGCGATCGGTCGACCACCGGGCGGACATCTACTCCCTGGGAGTGGTTTTCTACGAACTACTGACCGGGGATCTGCCGCTCGGAAAATTTCCTCCGCCATCCGCCAAACGCGTGACGGTGGATGTGCGGTTGGACGAGATCGTGCTTCGGGCTTTGGAGAACGACCCGGGGCGCCGCTACCAGCAGGCGAGCGAGGTGAAGTACCGCGTGGAGAGCGTCCGTGACGGGGTCCAAGTGGAGCCCGGGACATCTTCCGACTCCGCAGGTTCCGGGGCGGGGGGGCGGGTCGCCGATCCGTCCGATCTCGGCGAGACCGAGTCGCCACCCGACTGGCGGGAATGGGTTCCCTTCCAGTCGGGTGAGGTGAAGGAGATCTACCGGCATTACACGCCCGAGGAACGGAAGGCGGACTCCCGGTTGGGCATGAAAGTCGTGGGCCAGTTTATGGTGTTCTCGACCCTCGTGGTGATCGCTTTCGTCGGGTTCATGAACACGAAGCAGGTGGGCATGGCTTTGATCGTGGGGTTGATCTACGTGGCGGTGTCCTCCGTGATTGCGGATCGGGCAAGCACGAGGTCGCGGGCCTTTCTCGCGTCGACGCGATGGGCGAAACGCCGGGGCATCCAGCCGGAAACGCTCCGTCTCTTCAGCCTGCAACCGTGGGAACCGGCTCCGGGAGATACGCCGGATTGGAGGAATGCCGCGGCTTACGGGGTGGCGTTCGTTTTGCTGCTCGCCCTGCTGGTGGGCGGGTCCAAGCCGGTGCTCCGCCGTCTGGACCAGTGGAAACTGAACCGCGGTCGGGGCCCCGCGGCGCAGGCCGCGACGTCGGCGCCTTCAAGCGGTTCGACAAACGCCGAGGGCATGCCCTGGCTCCCCTTCACCCCCGCCGACCTCGCGTCAACCCCTTCAAGCGGTTCGACAAACGCCACGGAGGTTCCAGCGTCAGCGCTGGCGGAGTCGGATATCGCCGGCTCCGTGGGGGCCGACGACATCCCCGCGGACCCCGGGCTCCTCACGAAACCGCCGGAACTTCTTTTTCTTTCCTGGCAGCTCGCGGGTTCGCGGGGGGTTGAATATCCGCCGCTGTGGGACGCGAATGGGGACCTTGTTTCCGAAACGGTGGCTCGATCGGTGCGCGAGACCCTCGCGCCAAGTCGTGTCGATGTGACGGGAACCGAAGCGGCCAAGCGCGAACCGAAGTTTCTCCATCTTTGGATCCGGCATCCGCTGCTGGACCGATGGAGCCAGACATCCTTGACCGTTCTGGAAACGAATGGCGCGCCGGTGGTGCTCGGCGCGGACGGCACCGTGGCATCCAGTTGGCGCGACCGGCGGATCCCCGGTCGATCGGAGGCGTGGCAATTGATCACGATCAGCCCGGGCGAGGGTTCGCGGGTTCCCAGGGTCGTCGATCTGCGGTTGGAGTACTCCATCGGGCCCCTCGCGAATCCCCAGGCGTTTCCTCCGGATTTCCAGGGAGGCATGGCTTTGGCGGGGGGCGGCCAGCTCAGCGGCGTGGGTGAGAGCGCCGATGGCAAGTCCTTCGTCGCGATGGCTTGCGACACGACGAAGGCAAGAGAGGCAACCTACCTGGTGCAAGCCGAGTTGAACGACGGGCGAACGATCGGAGCCTCCGGCATCGATAAGAGCGGTCCGGTGGGCGGGCTCATTCGGGCGGAACGGCACACGTTCGACGCGCGGATTGCCGAGGTCCGGACGTTCCGGGTCGGCAGACGCCCCGTGCGGAGCGTCGAATGGAAGGCGGTCCGCCTCCCCCCACTCCTGTGAGCGATTTGAACTCCGATTCGCAGCGGGGCTCGACCGACCGCGAACCCCAGCGGAATGCCTGCTTCGCGACGACACGCTGGTCGCTCGTGACGCAGGCCAGCCACAAGTCCTCGCCGGACTCGGAGCGTGCGCTCGCCGAATTGTGCCGGATCTACTGGTACCCGCTCTACGCCTATGCGCGCCGCAGGAGCCGGTCCCGGGAGGATGCCGAGGATCTCACCCAGTCCTTCTTCGAGCGCTTTCTAGCGCGCGATGACCTGGTCGGGTTGGACGCGGAGCGGGGCCGATTCCGCGCCTTCCTGCTCGCGTCGATGAAGCATTTCCTCGCGAATGAACGCGATCGCGCGGGGAGGCTGAAACGCGGTGGCGCGGCCGAGCATCTTTCCTGGGACTGGGAACGCGCCGATGAGCGATTCCGCGTAGCCGCGACGAATTCCGGGAGTCCGGACACGGCTTTCGATCGTGAATGGGCGCTGGCACTTCTCGAAAGAGTGATCACGCGGCTTCGGGACGAGTGCGAAGCGGAGGGGAAGGGGGCGCTGTTCGAACAGGCCAAAAGCCATCTCGCCTCGGGGCAAACGGCGGTTCCCCAGGAGGTGGCCGCCCGTTCGCTGGGGATGGCGGAAGGCGCGTTCCGGGTGGCGATTCACCGACTCCGGAAGCGTTACCGAGCGCTGTTGCGGGCCGAAATTGCCGAGACTTTGACCGACCCGACGGGTGTGGCGGAGGAGCTCCAGTCGTTGCGCGCCGCCCTGGCGTCCGGATGAACCGCGTCAGCCCTGGAAGTCGGGTGGGACCGGGCCCGTGACGCCCACGGACGCTTTGAAGAGTCCGCCGGCGAGGGGTTGCCTATGGCGATCGGCGTCAACGACATCGCGTCCCGCCGTCGTGATGAACAGGGTGTCCCCCGAGCCGAAACAACAGGAAGTGACGTCGCGGACCGGGATCTCGATCCGGGCGATCCGCCGCCCTCCGTCCGGTTCGTGGCAGGCCACGCAACCACCGCCCCAGATGGCGATCCAGAGGTTGCCGCGCTCATCGATGCTCATGCCGTCAGGGTAGCCGTCCGTGATCTCCACGACGGTCCGCCGTCGGCTGATCCCGCCTGTATCGACATCGAAATCGAACGCGTCCACGCGGCGGGTCGGTGAATCGATGTAGTACATCGTGCGTCGGTCGGCGGACCACGCGAGCCCGTTGGAAATGCTGATCTCCGTGACCTTCCGCGTGGCGCGCAGGTCGGCGCCGATCCGGTACAAGGATCCTTTCGCGGGCGTTTCATCGACCGCCATCGTGCCCGCCCAGAGGTTGCCCGACGGATCACACTTCGCGTCGTTGAAACGGTTGCCGGGAAGTTCGGGCTCCGGGTTGACGAGCGTGGCGAGTTCGCCCGTGTCCGGCGAAAACGCCGCCAATCCGCGGTCGGTTCCGACGATGAAACCGCCGCGGGACCTGGGCACGATGAACCCCACACGGTGGTGGAACTTCCAGGCGCGATCCGAGGCCGTCGCCGGATCCAGGACGTGGATCTCGCCGCGCTCGATGTCGACCCACCAGAGTCGATCGCCGTGCCAGACGGGACCTTCGGCAAGAACCGAACCGGCCGGAAGGATGCAGGTGGCGTTCAGGTTCATTCCCGCGGCCGGAGAACGGACTTGATGACGTCGCCGCGATGCATGGTCTCGAAGGCGTCGTGCCATCGGCCCAGGGGCCATTCGCCGCCGACGATGGGGTTGACGTCGAGACGACCGGACGCGAGGAGCGCGACGACGCGTTCCCAGATCGGCCAGTTGTGGCTGAAGCTTCCCTGGAGCCGGACGTTTTTTTGGACGAGTGGATCCAGGGAGAATCCGACGGGCTGCGGGCCCCAGCCGACCTTGGTGATCCAGCCGGCGGGGCGAACCGCTTCCATCGCGGTGGCGAGCGCCGCGGAAACCCCGGTGGCGTCGATCACGCCGTCGACGCCCAGACCGTCGCCCATTCGGCACCAGGGAAGGGGATCGCCGACGAGCACTTCGCAACCGTAGGCGCGCGCCTTGTCGAGCCGGACCCGGTCGCGTTCGAGTCCCGCGAGCGCAACCTCCGCGCCGGAGAGCGAGGCGATCGCGGCGCAGAGGACTCCAATGGGTCCGGGACCCAGCACGAGCACCCGGTCGCCGGGGAGGATCCTGGAATTGACGGCCGTGGCGTTGAACGCGACGCAGCAGGGTTCGCTCAGCGCCGCGTGCTCGATGGGAAGGGAGTCCGGCACGGCATGGAGGATGCGCGCCGGCACGCGGACATAGCGGGTCATGGCGCCGTCCACGGCGGCGCCGTAGCCCTTGCGACCCGGGTCGAGGTTGTAGAGTCCGCGCCGGGTGAGCGGTCCGTCCGGGTCGATGACCGCGTGGGTTTCGCTGACGACCCGGGCGCCTTCAATCCATCGATCCGGGACTGCCTTGCCTTTTCGAAGGATGCGCCCCGCGAATTCGTGTCCGAGGATGCACGGGTAGTTCACCTTCCAACCGTGCTGGCCGGTCCACATGTGCAGATCGCTTCCGCAGACGCCGACCGCCTCCACTTCGAGGAGGACATCGTCGGGACCGATCTCGGGAACAGGCACCTCCCGGATTTCGACGCTGCCCGGCTCGGCGGCGAAGGTGACGACGGCCGGTTGGATGGCGTTCGCATTCATCGGGCGGATTTCACGGCTTCGACGAAGCGGGTCAGGGCGCCCTCGAAATCGGGTTCGGCGAAGATCGGATGGCCAATGGCGACGAGCGACGCGCCGGCTCGGACGCCGCGCACCGCGTCATCGACGCCAAAACACCCCATGCCCACGGGAATCGGCCCCACGGCCTGGCACACGGGCGCGACCCACGCGACGGCGTCGCCGGTGGGATGGGCGCGTCGTTGGTCGGCCGCGAAATGCAGGTACAACATGTCGATGCCCCATTCGGCGCACAGCGCGGCCCGCGCCACCTGGTCTTTCACGCCGATCGTGTCCGCAACGACCTGGATGCCCGTCTTTTTGCCCTCCGCGATCGCTGATTTGACGGTTTCATCCGTGGCGTTGGCGCAGACGGTCATGTAATGGCCGCCCTGTTTCTGGGTGATCTGAACGTTCTTGAAGCCGGAATCCATCGTCTTGTAGTCGGCGAGAACGGGCATCTTCGGGAACGCCTGGGCAAGGCGTCCGATGGCGACGGCCCCCTGGGCGACGATGAGGGGCGTCCCGGCTTCGAGGATGTCGACTCCGGCGCGGACACCGATCTCGGCGGCGGCGAGGGCTTCGTCGATCGTTGGAAAATCGAGAGCGAGTTGGACCAGGGGAGTGGAAGGCATAGGTGGGAAGGGAATGGCACGCTTGGATGCAGCGGGAAGCTGGGCCGTGGGGCGGGAACGCGGACAGCTGATCGGAGTGTCCGAAGTCCGTCAACCAAGGAGAGCCCGAAGATGTTCCATGCCCTCGTGGGCAACTTCGAACGGGTCACGCGCCCAGAGATCCTCCCGGAACAACTCCAGGGACACGAAGCCCCTGAATCCGGTGGCCTCGAGCCGGCGCAAGTAGTCGCGCAGGTCCAGGTGTCCAAGCCCCGGCCACACCCTGTCGGCGTCGTGTTGCTCGGCTCGCGGCGGATGGGCGGGAGCGTCGTTGAAATGGGAGACCGCGATCTGGTGGGCGGCCAGCCGATCGATGGCTTCGACGGAACCGCCGCCCCGAAAAACGTGGAACGGATCGAGGATCGTCGTGGCCTTGGGATGGCCCGAGGCGACGAGGATTTCCAGGGCCGATTCGATGGTGCAAAAGCGACCGACGAAGCCGAGGAACTCGAACGAGGGGAGGGAACCTTCGCGCTCTCCGATCTCCAGCAGCTCGCGATAGCGAAGGGCGCCGCGCATCAGTTCCGCGTCTCCGGCGGGTGGCGCGGCGATGACGTGCGGGGCACCCAGGACGGCGGCCTGGGCGAGGCGGCGTGCGCAGCGTTCGCGGACGGTCGGCCATTCGGCGTCGAGCGCGTCGAACCAGTCGCCGAGATAGATCAACGTCGGAACCGCGAGGCCGGAATCGTTGAGGGCACGTCGGATCTCCTCCAGCGATCCGCCCTGGGCGAGATGCGCGTCGGTGTCGGCGAACCAGAGTTCGAGCGCCTTGAACCCGGCCCGGGAGGCCGCGTTGATCTGCGTGAGGACGGGGGTGCCACGAAGCGTCGAAGCATTCAGGCCGAGTCCGAACGGGAACATGCGGAAGGCTCGGACCGCGCCCGTCGTGGAATCAATTGAAAAGCCCGTTCAGGGGGATGGAGGGACCGGCTTGAGCACCAGTTCACCGATTTCCAAGGGTGTGAGGGGATCGGTTTCGGACGGGACG
Source organism: Limisphaerales bacterium (assembly GCA_050250555.1). GTDB lineage: Bacteria > Verrucomicrobiota > Verrucomicrobiia > Limisphaerales > CAIMTB01 > CAIMTB01. The sequence continues at coordinate 34,058 of JBFWOK010000028.1, forward strand.
GTGACCTCCGTTGTGCCCGTGGCCACGGTCTTGGAATTCCAGGGCTGATCCGTCGGCACCTCCGCGGTGATCGTCAGGGAGTAGGCACCGGGCGCGACCGAATCGAGGAGCAGCGTGCCATCGGCGCGCACCTTCACGGGATAGTGCTTCTGGGTCTCCATGTGCCGGGTCCATTCCGGAGACTTGAAGAAGGCCTCCGCCTCTTCCTGCGACGTGAAAGGTCCCGGAACGACAGGATTCCGGGTCCGGAGATAGCCCGTCATGTGCCATTCGTCCCCGGCCGGCGGATTCTCCAGGCTGACCCGACCCTTCACGACGGCGCCGGAATCGCCCAGCGTGACGCGCGCGGTCTGGCCGGCTTCGACGCGGACCGGAGTTTCGCGGCCATGGTTCCATGATCGTGGTCCCGATTGGATGAGACGAATCACGCCGACATTTCCCGGGGGCACCTGTTCGAGCACGAAACGGCCCTGCGCATCGGTGGTCTGTCGATGGAGGTTGAAATCCGCCTGGAGTCCGGCCGCTGAAAGTCCAAGGAGGAATTCCTCACCGGCCACGGGTTGTCCGAGCACGGTCAGGTTTCCCTCGATGCGGCCGTAAGGCCGGAGCACCAGACGTTCGCCGGCTCGAACCGCCGCGATCGGCAGGGAGGCGAATCCAGCCTCGTTCGCGGCATAGACCCACCCGTCCAGCGGCGGTGAAGGCAACACAAACCGACCGTCATCCTGGGTCGTCACCACATCCTCCCTCGATTGCGCCTGGAATCGGCCGGACCGGAAAGCTATCGCCCGATAGAGATTCCGTGGGTGCCCCGCGCCGCCCGCCACCACCACGCTGGCACCGGCGACGGGTCTTCCCGCCTCATCCACGACCAGGGACCGAAGTCCGGGGCTCGGAACGAGTGCGAGGGTGACGTTCACCTCATCATTCTGCGCCTCAGGAAGGATTTGGATCGTCGCCGCATGATCCTCGGCCTCCGCCTGGATCGCGTTGGTTTGCTCCTCATCCAGTCCGACCTCAAAGCGGCCGTCCGCGGCGCTGTAGTCCGTCAGGCCGGGATGATCCGGATGGAATTGCTCAATGGAGCCTTCCCAAGCCCGGCCCATGGCGAGGCGAAACCGCGTCAGCGGTTGCCCGGTCTCGGAATCCACCACCTGCCCGAGCACGCGCCGTTGATTCCGAAGGACGATGACGTTGTCCTGGTCGGGTGGAATCGGGTGGTTGCGCTTCTGCTCGTAGCCGGGAGCGTGGAGGTAGAATTGCAGCGGCTCCTTGGGGGCTCCTTCCCACTCGAAGCGCCCATCTTCATCGGTGCGGGTCGAGAACTCGTAGGTGCGCCCGATCTCCCCGTTGCCTTCCAGCAAGACGCGGGCTCCCGCCAGAGGCTCGCCCCGCCGGTTTTGGACGCGTCCCCGAACCACCGAGCCAGCCGAAAGACGGAACACCACCTCCGACATGCCGGACTGAACCGTCTGATACTGGGTCGCCGGTTCGAACGTCCGCGCCAGGGCGCTGAACAGGGTCCTGCCTTCCTTCGCGTTTCGGAAAGTGAATCGTCCGTCGGCGTCGGTCGTCGTCTCCTGCCGTTCGACGGTGTCCCGACCTCCGAGCCAGACCGTGGCTCCCTGGATCGGCTGATCCCGCTCGTCAAGCACGCGGCCATGCGCGTCGAGACCCCGAAGCAGGGTCAGCACGTGGGTCTGGTTGGTCAGTTGCTCCAGGATTTCGCGGGTCGGGTTGCCGATGACGCGGGCACTCAGGTAGTCCGGGTGCTTGGCGGTGATGCCAACGCGAGTCAGGATTTCAGGCGGCACCTGTCCCGCGGACCAGCGGCCATCGGCGCCGGTCGTGTGTTCCTGCCTCTCGAACTCGACATCATCGCCTTTCGTGGCCATGGGTTCGCCACCCATCCAATATCGCGCCAGGATCACGCTGGCGCCGGCCACCGGGTTGCCGTCCGGGTCGGCCACGGTTCCACCAATCTGAACGGCGCCCCGAAGTTGAAGGGTGTGCATGGAGGGGATCGTGTCCCCCGTCTTGAGGTCCCAGACCATTTTCCGGGTGCTGTAGTCCGGTTTGGAGATCGTGATCTGCAACCGTTCCGTGCCCGCTGTCGGCCACACCACGTCGGCGAGTCCCTGAACGTCGGTGGTGAAGACGTTCGTCAGCGCGATGCCGCTGCCCGATTCCTCCGCGGCCTTGACGCGGACCCGGATCTCGGCGCCGGCCAGCGGTTGGTTCCGCGAATCCTGGACCGTCACCCGCAGGTGGCCGTCCGGCTCGGGATCGATCTCCTCCAAGTCGGCGGTGTCGTCCGGACGTCGACCTGGCACTAGCGGATCGAGGGTCATCGCCAGCACGATCAGCGCGGGCCTGGCTCGGGCGCTGACCAGCTCCAACTGGCGGATCGGGCGCTTGGGTTCCGGATTGGCCAGGGAGAATCGGTACAAGCGGAGGGTCTTCCCGTATCGCGCGGCGTCCGGGTGCGTGCCTTTCCACACGACCTTGGCGTGCGGACCCTGAACACGTGCTGGTTGCTCGAAACGGGTTCGCCACCAGTCGCGCGTCTGAACGCCGTACTGGATCGGGGTCCGCTTGAAGGTGCCGTCCGCGTACCGCCAGACGACTTCGGCGATCTTGGTCTCCACGGGTGCGTCGTAGGAAGTGGCCCCGACCATGTGGAGCGAACCGACGTTCGTCCCCCGCTGAACAAGCGTGGTTCTGGCGCCGGTTCGATTCGTCTCCACCAGCGGCACCACCACGCGATCGCGATAGGATTTGCCCTCGCGTTCCGGGCCGGTGCCAGCCAACTGAATCATCCCGTCCATCCGAAACTCGATGCCGCCGAAGACATTTGTGCCGCGCGGTACCGCCTTCCAAACCGGTTGCTCCAGCCAGTCACGGTTCTCCGCCTGGACCAGAAGATCGGTCAGGCGCAGCGGCACGACTTTCGGCAGCGGTTCGGACGGCGACGCGGCGTCGGTTAAACCCACCCAAGCCAGACCCGCCAGGACCAACAATGCCGAGGCCGAAGCGCGTCCCGGACGTCGAAAGCTGGCGATCCCGCGGATGCGCTCCCGTATCCTCTGCTTGTCTTCGAGGATTCCGACCAGGCCCGGCAGGGCGTTGCCGCGATTCATCATTTCCAACAAACGGAGGATCGTTTCCCCGTACCCCGCGGCTTCCTCGTCACGACCACTTGCCATCACCAGCGCGTCACAAGCCAGTTCGCGGTCGGTCCGCATCCTGGAGAAAGCCATCCAAACCACGGGATTGAACCAATGCAGCGCCTGCAACACGGCGCTCACCCATGTCATCACGGTGTCTCCCCGCTTCACATGGGCGACCTCGTGCAGCAGCACGAAACGAAGTTGGTCGGCCGAAAACTCCGTCGCCAGACCGCGCGGCAGCAGAAGTGTCGGATGGAACAGTCCATAGACGGCCGGAGACTGAACCTGGTCGGTTTCGATGGCGCGGATCGGAGTCCGAACACGCAGGAGAGCCCGGCAAGCCTCCAGTCGTTCGGTGACCGATGCCGGGACGGGCGTTCCGTCCCGGCGCAGGCGCATCGTGAACCGAAGGTTTTGAACCACGATGCGGAGACCCAGGCACATCGCGCCGGCAAGCCAGATCCACCCCAGCCAGGCCGAGAACGACATCGGAGCGCGCCTGCCGGAAACGGTCGCGCTCGATGCCGGCGCGGCGGGTCGGGAGTCGCCGCCCACGGCGCTGGCGGAAGAGGTCGCGCCGGAGACCGGATCGGCCGTCGATTCGTGGGAATCCCGGAATTGGGCCAACCCATCCCACGTTGCGATTCCTGGGGAAGGGGATGGCAGGTCCGGGGCGGGAGCGGACGGCGGCGACGCGGTCGTCGCGAACCCATCGGGGGCGGGACGGGCGGCGAGTCGCGCCAGATTGTGAACGCTGGTCGGGCTTGGCGCCTGGATTGGCAACATCAACCGAACGACAACCAACAGCCAAAGGCGATAACGCCACGCCGCGGTCAGGCGCCGCCCCAGCATCCATTGTGTCAACACGACCAGGCCGGCCAGCACGGCCGCCTGCCACGAGGATCGAACGAGCCATTCGAGAAAGCCGGAATCAACAAGCGCGAACGGGTTCATAGCTCACTCCTTCTCCTTTTCCTTGTTCTTCAAAAGGCGCCTCAGGTCCGCGATCTCGTCGGCGCTGAGCGGGGTTTCCTTGACCAGATGCACCAGCATGGCCGCGGGGTTCCCGCCGAACACGCGCTCGGTGAAACTGCGGCTTTCGCGTCGGACGCACTCGGCCATCGTGACCGCCGGTCGGTAGAGATAGCGCTTGCCGTCCTGCTCGTAATCCAGGGCGCCCTTGGCCACCAGGCGCTCGAGAAGGGTGCGGGTGGTCCGTGCCGCCCAACCCCGTTTTTGGCTCAGTTGATCCACCAGATCGGCGGCGGCGACGGGTGACGCGGACCAAACCAGGGTCATCACTTCCCACTCCGATTCCGAGATGCTCACAGTCGATTCCATGGCTTCCTGCTACGTGTGTAGGAGTTGATATGCTACAGATGTAGCACGAAGCAATGAAATACGTCCGCGAGTTTTCCTTGGGCGGGCGGGTGACCGGCGAAGGTCCGGTCGATCGCGCCGTGTTCCCCGGGCAAACCAACGATCCGCCCACCGCTCAGATCCGCGTCGAAGGCGAGTCGATGATGCGGCGCATTTCCCCGAGCAGACGTTCGACGATCTCGGGATGCTCCTAGTACAGGTTCCGCTTCTCGCCCGGATCTTCGCGAAGGTTGTAGGACTGGCCCTTGGGTTCGGCCGGTTCGGGCGCGATTCGATTGGGTTGGGTGAATCCTCCGGACCCGAGTTGGTCGATCAGCTTCCAATCCTCGGATCGGATCATCATCGCGTCGGTGCTGCCCGCCTTCATCACGATTGGCCCGCGAATCGCGCGTTCCTTGGGCTGCCGACCTTCAAGCACCGGCAGGAAGCTGAAGCTGTCCGGACCGGCGTGCGCGGCGTGGACGCGTTCGGGTGGAGTCGGAGCGGGAACACGCGGTCGACTCGGCCAAATTCCGGGTGACCCGTCAATGGTTCCGCTGCCGCGAGGAGGTGGTCGGATTCGAGGGTGCCCCGTAATTTTCCGAGGATTGAATCCACCGAGCCGGTCCGGTAACCCTCTCGGCCGTCCCCCCTCGGTCACTTGCAACGTTGAGCTGCGAAAGATCCTCCATGGGCCAATCGAAGAAAGCATCATCCCGCGCTTCCGGTCGCCCGGGTTCTCCCGCGCAAGCCTGGGATCGCGCTTGGAAGAAGTACTGGAGCAAGACCGTCAAACCCACCTACGAACTCCCCCCGGGCAGTTCCGGGGACGAGGACCGTGACTTCCTGGGGACGACGCGCACCCTTAAGAAGGAGGAAGCGCGACTCAAGCGCATCCACGACGAGTTCCAACGCGCCTTCGAGACGTTTGCCGACGTGGGTCCCGCCGTGACTGTGTTCGGCTCGGCGCGCTTCAAGGAGTCCCATCCGTACTACAAACTGGCTCGGGCCGTGGGGTGTGAGTTGGCCAGGGCCGGATTTGCGACCCTGACAGGCGGGGGGCCTGGAATCATGGAGGCCGCCAATCGAGGCGCGCACGAAGCCGGTGGAAGAAGCTGTGGCCTGAACATCATCCTTCCCCACGAACAGTGCGAGAATCCGTATGTGGATCGCAGCTTGGAGTTCCGGTATTTTTTCACCCGCAAAGTCTGCCTCGTGAAGTACTCCTGCGCCTTCATCGTCATGCCCGGCGGACTGGGCACGCTCGACGAGTTGTTCGAGGCCGCGACCCTGATTCAGTGCCGGAAGATCGGGCCGTTTCCTCTGATCCTGATGGGCACGAAGTTCTGGGACGGCTTGCGCTCCTGGGGGCAGGAGATGATGAAGGAAGGTGTCTTCGCCCGGGACGAAATCGGTTTCGGCCGCGTGACGGATTCGCCCGAGGAGGCCGTGGAATTGATCCTGCAGAGCCTGCCCGATCCCGTGCGGCGCCGGCTTTCGCCAGTCCCGTAAATTCAGCCGACAAGGACTCCAACCTCAGATACCCAGGATGAAAATCACCATCGTTGGCGCCGCGGGCGGCGAAGTCACCGGTTCGGCCTACTACGTGCAAACCAAGACCGCCAGCGTGCTCGTGGATTGCGGTCTGTTTCAGGGCGGCAGGAAGTCGGAGGCGCTGAACCGTCCGCCGACCGGCCCGAAGCAGAAGTTGGATGCGATCCTACTGACGCACGGCCACCTCGATCACACCGGGCGGCTTCCGCTTCTCGCCAAGCGCGGTCATGCGGTTCCGGTCTTTGCCACGCCGGCGACGATCGAGATGACCGCGTTGATCCTGCGGGATTCGGCCCGGATCCAGGCGAGTGACGCCGAGCGCCAGAACCGCAAGCGCGCTCGGGCCGGCGAGCCTCCCAAGGAACCGCTCTACACTCCGGAGCACGCCGAAGCCATCATCGAATGCCTGAAGCCGGTTCCTTATCAAAAGCCATTCACAGTCGCGCCCGGCATCCGAGCCACCTGGGCCGAATCCGGCCACATGCTCGGCTCGGCGAGCATCCAGCTTGACGTGGAAGAGGACGGAAAAACCAAACGTGTCGTCTTTTCCGGAGACCTTGGACCCAAGGGCGCGCTGATTCTCAAGGATTTCGAGCCGTTCGAGCGCACCGATCTCGTTTTCCTCGAATCCACCTATGGCGACCGCGACCACCGGCCGTTCGCCGAGACGGTCGAGGAGTTCGTGCGCATCGTGAAGGAGACGGTGGAGAAGCGCGGCAAGATCCTCGTGCCCACTTTCGCGGTTGGACGCGCCCAGTTGCTGACCAGTCTCCTGGCCTGGATGTTCCGAACGAAGAAGGTGCGGCCTTTCCCAATCTTCCTCGACAGCCCGATGGCCATCGAGGCGACCAAGATCTATTCGCGGCACCGGGAACTCTTCGATGAGGGCATGACGAAGTTCATCGCCGAACGGCCGCTTCGGGCGGACCTCAAGACCTTGAAGCTGTGCGCCACCGCCGAGCAATCGATGGCGATCAATGACGTGCCCGGCCCGTGCCTGATCATGGCGGGGGCGGGCATGTGCAACGCCGGCCGGATCCTGCACCATCTCAAGCAGAACCTTTGGAAGCCGGACACCCATGTTCTGATCGTCGGCTACCAGAGCCACGGCTCACTGGGCCGCCGGTTGGTCGAAGGCGAGAAGGTCGTGAAAATCCACGGCGGGAAGGTCGCCGTGAAGGCTCAGGTGCACACCATGGGCGGATTCAGCGCGCACGCGGGCCAGTCGGACTTGTTGAGTTGGTTCAGCAAACTGGCGCCGTGCAAACCCCGGGTCGTCCTGACCCACGGCGAAGACAAGCCGCGCGGTGCGCTCGCGAAAAAAATTCAACAGCAGTTCAGACTTTCCTCGCGCCTCCCGGCGATGGGTGACGTGATCGAGTTGTGACGGACGGATCAGGTGGTTTTCAGCGCACCGTCGGGGTCTCCCACGCCAGCGGGAACCAGACGGTCATTTCACCCGGTCCCCGGTTGCCCCAGAACGCATACGGAATGAAACGCGCGGCGAGGGCGCTCTCTTGGGTTGGCCCTTGGGGACGATAAAGTTCTCCCCGCCACGGCGTCTGGCGGCGGACCCGGCCCCGGCCTTCAAGGACAACGCAGCCGCCCAGCAGGTTCTCGTCCTTGCGCGCGAGGAGATCGATGCCACTCGGAATCGCGACCGAGGTGATGGAGACGTCCGGTGGTAGGTCCGTCGATTCGAGGCAGTACACGAAGGGGCCGCGTTGGAGCGCCACCTGATTCAGCGTTTCTTCGACAAGGGGATTCGCCTCGATCACAAGCACGGGCATCGGAAAAACCAGGTCGACCGTGTCGCCAGGCCGCCAGGCGCGGCGGATCTCCAGGTAGCCCGAAACGTCCGGGGACAATTCCAGCGCACGGTCGTTCACCCGCACTTCCGGGGTGGCGTTGGATGCCTCGGATCCGACCCAGGACGGCAGCCTCAATCGCAGCGCGAACTCCTCCGAAGGCGCTTCGATCCACCGGATCCGCACCCGGCCGTCCCACGGCGAATCGGTTTCCTGTCGGAGCGCGATGCGCCGGCCGTTCAATTCGGTGCCGAGCTCGCTGGCGCCGTACAGGTTGATCCAGACCGCGTTGGAGGAGGTGGCGTAGGCGTAGGTCGCGGACTCGGCCAATGTGCGAAGGACGTTGGGCGGGCAGCAGAACGAACTGGCATACGGCCGCCGTATCCGCGACCACCGAAGGTCGGCGGGCATCGGGTCGGTGACGCGAAGTGGGTTTGTGTAGAAGTAGGAGGCGCCCGAAAGGCCCACCCCGGCGAGGACGGTGTTGTGCAGCGCCCGTTCGAGCACGTCCATGTAGCGCGCTTCGCCGGTCGCGAGGAACATCCGCCAATTCCACAGGATCAGGCCGACGCTGGCGCAGGTTTCGTTGTGGGCGGTGGTGTTCGGCAGTTGATAATTCCGGCCGTACGCCTGGTGGACGCGGGTGATGCTGCCCTGGTTCCGCGCGCCATCGGGCGAGGCGCCGTCGTACAGGGCGCCGCAGCCGCCGGTCAGGTACATCTTCTGGCGCACGACATTGGTCCAGATGGCGCCGAGAGGTTTCCAGAGCGCGGGATCGCGGGTTTCGAGGAAGAGGTCGGTCGCGCCGGCGTAGAGGTAGTTGGCCCGGACCGCGTGGCCCATGGCGTGGTCCTGGTCTTCGAATGGGATCCGATCCTGGTTGTCGTCGCCGCCTGTCGGATTCGGCGTCCGCAACGAGAAGAACATCCGGGCCAGTTGAAGGTAGCGATTCTCGCCCGTGACCCGGGCGAGTTCGACAAGTCCCATGATGTGGGACGGACAGACCGAACTGCGCGCCGCCGCGGGCGGTCCGTTTTCCAGGGTGTCCTTGAGGAAATCGGCCGCTTTGCGGGCGACAGCGAGAAGATCGGCCTTTCCCGTCACGCGATGGTGGACGGACGCCGCGGTCATCAGGTGGCCCAGGTTGTAGAGCTCGAAATTGTTCCGGTCCCGAAACGGCACGGCGTCGGAATCTCCGAGGCGCGCCCTGGCGAGGACGGGCGTGTGCAGGTAGCCGTCGGGCCTTTGCGCGCTGGCGATGACGGGGATAGCCGACTCGAGAAACTGCGCGAGGCGGGCGTCATGGGTCACGGCCAGGAGCGCGCTGGCCGATTCGATGAGTTTGTAGAAGTCGCCGTCGTTGAAGGGCGCTCCCCGTGGACGTCGGTCGGAGAGTCCGGCGGCGATTCGAAAGTTCTCGAGGTATTGGGAGACATTCGTCCCTTCCATCAGTCGGATCATGTCCGGGACGAGGTTGGTCCGCAGATTCTCGGTTCGATCGAACCAGAAGCCCCGGGTCCAGCGAACTTCGTTCAGCGCCACGGGACGCACCGCGGCGCCGGGGCTGGTTCGGGTGTCGACGAGCGGGCCCGAAGTTGCGGCGACCAGGAGTGGAGCGAGCGCGAGGAGCACCGCGCAGATCGGCAGCCGGGACAGCGTGCTCCTCGGGGTGAGATGCAGGTTCACTGGGATCAACACGTTGGGTTCCGGCGTCAGGTCCGTGAAGCGCGAAGGTTTCCACCACGAAGGTCACGAAGGCCACGAAGAAGACTGCGGGAGAACGCCTCGTTCGATCGGCCGGGCTTCGTGGCCTTCGTGCTCTTCGTGGTGAGATGCGGGTTCATGGAGTTTTAGGCACCTCCTTTCGAATCCGATTGCCCGCGGGATCAATCCGCGTCGCCGTCACGAGAACGATCACCCGGTTGCGTCCGAAGGCGGGTCCATCGGAATTCAGATCACCGACCACCTGCGTGCAGCCGTCGCAGAGGACGATAGAGTTGGTGAGGGAATGGTTCACGTAGCCTTGGGCGTTGACGGAAAAGGTGGCGCCGGAACTGTCGAGCAGGCGCGAAGCATTGCCTGGCTGGGCGTCCGGTTTGGGTGCCCGCAGATCGACCAGTTGCGTCCATCCCACGACGGAATCCAGTCGGATCAACTCGCCGGAGTCGAGCACCTGAGGCAGCACCTGCACCGAGAGGGAAGTGGGGCTGTTGGTCACGGATTCGGTTTGTCGGATTTCGGCGGCGCGTTCACTGAGGGTGGTCATCCGGGGGGATCCGAGAATCCGAGCATCCTTTCTATTCCTGGCGAGGGAGAGGAATTCCATGGCCTGAGCCTCAGGCAGAACCCGAACGCGTGCCGGATTCCGACCCTTTCCAGCATCGTTGATTCCGGGATCGTTCCATTCGGGTCCCAGCGGAAGCTCCTGGAAGGCCTCCGGGCTCACTTCGACAAAGTGGGTGTCGATTGCGATCTGCTGAGGGAGAGCGGACAGCTCATGAATGACCGATGCGGCCGAGGCGACCTGGGCGGCCGGGCCTCGAAGCATCAGAAAGCCCGTCCGGTAGGTCATGTGGAGGGTGTTGGGTGGGTTCATCGAGAACCCTGCCCGTTCGAGCACATCCCGGAGGCCGGCACTCCACGCGCTGAAGTCTTCGCCGAGATCCCGGCCTAGGCGCTTCTCCAACGCTGGAATCAGCACTGCGAAGTTCAGGCGGTACGTCCGAGTGATCAGGGCCGATCGAACGTCTTCCGCGTTGAGGCCGGTGTGCAAGTCCCCCGACTCCCAGGGCGGGAATCTGTTCCCAACCAAAGAGCCTTCCCAGGGGACTTGCGCTGGGGGAGAGAGTTGGCCGGTCCACGGGTCGGGCGTCCGGCGATGGAAGACGACAAACGGCAATCCGGAGGCGTTGGTCGCGACCCGGGATGCGGGGTGGGACCGGGGCTCCGGCCGGGAGTCGGGCACCGCCTTGAGATTCACCTCCACCGCGGTGACCGCGCCCAGGTCCGGCGTCGGGTCGGCGTTTTCGGAGGCAACGTCGGGTCCACCCCGCGCCATCGGTAGGAGGATCAAGGCCACGAACGTGAACCCCAGGAAATGTCCGGCTCGGAGGCGCGGCAACCCGACCGGGCGGTCCGCCAACAGCCGTTCGACGCGCGATCGCAAGGCGCTCCGGGAATGGACAATCCCGAGGACACCCAGGCTCGTGGCGGGATGGAACACCACACTGCGAGCCACCTGGAGGAGCGCTTCGGGATACGAGGTGGAATCGGTTCCCATGCGAAACGCCACTTCCTGGTCGACAACCTCCTCACGGCTCGTTCGCAGAGTTCGGTTGGCAAGCCACACCAGCGGATGCCACCACCACAGGATCTGAAGTCCGACCTGAAGGGTGTTGATCCATAGATCTCCCCGCTTGGCATGGATGAGTTCGTGGAGGACGACCCCGCGTAGTTGCTCGAGGGTCAGCTTGTCCGGCAACCCTCGCGGGAGCAGGAGGGTTGGGCGCCACAAGCCGCACAAGCCCGGGGATTGGTCTTCCGGAATCCAGTTCACCTCCAGGGGCCGATCGAAGCCCGTTTCGGTCTTCCAAACAGACAGCGCCTGGGCAAGGGACTCCGGGATATCGTTCGCCGCGTGGCGTTCGCGCCGCCTTTGGAGCGTCTGCCGTCCGACGACCGTCCCAAGCACCAGCATTCCCCCAAGCCAAACCAGGAGGCCGAAGCCCGAGCGGCTCAAAGGCACCCGCTGAACGGGCAACGCCGAGAGATCCGATTCGTAGGTTCTCGAAGGTGAAGTGGTGTTCGGCAGATCCCGCGTCACCCAGCGGGTCGGCGTGACCGTGGCCTCCGAGTTTGGGAGCGGCCGCGGAATCCAGTATCCGAGGCCGGTGGGCAGCGCGAGCGAAGGCGGCAGAAGCAGCTTCAACGGAACCAGCATCCATAGGGCGTACCGCAGGGCGGGGCGCGCCCGTCGGCGCAGCCCGAGGTCGGCGATCCCGAGGACCGCGACGAGCAGCGACGATTGCCAGAAACTGGTCCACGCGAATTCGGCGGCGCGAGGGCCCCAGACGTTCAGAAGATGCACGAAGGAATCCATGGCGGGGTTCAGCGGTTGGGGCGTTGGCGTTTGGCGGCGATCAGGGCTTCGATTTCATCGAGTTCCCGGGCGGAGAGGTCACGGGTGTCGATGAGGCGCTGGACCATCGGGGAGAGGGCCCCGTCGAAGGCGTGTTCGAGGGCGTAGAGCAGCTCGCTGCGCTGCGCTTGTTCCCGGGTGATGGCGGACCGGTAGACCGTGGGGTTGCGGTCCTTCTGCGACTTGAGCAGCCCCTTGACCACCATCCGGTCCATCATCGTTCGGACGGTGCTGTAGGTCCACGCGGTGGCGGCGTGGAGGGCTTCCTGCACCTGCGGCGCGGTGCATGGTTCCTTGTCCCAGACGGCCTTGATGACCGTCCATTCCGCTTCGGTGAGTTCGATGGGTGCGCGAGCCATGGAGGGAGGGAGTGGTGACGACGGGACACCTGATATCTACAAGTGTAAAGACGGTCAAGCCTCATCTTTACAGATGTCGAGGCCGGAGGCGGCCGGGAGGTGGACGGGCCGGGTCGGCGAAGGCGCGTTCGCGGATTCCAAGGGGAAGGGACGCCGATCCGAAGGGAACTTCGTCGGTGGGTCTCTAGCCCAGCGTGGGAGGGACTGGCACGCCGATTGCATCCGATGGCGACAAGCATCTGCCGCCATGATCACCGACCGGCCCCAACTGGAGTCGCCCTTCTCCGAGAGCGAAGAGGAAGAGTTCGCCTCGGAAATGCTCGCCGCCTCGAGCGATCACGAGTTGAACCGATTGCTCAGCGTCCTGCTGCGGAGGGCGGTTTCCGCGTCCGGCGGCGGGCTGGGTTCGCAACTTGGACGGATCCTCGGCGGCCTTGCGAAAGGCGCGATTCGACAGGTCCTTCCGACGGTCGGACGAGGTCCGGCACCTCTGTTTGGATCCGACGATGAAGGATTGCCGGGTCTTCTCGGGGTCGGCGCGAGTCGGCTGCTTGGACTCGAGAGCGAAGGACTCAGCGCGGAGGACCAGGAGTTCAATGCCGCTCGGCAGCTCGTTCGGTTTCTCGGCGCGGCCATCGCCGACGCTTCGTCGGACAAGTCGGGCAACGAGGCGGATCGCATCGGACGCCAGGCGATGGCGAGCGCGGCCCGGCTGCACGCCCCCGGCTTGGTTCGTGTTGATTCGGCGGACTCCGGCACCCGTCCCGCGACAGCCGGCTGCGGTTGCGGTTGCGGCGGTTCCCGTGGGTGCGGTGGCGGTGCCGGTACCCGGGATGCGCGCGCGGGTGGACCGCCCCGAAGAACCGGAGTCTGGGAACGGCACGGACACGACATCGTTTTACGCGGCTTTTGAAACCCACGTTGCAACAAACCGACGGAAACCATCCCAAACCAAGACGACCATGCACGACATCGATTCAATACGATTGGAAGCCACCCAGGATCAGCACGAGTACCAGGAATTCCAGGAGAGCGAAGCGGACCAGGGCGAGCAGGGCGTGAACATGCTGATGAGCGAAGCCGAGGAGGAGGCGCTGGCTGCGGAACTTCTCGGAGTTGGAAACGAGGAAGAGATGGACCAGTTCCTCGGAAAGTTGTTCCGGCGGATTGGTCGTGGCGTTCGGGGTGCCGCCAAGTTTCTCGCCCGCAACGCCGGACCCTTGTCGGGCGTGTTGAAAGGCATTGCCCGCAAGGCTCTGCCGTTTTTGGGGGGTGCTCTGGGGTCGGCGATTCCGATTCCAGGGGTAGGAACGGCGCTGGGTTCCGCACTCGGTCAGGCCGCCGGCAACCTGTTGGAATCCGAAACCGAGCACCTCGAAGTGGACGAGCGCGAATTCGAGGTGGCTCGGCGGTATGTGCGTCTGGCGTCGCACGCTGTATGGCGGGGCGCGCGGGTGCCTCGCCGGTATCGTCCTTCGGCGGCCTCAAGGATCGCGCTGCGAAACGCCGTCCTGGGCCTTCGTCGGGCGGGCGGCTTCCGCCAACGGCCGGCGTACGGCGTTTGCGCTCCATGCGCGCCATGCGCACCGTGCCCGGCTTGCTCGCAAACCGCTCCGACGGCGGACACGGGGGTCGCGGGCGAACCGGTCAGCGGTGGTGCCACGAATGGCGGTACGCCCGGAGCCGACGCGGGAGGAGGCGACAGCAACGGGGAATCCGAGTTCGAAATCGAACCCGAGTCCGAATCGGTAGGAGGAGACTATGAGACGGACCAGGAAACCACCCCCGGCAGCGGACACAGCGGTCGCTGGGTTCGGCGGGGCAGCAAAATCGTCCTTTATGGAATCTGACTCCGCTCGCGCCGAGTACGCCCACCGATTTCTCGTGTTCGAAGCCCACGCCCTTCTCACCCGATTGCACCGCGTGAAACCCTTCGCCCTCCAGATGACCTCCGTGCCCGCGGCCGCGGTGTCGTTGCGCGCCCAGGCTGGCATCGAGCGATCGCTTTCCAAAGGGCGTCGGGATCTCGCGGAGCGCGTCGCGCGGTTTGTCCGGTGGATTCGATCCGCGGGCGGACGTCTGGCGACGGCGGCGGACGCGCAGCGCCGATTCTCCCTGCTGCGCCTTCGTTTCAACGCGGTTCTGAACCAGGTTGACCTCTTCGCGGACGCGCTGGTGCAACGCAGCGAGCACGAATATGGCACTTGGCTTGGCGGGCTGGACGTTGTCGCCGCCGATGCGCTGTCGCTTCCGGGGCACTACGAATCGCCGCCGGTGATCTGCTACCTCGACCGGGGCGCGGGTGCGGCGATCCGCAGGGCCCGGACTCGGTTGCCCGGCGGTGGCGAGAATCCCGTGGCGCTCATTCGGGTGCCGCGGGAACGCATGATCGGCAGCGGGATCGCCTCTTCGCTGGTCCACGAGGTGGGCC
>JBFWOK010000029.1:0-48681 GCA_050250555.1 Limisphaerales bacterium
AAATCGAGCCGGTGCCCTGAGCCATCCACCCTCGCCACCTCCTCCCATCAAACACCCCTTGTTCGCGCACCCGTCACCCGGTTTTCAAACCGCTCGTTTTACCTGGTGTCCTCATCGCTGCGCACAGTGGTGGGCGATTCCCCGTGGGTCGCAGAGCGTTTTCGGTGTTCCCTTTTCAGTGACGGGCTTGATTCGCCTGGCGGGCACCGACGCGCGACGGGAGGGCTGGTTTTTTCGTCCACAGGTGGAAGGCATTCCCGTCGGTGGGTCCTTCGAACGGCTCTATCTGCTTCACAGCACGTATTTCAATGCGGACCTCGAAACGACCATCGCCCGGATTCGTTTGAACTACGCGGACGGCTCCGCGGCCGAGATTCCGATCCAGTACGGCACACATGTGCTGAATTTCTGGCGCCAGCGGTATGAATCGGCTTCCAACCTGAGCGATCCGGAGTCGCGGGTGGCCTGGATGGGCGATGCTCCGGCGCTGGCGGCGTACGGCAACTCCATGCGCCTGTGTGTTTCGAGCCTTTGGAATCCACATCCGGAGAAGCCGGTGCAAACCCTCGACGTGGTCAGCTCCGGCTCCACGGCATCGGAGGTCATCGTCGGCATGTCGGTGGGCGGCCCGGATCTGCCCGTGGAATGGCGGGACACGCCGATCGTCCGGGTTCCGGAAGTGCCATGGGATGGACGCCTGCGGTTTCGAGCGGTGGACCAGGAGACGGGGGAAGCGATCGCGGGAATGCGGCTGCGGCTGGAAGTGGCGGAGCCCGGAGCGCATTGCCGGATCGCTTCCTACGAGACCGGGGCTGATGGCTGGGTGGAGGTGCGGTATCCGAAAGCGCCGTTGGACTACATCACCCTCTGGGCCAACCACGACGCGTACGTTCCCCGGATCGTGCAGTGGACCCGTCGTCAGCATGGGGAATTTCCGGACGAGTATGTCTATCGCGCCGAGCCCGGCCTGACGATTCAGGGGCGGATCGTGGATGACCAGGAACGTCCGGTGTCGGGTGCCTTGGTGCGCATCGAGGGGCCGCGACAGGATTTTGCAGGTGAAGCGAAGGAGTTCCTGATGTTGACCCAGATCCTGACTCTCAGCGACGACTCGGGTCGGTGGAGTTCGCGGGTCATCCCACGGGAGTTGCCTGCGGAATTCATTCGGGTGGAAGTCCTTCATCCGGGGTTTCCGACACGGTCGTATCATGTCGTGACTGCAGCCGAGAAACGCGGAGCCGAGATCCGGATCCTGATGAGCGCCGGGATGTCCCTTCAGGGTCGCGTGGTGGATGCCAGGAACCTGCCTGTTTCCGGGGCCGTGGTTCGCCTGGGCAACACGATCGCTGGTGGGAACGTGAGCATGACGAGCGGTGCCGTCGCCCGCACGGATTCGTCGGGCGCCTTCACCCTGCGATCGGCTGCGGCACCATCGACCCGAGTGCTCGGCGTCGAGGCCGAGGGATTTGCGCCATTGGTCGTGCCGGTACCGGATGACCTGGAAGGGGTGATGCAGGCTCCTGTGGTTCTGTATCCGGGTCATTCCGTGCGAATTGAAGTTCGTGATTTGGCGGGTGGACCGATCCCGGGGGTCTTGCTGACGGGAAGCATCATGAGCAGCGGATGGCCGCTTTCCACGCGTCTGACCACCGATGAAGCGGGGCGGGCTGTCTGGGCCCATGCGCCCTCGTTGGGCTGGCTGGTCGAAGCGTCGATCGAAGGATTCGGCAGGTCGGGTATCGCGGTGATGCCGGGCACGGAGGACGTGGTCCTCCAGTTGACTCGAACCCGCGAATTGACCGGTACCGTGCACGACAAGACCACGGCGCTTCCGGTGCCGCTCTTCCGGGTTTGGGTGGGTTCCATGCCGTTCGACAGCGACGAGATCGAATGGGAACCTCAGCCCATGGCGATGGGGCGCGAAGGACAGTTTCGAGTCCTGGCGCGATTCGAGCGATTGGGGACCTACTACCGTTTCGATGCGCCGGGATACCGACTGTCCGAGGCTTGGACTGCGGCGATGCTGAGCGCCAGGACCACGCCAATCGAACTCGAACCACTCCGGACCCCTTAGTAGCCTCCTCCAGCGCGTCGAAGTCGCCGCAATCGCTCCAGTGGTCATCCAGGCCGAGCCGGGCCCCGCAACGGAGTATGCCCACCACGAAGTCCAGCCATACTCCTCCCATGTCCGTCCTCGCTCACTCCCCACTGCCGACCCGGGTCGGTGAAACCCTGGCCATCGCCCGTCAGAAAAGGGGTCAGTTCTTGTTATTGTCGCCTCGGTCCTTCGCCGCGGGGGATGAAGCGGGGTGTGGGGAGGGGGAGGGCGGCGCGGGCGGTCGTATTGGGTGGATTCGACGGCCAGGGCGCGATCGATCGATCGACGTTTGAGTGGCGTGCGGATCAGGTCGGGTTCATCCGGGGGGAGGACATCAGAGACGGAACCCTTGGAGGAGACGACGGTTCTACAGCTCCGCCTCCCGGTCTTCGCCATGGTTCGCAGCCAACGGGTGATGCGACAATAACAAGAACTGACCCCTAGAAGATCGGGGGGAGGACATCAGAGACGGAACCCTTGGAGGAGACGATGGTTCTACAGTTCCGCCTCCCGGTCTTCGCCGTGGTTCGCACCCAACGGGTGATGCGACAATAACAAGAACTGACCCCTAGAAGATGTCGACGTTTGGGGGGTGTCCGGGGAGGGTAGGGGTGTGAAGGCCATTCTCTTCGAGCAATTCGGCGGGCCCATCGCGGTGACCGACGTCGCGGACCCGGAGGTGCCGGACGACGGGGTGGTGGTCCGTGTTCGGGCCACGGGCCTCTGTCGTAGCGACTGGCACGCTTGGCAGGGACACGATCCGGGCGTCCGTCTTCCCCACGTGCCGGGTCACGAACTGGCGGGGACGATCGAGACGGTGGGCCGGGACGTGAGGCGGTGGCGGGTCGGGGATCGCGTAACGGTTCCCTTCGTCAGCGGGTGCGGGTCGTGCGCGATCTGCGCTTCCGGGGATCCACAGGTCTGTCCCTCGCAGTACCAGCCCGGATTCAGCGGTTGGGGTTCGTTTGCGGAATGGGTGGCGCTGCGGTTCGCGGACGGCAACCTGGTCGCGTTGCCCGCGGACCTCGGATACGTGGAGGCGGCGAGTCTGGGGTGCCGGTTCGTCACGGCGTACCGCGCCGTCGCCGCGCTGGCGAGGGTGCAAGAGGGCGAATGGGTGGCGGTGCACGGTTGCGGGGGTGTGGGCTTGGCGGCGGTGATGATCGCCGCGGCGCGGGGTGCGCGGATCGTCGCCGTGGATAGGCGCGAAGCCGCGCTGAAGTTGGCGCGGGAATTTGGCGCGGAAGTCGTCGTCGATGCGGGCCGGACGTCGGACGTTTCCGGCGCGATCCAGGACCTGACCCACGGGGGTGCCGCGGTCTCGATCGATGCCTTGGGGAGCCCGTCGACCTGCCGGAATTCGATTCTCAGTCTACGGCCCAGAGGGCGACACGTGCAGGTCGGCCTGCTGCTGGCCGACGAGGCGAATCCTCCGGTGCCGATGGCGGACGTGATCGCGAAGGAACTCCAAGTGTTCGGGTGCCACGGAATGGCGGCGCACGCGTATCCCGGAATGCTGGAGGAAGTGGCGTCCGGTCGGCTTCGTCCCGGCCGCCTAGTCCGCCGGACCCTGGCGTTGTCGGAGGTCCCGGCTGCGCTCGAAGGAATGGGTCGGTTCGCGGAGTCGGGGGTCAGCGTGGTCGACCGGTTTTGAGCCGGCCACGTCTTATACCGTGGTTGGAACGTTGGGCCCGTCCCGCGGCGCCGCCTAACGCCGACCGCGTTTCGTGGGGATCGAGAGGATGCTCGCGCCGTGGGTGACCCAACCGCTGCCGCCGACGATGATGCGCCGGACGGGTTCTCCGGTTTCGGGGTCCTTGGTCAGGGCCGGGTCGCTCATCTTTTGGACGACTTCGAAGCGGCGTGGCTTTTTGCCCGGCTGCTTGGGGATGGTTTCGTAGACGTAGGTGGCCATGGGCGGTGAGGAGATGGGGACGTCGGTTCGATCTAGTTCAATTCAATCCAATTCAATTCGATCCGATTTGGACGGGACTTTGCGAATGCCGCGGGTCAGGGAAACCGCGACAGGATTGAAGCCCTGCGGGCCGGTGGATTCAAGGATCCAGCGTGCGCCGCGGCTCCGGGCGCATCCGAGTTGTCGGCGTCCGCGTGATGAACGCCCGCCAGCGATGCTCGCTGTCGGGGTCGGAATCGGAATCGAAATGGGCACTCGCGTTCTCAACCGAGATCGGGGCGTTGGACCCTAAACGATGCCGATACCGATTCCGACCCCGATTCCGACGGTGAAGGACCGGCCACCCACAAGATGGAAATGCGCCCCGCGGGTCCCGAGTATCGATGGAGGGAAGATTCCCTCCCGCCCCGTTTTCCGGCGTCGAGAGGGCTCTCACCGAGGCACGGAGGCGCGGAGATGACCGCGGGTCCATCGGCGGTTTCATCGGTGGGTTGCGCCGATCCGCGGGGAAAGATCACCCTCCCGGCATGAAGGAGCCGCGCACGACGGGTAGGGTCGCCATGGCCTCGGGACGGTCAGGGATTGGCGGGCATCGGGATCTTGCGTCGGTGGCGAATGCCCCGTCGGGCGGGCGGGAGACGCTGAGCATGGGGTCGGATCGATGAACCGACGCGCTGCGAGTTGGTGGATCGCGGTCCTTCTGCTCCTGGGGGTTGTGGGCGTAGCGCAGGTGACTCCGCCGTTCGAGTCGGGGGATCCGCCCTTGGGATTCAGGGCGCCGAGAATGATTCGTATCGAGCAGGGCGGGGTGATCGATGAGGCGAATGTGCGCACGGCCCGCGAGACGTTGTCCCACAGTTCCGACACGCCGGTCTGGACCAACGCGCCGGGGTTCGACCGCGACGTGTTCACCTTCGCGCGGCTCGTCTTTCAATCGGATCCGGGTGAACGGGCGGGTCGGGGGCTTGGGCCGCGGTTGGGCTGGTGGGTGGATTATCCGGATGCGGATCTGAATCTGTCGTGGCGGTTGCAGCTGTTGACCTCGATGCGCACCGACGCGGACTGTCGGGTGATTCGGCTGACGGATGACGACCTGCGCGATCACCCGCTGCTGTACCTCGAGCACGCGGGGTACATGAGCCTGAGCGAGGAGGAGGTTGAAAGGCTTCGGGGATACCTCGCTGGCGGCGGTGTGTTGTTCGTGAACGATTTCTGGAGTGGTCGTGAGTGGGAAGGGTTTGCCGGTCAGATCGGACGGGCGGTTCCTGGAGCGCGGTGGACGCGTTTGGCCACGACGCACCCGATTTTCCATTGTCTCTTCGATATCCGTCGGCCGATGCATGAATTGCGTGTGCCGACGATGCAGCTCTGGGATGAGGGGTTCGATCCGACCGATCCGAGGTCGGATCCCCACCGGATGTTTCGGGGGGAAGGGTCGGAGGAGATGAGCGTCCGCGCGCTCCACGATGAGGCGGGAACGCTCCTGGCCGTGGCGATCCACAACAGCGACGTCAGCGACGGCTGGGAGCGGGAACGGGAGAGCGACATCTACTTCAACCAGTTTTCGGAGAAGGTCGCGTACCCGCTGGGGATCAACATCATCTTCTACCTGATGACCCACTGAGCGCGTCGGACAGTTCGATTGCGCGTCTCGGGGTTTCGCGCTCACACTCCCGTCCATGGTCACAGGGCATCGATGCACGCGGCGTGCCTGGCTGGGATCCCTCGCCGCCGGGCTCAGTCTTCCGACGCTTGCCAGGGCGGCGACCTCGCCGGCTCCGGTGATATCGTCCGCCCCGGGGAAAGCGCCGCGATCGCGGCTTGGGATGCCGGGTCTGCATCCGGGGCGCGTGGTATTGGTGTCGCATCCCGGGTCGATCGTGGACGGCAAATTTCACGTCGAGCCGATCCGTCGGATGCTCGACGAAGGGATGATCGAACTGACCAACGCGGATGACGCGACGCAGGCCTGGCGGCAGTTCTTCGAACCGGGCGACGTGGTGGGAATCAAGCTGACGCCGGTGGGTGGGCCCCTGGTACAAAGCAGCCCGGAGGTGGTCCAGGGGATCATCGCGGGTCTGGAATCAGCCGGCGTGAAGCGCCGGGACATCGTGGTCTACGATCGGTACCGCAAAGAGTTTCTGAACGCGGGATTCCACGATTGGCTGCCCGATGGGGTCCGGTGGTCGTTTGCGAGCGAGGCGTACGACGATCTTCAGCAGGACATGAAGCGGTACGATCCGGACCATTTCCTGGACATGGCGGTGGTGCTTCCGGGTCAGGACCCGGCGAATCCGGCGGCGCGCCGGTCCTATGTCGCGCAGTTCATCACCCGGGAGGTCAACAAGCTGATCAACGTGCCGGCCTTGAAGGATCATCAGTCCGCGGGAGTGACGCTGGCGTTGAAGAACCTGTCGCACGGGCTCGTGAACAACGTCAGTCGCACGCATTCCTCGAGCACTTTGAACGTGTGCGGGTCCTTCATTCCGGCGGCGGTGTCGCTCCCGGTGATCCGGGACAAGAGCGTGCTGCACATCCTGGACGGTGTCCGGGCTCTTTATCACGGCGGTCCGTTCGCGCGACCGCAGTTCGTTTGGGAACATCGCACCCTGTATTTCGCCACCGACCCGGTCGCGCTGGATCACATCGGGTGGAAGGAGATCGACAAGAAGCGCGTCGAGATGGGGATGAAGCCGATCGCGGAGGCGAAGCCGGATGAATTCTCAACGTTTCTCAACCGCCAGCCGGAGCATGTGGAGATCGCGGGGGCGCTGGGATTGGGAATCTGGGACGAACGCCGGATCGATCTCAGGACGCGGAAGCTGACGGTCTGAGCGGGCGTGGGGGGCGCATCATGGCTTGGGTTGCTTTGGGACGTTTGGCGTGCCTGGCGCACTTGGCGCGGGCCGGGGAAGGCGGGGCAGGGGATTGCCGGGGACGAGGAGCGGGCCGGGGAGGAAGACCGCCTCGGAGGATGGGTCCACGGTGACTTGGACGCCGTGGAAGTCGGAGGCGCCGAATGTGCCGAGGAGGGTGAGCTTGGGGGTCGGCGGCCCGTCTTCGACCGGGCGGAAGCCGGGTTCGAGTCGGTACTTGTGGTCATCCGCGTGAACCAGGAGCACGGGCTTCCCGAAAGCGACGGATTCGGCGGCCAGCGTTTCGAGGAACCGCCGGAATCCAGGATGTCCGCGGATGGGATTGGCCTGAAAGAAGAGGGCCACACCGGCCGCCTCGGTGGCGCGGGCCACCGCGAATCCCTCGCGCAACCAGGCGACATTGGCTTCGTCGCGCTCGCGCCACTCGTCGAGGGCTCCGGGAACGGCGGGCTGATGATTGTTGCCGCTGCCGACGACGTGGAGGGTCACGAAGACGACCCTTCCGTGGGTCCATCGGGCATTCTCGACGAACCGGGCGTGGCGTGGGGACCGCCGCTGCGTGATCAGAGGAATCGGGCGCGCGCCGCGGCTGGATTCGGCGGCAAAGAACACTTCGCGGATCCGGGCCAGGCGTTCGAGCGGCTGGTGTTTCTGGGTGCGGTGGACGTCGGTCCATTCGTTGTCTCCCGGAGTGAACACGAGGGCTGTGGCGACCGAATCGAACTCGCGCAGGCGGCGAGCGAGGAGTTCATCCGTGCAGAGTTCCTCACCCCCGAGGATGTCGCCGAGATGGACCGCGAAGACAGGGGCGTGGCGATCGATCTCGTCGAGGACCCTGCCGTAGTTCGCGTCGGCGTCGGGAAGGCGCGCGTAGGGCATGCACCCGATGGCGATGAAGCTGAAGGGGCGAACGCTCGGAGGCGTTTCGGGGACGGGTTCGGTTGGGACCGAGGCCAGGATCCCGAGGGCGGGGAGCCAGGCGACGAGTGGCAGCACCCAATGGAGCGCATGCCGGCGGGGACGAATCGGATTCCGGGATTCGCGCCTCATGACGGGGTGGGGCTTACGCGAACAAGGCCCTTCCAGACGAGCCGGCAGATCTCCCCGTAGCCGGTGTCGGGTCCGAGGAGGGATCGGTTCTCCTCGTCGGACAGTCCATTGTTGAAAAGTTGGCCCAGGTTTCCCGACCGGCGGGCCGTGCCCACGATCCGCCACAGGCCGTCCAGAACATCCGGCAGGGTGAGGGGTTTGGGCGTCGCGTTGCGACCCGGGCGAGACCGCCTCGGCTTCGACAACTCCCGGTGGAGGCGGGCGACCGCGGGGTCGGCGAGGAAATGTCCGGGTGTGAGTTCGCGTGGGCGCCGGGCGGGGGGATCGAGGAGCCATCGGCAGATGGCGCCCGTGGCTCCGTAGCCCGCGCCCACGAGGAACACGGGTTGGCGCGCGTTCAACGCGTGGAGGACCTCCTCGAAGAGGCCGGGGGCGACGCCGGAGACCTTCTCGAGCCTACCGCCCAGGAACAGATGGGCGAAGGCCCGGATCGAAACCTCCGTTTGGTGGTCGTCGGGGCGGTCCGCGATGGGAAAGCCGATCGGGCCGCAGCACTGGGCCCGCATGAACGAGAGGCATCGCGCCTGCGTGATGTTGCGGGCAAGGACGATGGTCTCGCGGCTCTTCGCGTGTTGGGCGAGGAATTGCCGTCGTTCCGCGCCGGTGGGGTAGTCGGCGGGGTCGGGGACCGGATCGGGCGGAACGTCCGGGGGCACCTGCAGGCCGACGACGTCCGGTTGGACCCGGCGGAACGAGCAGACGTCGGTCCATTCGGCGATGGTCCGTTCGGTGACCGTCTCGCTGTCGGGCCACGCGGGGATGCTGTACAACCGCGCGGTCTGTTCGCCCTTGTGGTCGGTGGATGACCGTTCCGAGAGGAGGAGGTGGAGGCAGGTTTCGGTGAAGTTGACCCGGGGACGGTATTCGGGTCGGGGCAGCGCGCCGCCGTACAGGATGGAGACGCGGTTTCTGCACAGCGGGCGGAGCAGCCGAATCAGGAGCTCGCGGTTGTGATCGTCGCTCAATCCGCCGGAGAGGATGTCGGTGGCGTTGCCCACGCCCAGCCGGAGGACCCTTCCCGCGAGGCGGGCCAGGGAACTGTCCGGGGCATGATCTTCGGAAAGCGATTGGAAGCTGATCTTTGGAAACGAGTACTCCAACCCGTCCTTCTCCAACTGACTGAGTCCGTAGCCGGGATAGAGAACCTGGGTGGGGGGCTTCCCGATGGAGGGGTCGTTGATGAGCTGCTGCATCATGACCGGGTCGGGGGCACGATTCACGACGAGGGCTTCGGCGGGGTATCTCTGGCAGGCCTCGCGGGCGAGTCGGCGGTAGAACAAGCCGAGCAAAACCTCGCGGAGCAGGGTGGTGACGATGGCGCGTTCGCCGCCTTCGGTCCATCGCAGGCACGGCGCCTGGCCCAGTTCGGGGATGGTTCGGGAGATCCGTTTTCCGCTCATGTTCTGGACGACGACGAGCGGTGGGACGAAGAACGCCCTGGCGAGGTTGGCCGCGGGGCCATGGGCGGGTTCGGGCCAGGGGCGCTGGAACCTTCGGATTTCCCGGCGGCACCAGGGGCGTTCGGCGTAGTGATCGCCCTGGATCGTGATCATTCCGGCGGATTCGTGGCGGATGGCGTCCTCGAGGATCGTGGCGTATTCGTGGCCGGAAGCGATGTCGGTCTCATCGAAGAACGTTTCGCACTGGGTGTGGGTCTGGATGTAGTCCTTCAGGCGGACGGGGACCTCGGTGCCATCCGCCTTCGCGTGGCTGAGGAACAGTTTGACCTTGTGGGGAACGGCGGAGCCCCGGGCGGCGGAAATCGGATGGCTCGGGGTTTCTAGGGCGAGGAGATCCCGGCATAGGATTTCGGTCAGATGGCCGAGGAGGATTTCGGTTGATTGAGGGGTGGGCTCGGTGACCGGGTGTCGAATGAAGTTCAGCCCGCGCAGTTTGGCGGGCATCTGGAAGGCGAGGGGATCCAGGGCGACGGGGAAAAGGCGGATCTCGGGACGTTCGGCCAGGCGAAGCACGTACTGGCGCCAGGACGGGTCGGCGACCATGTGGGCTTCCACCAGTGGGAGAAGGTAATTGAGGCGGCAATCGTCGCCGATCCCGCGCGGAATCTCCGAGTCGGGAGCCGGGGTGCTCCGGAAGAAGACGGGAATGCCTTCCATGTTCTCGAGCCGGAACCATCGGTAGATCTCGTTGGCGATGGTTTCGCCCCGGGTGAAGCGGGGATGCCACAGCACATAGATGCGGATGGGGGCGGAGGTTACCGTACCCGCGGGACCACCGGGGGATGACTTGGCTTTCATGGTTTTGGGGCGAGCCACGTGGGGTGTCTGGGAGGGTTCTTGGTCGCGGAGGGAATGCCGAGTCGGAATTTTTTCCGTGAGTCGTTACAACTACATGACAACTGCCCGATTCCCGCGGTGTTGGGTAACGGTCGTGGGACCCGGGTCGCCAGGGTCCGGTCCGTCGCCGGAGTCGCGACGGGTGATGGAAAGAACGGAAGGAAAACATAAATTGCCGGCCGTCGTGTTGATTAGCAGACTGCGTTTGTGATCCTATTCGACCCGATCCGATTCGTTCCGAGTCGTACCGAATCAGGATTGGGCGGGACGAATGGGCGGGTGCCTGGTCTAATGAATTGAACAAATCCGAATCATCGGCGTCTATTCGACCGTGCCCGCACTGTGAACCAGCCCCTTCCACGCCCTGATCCGGAGGATCGTCCAGTGGTTCTGGAGATACCATCGCCGACGGATCCGGCGACCGAATCCCCGGCCGATTTGGGCGCCACCGCATCCGACACCGACGCTCCGGCGAAGCCCCAGCGCGTTGTGACGTTGCCGACGACTCCGGAGGCGCTGCGGACGCTTGGAGCGGAGTTTGTTCGGGAGCACCGGATCCTGCCTCTTCGGATCGAGCACGGGGTGCTGCATCTCGCGACGGCCCAGCCGGGAGACGACGCCCTGGTCGAGAATATCCGGCTGCTGACGGGATTGGAGGTGCGGGAGATTGCGGCGTCGGACGCGGAGATCCAGGAGCGGATCGGGGAATGCTACCGGGTGACGGTCGAGCAGATGATCGAGAACCTCCACGGGGGCGAGGGCTCGGTGGGGGACGCGAAGAATCTGCACGACATCGAGGTGATGGCCAACGAGCCCACGGTCATCAACCTCGTGAACGTCATCATTTCGACGGCGCTTCGCGAGCGGGCCAGCGACATCCACCTGGTTCCCTTCGAATCGGCGGTGGAATTGCGGTATCGCATCGACGGGCTCCTCCAGGTCAAGCCGCCGCCGCCCCGGAATCTCCACGCGGCGTTGGTTTCGCGGGTGAAGATCATGGCGGACATGAACATTGCGGAACGATTCATGCCCCAGGACGGCCACATCCAGATCCATCACCGGGGGGCCCGGGTGGACATTCGGGTGGGAACCATGCCGACCAAGTACGGGGAGAGCCTGGTGATGCGGTTGCTCGAGAAGAACACCAAGGTTCAGACCCCGGAGGAACTCGGCCTGGGAGCGGAACGCGCGGCGCTCCTGCGGCGGTTGGTGGAGAAGCCGCACGGCCTGTTCCTGGCCACGGGACCCACGGGCAGTGGGAAGACCACGACCCTGTACTCCATCCTCCAGGGGATCTACACCCCCGAGAAGAAGATCATCACCATCGAGGACCCCATCGAGTATGAACTCGCGGGGGTCGCCCAGATCCCGGTGCGCCCGAGCCGGCAGTTCACCTTCGCGACAGGTCTTCGCGCGATCCTCCGCCAGGATCCGGACATCGTCATGGTCGGGGAGATCCGCGACTCGGAGACCGCGGAGATCGCGATCCGCGCCGCCCTGACGGGGCACCAGGTTTTCAGCACGCTGCACACCAACGACGCGACGGGCGCCGTCACCCGCCTGCTCGACATGGGGGTGGAGGCCTTCCTCATCTCGTCGGCGCTGGAAGGCGTGCTCGCCCAAAGGCTGGTTCGACGGATCTGTCCCGATTGCCGCGCGGAGATCCAGCCCAGCCCGGCGGTTCGCGAACGCCTGGAAGCCCTGAGCGGGCGCCCGATCCGGGGGGCGTTCTTCGCGGGGCGTGGCTGCGACGAATGCCGGGGGAACGGCTACCGGGGTCGGATCGGAATCTTCGAACTGCTTCCGGTCGGGGCCGAACTCCGCGAGTTGATCCTGCACAAGCAGTCGAACAACCAGTTGAAGGAGGCGGCGCAACGTTCGATGACGACGATGCACCAGGACGCCCTGCAGAAAGCCGCGGCGGGCCTAACGACCCTCGAAGAAATCGTCCGGGTATCCTCCGGCGACCAACTCGAATGAGCGCGTTCCGCTACCGGGCCGTCCAGAGCGACGGCGCCGCCGTCGAGGGTGTCGTCGAAGCGACCGACCGGCGGTCCGCGCTTCAGACCCTGAGCCGGCGCGGACTGTTCCCCTCGGAACTCGAGTCCTGCGAATCGGCCGGCGCGCGGGAGCGGGCGGGAGCCGGGCGGGCCGCCGTGGACCGGCTTGCGGGCGCGCCGCAGGGGCGGGACCGGGGAGCGGACGGGGTTCGAGAAGCGTCCGCGGGTGCCGCGGGTGCCGCGGGTTCCGGGGCTGCGGCGGGGCTGGGGTTTGGAGGGAGGCGAAAGTCCGGGGCTGAGGACGCCGACGGTGCGGGCGCGGGTGCGGGTGCGGGTGCGGGTTTTGGCGGTGGAAACGGGAACAAGCTCCGACGGAGGTCGTCGGCCGCTCCGGCATCGTCGGAAGGCGTCCGGTCCGACGTTGGGAATCGGGCGGTTGGAGTTCGGGTGAAACGGAAGGAGATCACCGTGTTCACGCGGGAATTGAGCGCGCTTCTCGGGGCGGCAATTCCGATCCCGCAGGCCTTGGACGGTCTGAGTGAGGAGGAGGAGAACCCGGGATTGAAGGCGATGGTCCTGGGGTTGTCCGATTCGGTTCGCAAAGGGATTTCCTTGTCGACGGCGATGGAAGAGTACCCGAAGCAGTTCAGCCGGTTGTACGTCAGCATGGTTCGGGTTGGAGAGGAGGCGGGCGCGTTGCCGCGAGTGATGGGGGATCTGGCGGATCTGCTGGAGCACGAGGACGAAGTGCGGGGCGAGGTGGTGGGCGCAGTGGCGTATCCGGCGTTCGTGCTGGGGTTCGGGATCTTCACGGTGGCGGTGCTGCTGACGGTGGTTTTGCCGCGGCTGTTCGGGATGCTGCAGGAGATGCTGAATGTGCTGCCGCTTCCCACGCTGATCCTCCTGAAGGTGAGCACGGTCCTGAGTCGCGACTGGCCGTGGATCCTGCTGGGAATCGTGACCGTCGTCCTGGGTGCGAGGAAGTACTTGCGGACCGAGCGGGGCGCCGAGGCCTGGGATGGGCTTCGATTGAAACTGCCGCTGCTCGGGGCGGTGTTCCGGTCGGCGGCGCTGGGCCGGTTCGCGCGGACGCTGGGGACCCTGGCGAAGAGCGGTGTGTCCCTGTTGCCCGCGTTGAGGATTGTGGAGGACACGATCGGGAACCGGGTTCTCGCGAAACACGTGGCGCGCGTGTCGGAGGAGACCCGGGGTGGCGACTCCCTGGCGGCGCCCCTTCGGAAGCTTGGGGTCTTCCCGAAGGGTGTCATTCAGATGATCGAGGTGGGCGAGGAGACCGGGCGCCTGGACGAGATGCTGCTGAAGATCGCGGAGATCGAGGAACGCCATATGCGGGCCAAGACGAAGACGATCGTCTCGCTGCTCGCGCCGGCGCTGATCCTGGTCGTGGGCGCGCTCGTGGGTTTCATGGTGATCGCGCTGTTGCTGCCGATCTTCAAGATGAGCCGCGCCATTCACTGAGCCCTGATTCCGATTCAGAACAGAACCCAACGACGACATGAAGACACTCCGGACACCGCGCCGTCGCGCGGGCTTCACCCTCATTGAAATCATGGTGGTGGTGGTGATCCTTGGGATCCTCGCCGCGACGATCGTTCCGCAGTTCATCGGAATGACGCACGACGCGAAGGTCAGCGCCGCCAAATCGCAGATCTCGGAGATCGAGGGCGCGTTGGAGCGACTCGCGATGCACCTGGACCGCTACCCCTCGTCGGACGAAGCGCTCCGGTTGCTGGTGGATCGGCCGCCCGGCGACGATTCGAAGTGGCGCGGTCCCTACCTGAAGCAGGTTCGGAACGATCCGTGGGGCAATCCGTACCAGTACCGAGCTCCGGGGGTTCATCATGCGAGCAGCTTCGACCTCTGGTCGCGCGGCGCGGACGGCGCCGACGGCGGGGAAGGCCAGAACGCGGACATTGGAAACTGGTAGGGTGGCGAACGAACCATGGGAGTGGACCGGTCCAGGGGACGGGTGGCCGCGGGATTCACGCTGATCGAGTTGATCGTCGTGATCGTCCTGATGGGCATCCTGGCCGCGATGATCGTGCCCGAGATGAGGGGTTCGCACGGCGAAGCGGTGTTGCGGGCGGGCGGTCGCGAACTGGCCAACGTCTGCGCCATGGCGTCGAGCCGGGCGGTCAGTTTCGGGAAGGTCCATCGCGTCCTCGTGGATCCGGCGACGCGCCGATTCCGGGTGGAGCGGCGGGTCCGCGGGCCCGACCGGGAGCCGGTTTTCGTTCCGGTGCGCGAGGTGGCGGGTTGCGACGGCCAACTCGGCGAGGCCCTTTCGGTTCAAGTCCGACCGGCGGGCACCGGTTCGGAGGTCGATCCCGGGGAGACCTTGTCGCGGGGGCCGCCCGGCGAGGGGATTGAAGCCGGGCTGGGCGCCGCCGACGACGGGGTGAGGGGAAGCGCGGACACCGGGAACCGGATTCCCGGCCAGGGGCTGAGCTTCTACCCGGATGGCACCGCGGACCGGCGGGAGATCGTCCTTCGGGACCGCGACGGCTTCGGGCTGGTTCTGCGGATCAATCCGGTGACGGCCCGGGTGCGAATCCTGAACCTGCCGCGGCTCTAGGAAAGTTTACCGACCATGGGAATGGGAACGCGCAACCTGAAATCCGGCTTCTCCCTGATCGAGGTGATGTGCGCGATCCTGATCCTGGGTGTGGGGATCGCGGGGCTGACCGAAGGCATCGCGACCGCGCTTCGGTCGTCGCGGGAGTCCCAGCTGTTGGCGGCCGCGGTGTTGGAGGCGGAGGGATTGATCGAGGTGCTCCGGGCGGAGGGCTACCTCTCCGAGGGATCGACCGAGGGCGAATGCGGCCCGGCGCTCAAGCCGCATCGCTGGACGCGGACGGTGTCGGCGACGGATCTCGAAGGGCTGCACGATGTCGAAGTGCGGGTCGCGGACGGCCGGACGGGGCGGACCCTCTGTGAACTGCGGACCCTGGTGTTCGAGGCGCCGTTGAGTTCGCCGGCTTCCGGGACGGGAAGGGGGACGGAGGCGGAGATCCGCCGACGGGAACGGGGGAGGCAACGCTGATGCATTCGCCCCTCGCGACCCGCCGGCGGTCCGAAGCCGGTTTCACCTTGATCGAACTCACGATCGGCGCCGCCTTGATGGCGCTGATCCTGGCAAGCGCCTATGCCTGCCTCAATTCCGGCCTGGTCACGCGCCGTCTCCTGGAACCTCGATGGGACGCCCTTCAAACCGCGCGGGTGACCCTGGCCCTGATGACGGCGGATCTTCGCGCCGCCTGTCCGCTCTCCAACGAGGCTGACTTCATTGGCATGGACCGCACCGCCGGCGACGTCGAGGCGGACAACGTGGATTTCGGGACCTTGAATCATTCCCCGGCGGGACCGGCGGAAGGGGATTTCTGCCAGACGAGCTATTACGTCGACCAGGAGTTGAAGACGGGGGATTGGATCCTCTGGCGCCGGCGGAATCCGGGGATTGGTCTGGATCCTTACACCGGGGGAAGCCGGGAAGAGATCGCGCGGGGCGTCCGGCAGCTGAAGCTCGAGTATTACGACGGCTTCGACTGGTTCGACACCTGGGGTGATCCGGACGGGACGGGAAAGCAGGACACCTCGCTGACGTTTCAGTCGAACCTTTCGGGCATGCCGGAGGCGGTGCGGATCACGCTGGCCTTGGCGTCTGGGGAGGCGCGAGAAAGCGGGGTCGCTGGGGAGGGTGCGGACGGCCTCGGAGCAGGGGGCACGGAGGGGGGCGTCGGGGGTGGGCGCGAGGCGGAGCCGCCCCTCGTGTTCCAGACGGTGGTTCGCCTGAATGTGCCGCGCGCGGCAAGCGGCCTGGGGGGAGGTTCGACCGCGACGGATTCCGGTTCCTCGGGTTCGACGCCGAATTCGACGACGAGTGGTGGGGCGCCAGGAGCCGGAGCGACTTCCGGGCGCGGTCGCTAGAGGAGATCCACGATGCGCTTCGCCGATCCAAAACCCCGACCCGGACGGAAGTTCAATTCCGCCGTGGCGCGCCGCAGCATCCCGGGTGCGGATCGCCCGGGTGCGGATCG
This sequence comes from Limisphaerales bacterium, assembly GCA_050250555.1. Lineage (GTDB taxonomy): Bacteria > Verrucomicrobiota > Verrucomicrobiia > Limisphaerales > CAIMTB01 > CAIMTB01. The sequence continues at coordinate 16,355 of JBFWOK010000029.1, forward strand.
GGGCGCGGTGCTTGTGGGATTGCTGTGGTGTCTGGTGCTGCTTTCGGTCCTCGTCATCGGGCTGCTGCATTCGGGTCGCACCGACCTGCAACTGGCCCGGCACCACGCGGACCGGATCCAGGCCCGGTACCTGGCGATGGCGGGGATCGAGCGGGCGAAGGCGTTGCTGTACCAGGACGCGCGGGAACGGAGTCGGTCGGGTCGGAATCACAGCGGCGCCTTGTCCAGGGCTCCCGAACATTTCCGCGACATCGCGTTCGGACGCGGAATCTACCGGGTGATCCGCCCGGGCCGTCCCGACGAGGGCGGGGGCGTGGTGTTCGGAGTGAGCGACGAGGAGAGCCTTCTGAATCTGAACACCGCCGATCCGGATGACCTGGGCCGGCTCGAAGGCATGACGCCGGATATCCCGGCGGCGATCGCGGACTGGCGGGACGGCGACAATCAGGTGACTCCGAACGGAGCCGAGGCGGAGTACTACCTGGCGATGCAGCCGCCGTATCAACCGCGGAACGGCCCTTTCCTCAGCGTGCGGGAGTTGCTCCAGGTGCGGGGAATGCCTCGGGAACTGCTGCTTGGGAGAGACATGAGCGACACCGGGTTGCCCGAAATGGACGACGACGACGACGACGAAGGCGGCGGCGGCCCATCGGCCGGGTCGGCCGGAGCCGGCGCGGGGCCGAGTCCGTGGGCGACGCTGCTGACCGTCCATTCGGGTGTGCGGAACCTGAGCGCCACCGGGCAGGAACGAATCAATGTTCAGACGGCGGACGAGGCGGCGCTGACGGGTGTGCCGGGGATCACGACGGAGATTGCGAGAGCGATCGTGGCCCATCGCGGGCAGAACCGGCTTGAGAGCCTGGCGGACCTCCTGGAGGTGCGTCGGCCGGGCCCGTCGGGGCCGGGAGGCGGGCAACAGCCCGGGTCGCCGGGGTTCCCCGGTCCGCAGGGACCGGGTCAGGGTCCACCGGGCGAGATCGTGACCCAGGGAGGCGGGTCGGGTCGGGGGCGTGGCGGAGGGAACGGCCCGACCCTGATCGACCAGCGGCTCCTGATGGACATTGCGGACAGCCTGACCACGGATTCGGAGAGCCTCCAGGCCGGGGTGGTGAATGTGAACACGGCGGGCTTGGAAGTGCTGGCGTGCCTCCCCGGCGTGAGTCGTGAGCTCGCGCAGGCCATCCTTTCGTACCGAGGTTCCGCGGGTTATTTCGCGAGCACCGCGGCGCTGCTGAACGTTTCCGGGATGACCACCGAAATCTTCAAACAGATCAGCGCCCGGGTGACGGCCCGGTCGGAGACGTACCGAATTCTCGCGGAGGGCCGGATTCGGTCGACGGGAGTCCGCCAGCGGGTGCAAGCGGTCGTCCGGGTGGGGTTGAGCGATGTCGAAACGCTTTCGTATCGGGAGAACGATTTATGAACCCGCTTCCATGGCTTGGTTCCTCGGTTGTCTGGGTGGAATGGACCCCACGATCCATGACCGTCCTGCATGCGGGTCGCGCGCGATCGTGGTCGATTGAGAGGGGCGCGAACGGCGGGTGGGTGGAGGCCAATCGCGGAGCGATTCGGGACGAGTTGACGCAGTTCCTGGATCGAAAACCGTGGCATCCCCGATGGGAGGCTCGGTGCCTGTTGCCGGCGGGCGGCGTGACCCTAAGGCGGTGGAAGGTGCCGCGGTCGGATGAGGAAGGCATCCGCCGTGCCGTCTCGTTGCAGATCGAAAGCGAGTTTCCGCTGGGCCCGGACGAACTGGCCTGGGGCTGGATCCCGATCGGAGCCGGCGTTCCGCTTCAGGATGTGCTCGTCGCGGCGGCCCGCCGGTCGACGGTCGCTGAGATTTCCGCGCTGTTGGAGGAATGCGGGCTCTCGCCGAAGTTCACGTTGGGCGCGCTGGCCCGAGCGCGATGGTTGCGGACCCGTCGAACCGAAGCCGCCGGAGAGGCGTGGCTCCATGTGGGGATGGACCATTCCGAATGGCTGGCGACGGACGCCCTGGGTCCGGTCCGGCTCCGCGTTTTGCCCTGGGGGGAACAGACGCTGGTTCGGGAATGGATGACGGCCGCCGGCGGAATGAGCTTGGACGCCGCGCTCGTCGCGTTGAACCGGTTGGTGTCGGAATCCCGCCCCCCGGAAGAGGCGCTGAAGCCTGGATGGAATGCCGCGCTCGCCGCCCTGGTCGCGGCCATTCCAGGACCGTTGCCAGGCGGCCGGCTTCGGGTCACCGGGAGGTTGGCGGCGATGCCGGCTTTCCGCGAGGAACTCGCCGCGCGCCTGGGGGACGGCGTCGCGGTGGAATCCGAGGAACGAGGCGGTGATCCATCGGTCCCCTGCGGGATTCGACGCCTCCAGGAGGAGGCGTCGGGTGCCGGACCAATGAGCGAACTCTGGCTGGCGACAGACGTTCACGCGGCACCCAACGTCCTGCATCAGGCAGAACCGAGGAAATGGGCGATGGTCGCCGGGGCGCTGCTGCTGGCGTTGCTCCTGGTGCCCTATGTCGAGGCGGTCCTGTTCTATCCAGGGCTCGCATCCCGGGTCGCCGCCGTGAAGTCCCGTCAGGACAGGCTCGAGGTCATTGACCGCCAGGTCGACTTCCTGCGCCACCTGAAGCTGAACCAGACTCCCACCCTGGAGGCACTCATCGTCCTGGGGAAAACGCTGCCGCGGGGATCCAAACTGGATTCCCTGACCTTGAACCAGAAGGGCGAGATGTCGCTGCGAGTGACGCTGCGCCAACCTCCCGAAGTGACCACGTTCCGGACCCAGTTGACGGAGTCGGGGTTCTTCTCGTCGGTGGTGATCGAGGAACAGACGCCGACGCCGGATCGTCAGAAGATCCAAGTCCGGATCAGCGCGCAGGTGCGCCCCCCGAACCTCCGGCAGGGCCTGCCGATCCTGGCCGCCGAGGACGCGACGGCATCGAAGCCCGGCGTATCGAAGGGCGCGGGAACGCGGGGCGGGGCGCCCCAGCCGGGGCCCCGCCCGTTAACCGCAATCCCGCCCAAGGGCTGAAACGGGAACTCACTTTCCACCCCCACACGACCCCACCATGGCCATGGCGACGCGCCCCCTCACCGATCGCGAACGACGCACCCTCCGTTACGGGGGGATCGGAATCGCCCTCTATCTCGTGCTCTTTTTCGGAATCAAGGCCTGGCGATTCGCGGAGGGCCGGAGGTCCGGGTACCGGCGCCTTGTCGTGGAGGCGGCGGCCTGGGACTCGAAGCTCGCCGTCTACGACGAGAAGGTGAAACTGGCGGGCGATCTCATGGAGCGGTTCCGCATGGATCCGGGCCGTCTTTCGCGGACGTCGCTGGTCGCGCAGGCAAGCGCCGCGATCCAACAGGCGGCCCTGCAGGGGGGTGTCCAGTTGGGGCCGGTCCGAGAGACGCCGTCGCGCGCCGCCAGCCGGGAACTGACCGGGATTCAATTGGAAGGCATGGGTCCGGTTCCGTCGGTTCTGACATTCATGGAAGCGCTCGGGACGCTCGGTTTTCCGGTGGTCACGGATTCGATTCAGATGAGTCCGGCACCCGGGGGTCCGGCGCAGGTGAAGGTCAGCGTCAGCCTGCTTCTTCTCGATTTTGAACAATGGAAACCGGCGGAAAGGAGGCCCGATGCGTGAGCGAGCGGGTGGCTTGTTGAAGCTGGCCAGCGCGGTGCTCGCGGCGCTGCTTCTGGTCCAGGTGGTCGGGGTCCTGCGTCGCCTTCAACCCGCGCGCCGGACCGCGGTGCCGGAACCGGCCACGTGGTCGCCGCCGGCGCCCGAGACCAACGCCCCGCCCTCGGCGGGACCGATGGCGGGCCCGCCTGGAATGCCTCCGGGAATGCCTCCGGGGCGGCCGATGCCCGGTCCCCGTCGGGGCGGACGCGGTCCGGGCGGTCCGGGGCCGACCCTGCCGCCCGACCTCCAAGCGAGGGTCGATCGCGTCGTCCAAAGCGAAGTGCTCGGCCCGATCATGCGGCCCCCGCCCATGGCATTGCTCGGGATCGCGGGCCAGGACGTGCTTCTCAGGGCCCCGAATGGTCAGTCCGGGCTCGTCCGTGAAGGCGGCGAACTGGGCGGGGTTCGATTGGTTCGGATCGGGACCAACCGCGTCCTGGTGAACGAGAATGGCGAAGACAAGGAACTGATGATTTTCCAAGGGATCGGCGGGGAAAGCCTGCTGCCCCAGAAAAAGGAAGGAACCCCGTGAACCCCACCAACTACTGCATGCCTCGGCTGGCGAACCTCGCCTTGCTTCTCCTCGTTCTGGGTCTCGCGCCCGCCCTCGTCTCGTGCGGTCCGCGCCAGGGCTCGGATGCACCGACAACCCCTGGGACGAATGGGACCAATGGGACGAATGGAGTCGTCGGGACGAATGCGGTGGCTGGGACGAATGCGGTGGCCGGGACGAATGCGCCTGTGGGAGGTCCTGGTGTTCCGGCGGGCGCCGTGGCGGGTCCGCCTCCGGGCGTTCCCGGGGCCCCCGGGGCCCCAGGCGTTCCTGGAGTTCCGGGCGCGCCGTCCGGGGATGCCGGGGCCACGAACAGCGCGGAGGGGATTCAGGTGGCGTTCCAGGGGGCGAACGTGGAGATGGTGGTTCAATGGCTGGCGCAAACCACCGGCAAGACCGTGGTCAAACATCCCCGCGTGCAATGCCAGTTGACGATCGTCAGTTCGAAGAAGGTCAGCACCCGGGAGGCGATCGATCTCGTCTACCGGGCCCTCGCGCTCGAAGGCTTCAACGCCGTCGAGACCCGCACTTCGATCCTCCTCCTGCCCGAGGGCCAGGACTTGAAGATGATGCCGGAGATCCTGAGCGCGGACAGCTCGGAGATTCCGGAAGGCCGCCAGCGGATCATGAAGATCTTCCCGATGAACCACGTTTCGCCCTCCGAAATGCGGGACAAGATCCGGGGAGTGCTTTCGGAAAAGGGAACGGCGGATGCCGACGACCGGGCGGGGTCCCTGGTGGTCACCGATTTCAACGACAACGTCCGGCTCGTGGCGGATTTGCTGAAGGAACTCGATGTCACGTCGGTGGGGGATTCCGCGATCGAGATCTTCCCGCTGAAGCACGGCGATCCCGATGAACTGTCCAACCTCATCGGCGCGATTCTGAATTCCCAGGGCGGCGGCGGCGGGGGCGGGAGCGGCGGCGGTGGGGGATCGACGGGGTCCTCGTCTCCCCGTGGGGTGCCGCCCGGAATGCCCGGCATGCCGGGTATGCCTGGGGGAAGTGTGTCGCCGTCGCCGTCGGGCGGTTCCTCGGGGGCGTCGGTTGGTGGCGCGGGGGTGAGGATCTGGCCGGATCGCAAGGCGAACCGGTTGATCGTGTCGGCGCCCGGCTCACGGCTCGCGGAGGTTCGCAAGCTGGTGGCGCTGCTGGACACCGACAAGCCGGGCGACTTCTCGGTGCGCGTCCTGCCGTTGAAACACGTGAAGGCGGCGGACCTGGTGAAGGAGGTTCAGCCGCTCTACCAGAAGATGAACGCGAGATCGCCGAAGGAGGCGGTCGAAATCGCCGCCAACCAGCGCTCGAATTCGCTGATCATCCTCTCGAATGAGAGCGCCTTTGAGATGCTGAGCGCCTTCATCGAGTCGCTCGACACGGATGACGCCCAGGACAAGGTGATCCGGACGTTCACGCTGAAGAACGCCGACGCGCAGGATGTCGCGAAACAGCTCCAGACGCTGGGCGAGGATCAGGACAGCAGCTCGCGCTACCGCTACTACTACTTCGGCGGCGAGGACACCAAGTCCACGGACAAGTTGAGCGTGGTCGCCGACCGGCGCCGCAACTCGATCGTCGTCCAGGGGCCTCCGGCGCGCATGGAAGGCGTGGCGAAGATGATCAAGGAACTGGACGAGCCGGTGGACGACGACGCCCTGGCGCCGAAGATCTACGCGCTGAAGTACGTCAGCGCGGTCGACATCGAGGACGTGCTCAACGAGCTGTTCCTCAAGAAGCAGGATCGACGCCCGTACTGGTACTACGACGAATTCGACAACGAGGGCACGGCGGACCGCGACGTCGGACGGCTTTACGGCAAGGTGCGGATCACGAGCGAACCGTATTCGAACACGCTGATCGTCACGTCGAATTCCCGCGAGAACCTCGCCGCCGTGGAGGACATCCTGAAGGAGCTCGACGTGCCGTCGCAGGCGGGCGAAACGACGCTTCGGATCCCGCTCCGCTTCGCGACCGCATCCAGCCTGGCCAACAGCCTGAACATCCTGTTCGCCAAGAACGGTTCCCCGCCTCTGCGACCGGTCCAGCAGCAACAGCAGCCGAATGCGAATCCGCAGCAGCAGCAACCGACCTCCGCCGGTGTGCCCACCCAGAGCAGCTTTGAACTCAGCCTCGATTCCAGGGAGGACGGATACTTTCCGTGGATCGGCGGCCAACCGGACAATCCCCGCGGCACCGACGGCCGGACGACCACGCGCCAGGTCAGCGACCTGGTCGGCCGCGTCCGCGTCGTGGCGGATGAACGGAGCAACGCCCTGCTCGTCTCGGCGACCGTCCATCTCCTCCCCCAGTTGCTGAAGCTCATCGAAGACCTCGACGCCCCCACCGCCCAGGTCCTGATCGAGGCGCGGATCCTCGAAGTGGGCACCGACCAGCTCGACAAGCTCGGGGTGCGGTGGTCGCCGGACGGAAGCCAGGTTTTCACCGGCGACGACTACGACAACTCCATCATCGCCAACATCCGGGGTCGGTACACGACGGGATTTGGTGGCAGGACCGAGGTCAACAACCCCGGCGCGGGCGAGATCAGTTCCGCCATCAAGACCCTTCGGTCCGGCGTGCTGGATTCCACGCTCAACCTGGACGTGCTCGTCCAGTTCCTCCGCAAGAACACCGACGCGACGGTCCTCGCCGAACCCCAGATCAACGTCGCCGACAACGAGATGGGGAGGCTGTTCGTCGGACAGCAGGTTCCCTTCATCGACCGGAGCCAGAGCACGGATGTCGGTTCCCTGGTGCAGACCTACCAGTACAAACTCGTCGGGATCATCCTGGAGGTCACCCCGCGCATCAACAGCGCCGGCGACGTCTCACTGCGGATCCGGGCCGAGTCCTCGTCGATCCAACAAAGTCAGGTGATCCTGGGAGGGCCCGTGGTGGACACCCGGAATTTCCGGACGGACGTGACCGCCAAGAGCGGCGAAACGCTCGTGCTTGGCGGGATCATTCAGAAGCAGATCTCCGACACGGTTCGCAAGGTGCCCGTTCTCGGTGACATCCCGGGACTCGGCTGGGCCTTCAAGAAGAAGGACAAGTCGGTGAAGAACGTCGAATTGATGGTGTTCCTCCGACCCAAGGTCACGCGGACGCCGCAGGAAGCGAAGGCGCTGATGGACGAACTCGACACCAAGGCGCCGTTGATCGCGCCTTGGAAAAACGGCGGGGTTCCCTTCGAGGCGTTGGGCCTGCCCGAGAAGTCCGGGAAGAAGTCCACCGCGAATCCGGAGGAATCGTCGGAGTCGGAAACGGAACGGAAATGAAGCGAATCGCAACGGATCCAACGGTGATGATCCGTTGCGTTGCGAATAGCGACTTCGCTAATCGACTCTCTTCGACCAAGTCACTTAGAGAATTGATCTATTGACGGTTTCGAGGGGGAGCTGTTCCTAATCCCATCGTGATTCCACGGGGTCGTCCCGTGGTGGCGCCGCGCGTCCTGTTCCGTCGGGTTCGGTGCTTTCCTTACCTGTCCTATGATGAGTCTTTTTCGTGTCGGTTTTTTGGTCCTGGGGGTCGTGATGGGCATCGCGACTCGGGTCGGCGCGGCGGACGCCGAGCCATCGGCATCCGGCCGACCGGCGGCGCCGAAGGGTCTGACGCCGATCCAGGCCCCGATTCCCAGGCTGCCGCTGATCGCGTTCGTCGACGAAAGGACGCTCGAACGACACAAGACACTTCTTTCGGAATGGGCCCTGGAGGTGGCCCGCGAGGGTAGTTTCGCGGTGGAATGGGTGCGCCGCCCCAGGGTGGAGACCTGGACCTCGCCGAATCGCGTCGAAGCGGTGACCCAGATGTTGCGGATGGTTCAGGAGCGAAAACCGGCGGCGGTGATGTTCTGGGGCGCGGTGGGCTGGCTGGCCACGGGAAGTTTTGATCCGGACGGACACGGGCCCCGCGTGGCGTGGACGGACGTTCCGTTCGCGTCGGATTTCAATGACTGGACCGACACCGTGGATTTCCGGATCACCTACCCGGTTTCCCTGGGCCAGAACATCCCCAAGGACGGCAAATGGGACAAAGTCTTCAACGCCAGCGCGGGGCTCCGCGCGCGGCGAAGCGTGGGGCGGGTGGATTTCAGCAATTTGCGGTCCACGAGGGACGTGTCGGACGTCGACGAGGACGATGCCCTGGAGGATTACCTGCGCCGCAATCTCGCGTATCGGCGGGGCGCTGGGTTCACGAACGACGTGGTGATCCTGGCCTCCCTGATGGCGCCTTCCGACCAGGACTGGCTCGCGGCGAACATTTCGGGGCGCCAGGTGAGTGTGATTCCGTACATCGACTACAAGCAGACCTACCCGGTGGCGGGCCGCCGGTTCTTCGCGATGTACACCTCGATCGTTCCGTACCTGAGGGAAGGATTCCGCGATGCTTCCGGAACCATGACCTCCACCCTGTGGGCGGTGATCCTGAAGAGCTACGCCGCCGAGCCTTGGAATGTGGCGGAGACCATGCGGCAATACCTTCGACAATCCCTCGTGGTCACCTATGGCGGCCGCCATTGGGTTCCCAACGGCGGGACCGTCCACGAAGCCTACCTCGGGCATTCGTACCCGGGTCGGTCGGCCCTGGTGTCGCAGGACACGCTGCTGGGGGACGTGACCCTGAAGCTGAAGTAGCACCAGCCCCCGCCCGGCGCGACCGATGGGTCAGAGGCGCGTGAGTCGGACCCGCACGCGGGAGGGTTTGTGGGCGTTGTCCGGGGGCGGGCGATGCGGAGCCGCCTGGTAGGCGATCGCGCCGCACGCCAGGAGACCCCCGGCCAGGACGGCGGCGGCGGCGAGGTACAGGGAGAGCGGCCGTTCAACCCAGGGCCCGAAAGTGAGGACACCCGCCGCGGCCATCAGGAGCACATCGATGACGAGAAGCACGTAGAGTCCGGCGCGTCCCGGAGGCGGGAGGGGTGCGGGTGGCGGGGAGTAGGCCTGTCCGAAGCGGGGGGCCTGCGGGGATGGAAAACGGGGTGAGGTCGACGGGGCCGACGGCTCGCGTGACGATTCGCCGGGCTTGGGATTGGGAGAGGCGACGGGGACTGGGACGGGGATGGGTGGGACTGGAACGGGCGTCGCCGCGTGGGGGTTGGCGCTCGGGTCGGGTTTCGGCGCGGCGAATGGGGACGTCGGCGGAAACAGGGAGCGAGGCTGGGAACCGGGCGCGGGCGGAGCCGCGGGCACGGGATTGGGTGTGGACGGAGGGGCCGGATCCTGGTTTTCCGCGGCGGTGGCGCGATCGACCGCGCGGGCGGGTTGGGCGCCGCGCAGCAGGTCATTCAGCCCACGGCCGAGAGCTTTCCGGGACACGGGAAGTGGGGCTAGCCGAGGAAGGCTTGGTGGAGCGCGCGGACGGCCTGCTCGCCGTGAGCCAGTTGAATGACGACGGAGACCTTGATCTCGCTGGTCGAGATCATGTCGATGTTGATCCGCTCGTTGCCGAGGACCTCGAACATGCGGCCCGCGATCCCGGTGTGGCTTCGCATGCCGACGCCGACGATCGAGACTTTGCCGATTCCCTCGTCGGCCTGGACATCGCGGAAGCCGATGGTCGGGCGGATCGATTCGAGGACCTTTCGCGCTTTGGCGAGGTCGGGCTTGTCCACGGTGAAGGAGATGTCGGTGGCCGGGGAACCGCCGGAATGGCTGGCGCTTTGAACGATCATGTCGACGTTGATCGTGGCATCGCCGAGGTGGCGGAAGATCCCGGCCGCCATGCCGGGCTGGTCGGGGACCGCGAAGACGGTGAGCTTGGCCTGGTTTTTGTCGAGGGACACGCCGCGGATCACGACGTCCTCCATGTTGCGGGTTTCTTCCTTCACGATGGTTCCCGGATTGTCATTGAGGCTGGACCGTACTTCGAAGACGACACCGAATTTTTTGGCGAACTCCACCGATCGCAATTGCATGACCTTGGCGCCGGCGCCGGCGAGTTCGAGGAGTTCATCGTACGCGATCTCGTCGAGTTTGCGGGCCGCGGGCACGATGCGCGGATCGGCGGTGTAGATGCCGTCGACGTCGGTGTAGATCTGGCACAGATCGGCTTTGAGGGCGGCGGCGAGGGCGATGGCGGTGAGGTCGGACCCGCCGCGGCCGAGCGTGGTGATCTCGCCGGTGGCGGTGCGTCCCTGGAAGCCGGCGACGATGACGACCTGGCCGGCGTCGAGGAATCCATGGACCTGCCGCGGCGTGATGTTCTGGATCTTGGCCTTGGTGTGGACGCCGTCGGTCACGATTCCGGCCTGGGCTCCGGTGAGCGAGACGGCGGGGACATCGACGGCGTGCAGGGCGATCGCGGTGAGGGCGATGGTCTGCTGTTCGCCGGTGGCGAGGAGCATGTCCATTTCCCGTTCACTGGGCAGCGGCGTGAAATCCTTGGCGAGTTTGATGAGGCTATCGGTCACGCCGCTCATCGCGGAGACGACGACGACCAGCTTGTCGCCGCGGGCGCGGTATTCGGACACCCGCCGGGCGACGTTCTTGAGGCGGTCCGTGTTGCCGACGGAGGTTCCGCCGTACTTCTGGACGATCAGGGCCATGGGATGTTCCGCCCCGTCGGAACTCGGAGGCTTGGCTTGGGAAGGCTCCGCTTCGTCCCGGGTGGCGGGAGGGGTGAGCCTGACCCGCGCGTGCCAGCTCCGTGAAGAGGAAAAAGCGGGTCTCCGCCGTGGCCAGCCGGCGGGGGTTCTGTCAACCTTGGACCGTGCAACGCCGGTCCATCGCGGGGTGCCTTGCGGTCCTGGTCCCGATGCAGGTCCTGTTTCTGGCGGCGGGATGCCTCGCCCCCGCCTCGGGGCACCCCATGACGTGGAGGACCCTGTCCCGCGGATTGACCAGCGGCCTCGAGAAGCCGCTTCGGAAGGTCATTCGCGACGAGGCCGAGTTCCTGAAATTCTGGGCCGCTCATGCCGCCGACGTGAATCGCCCGGCGTTGCCGCCCAAGGTCGACTTCGGGAATGAAATGGTGATCGCGATCGCCATGGGAAATCGTCCGACCGGCGGATACTTGACCGAGGTCGTCGACATCCAGCTGAGGGGCCGGACTCTGAAGGTTCTGGTGGCCGAACGGTCTCCGGAGCCGGGCGTGATCCAGATCCAGCGCGCGACCCAGCCGTTCCAGTTCGTCGCGCTGCCGATCGTGACCGGCCGAATCGAATTCCGGTCCGTGCGGGAGGCCGTCCCTTCGATCTCGCGAAGGGGGCGGCGGGAGGAATCGGCGGAGTCGGCGGATGGCGGTGTTGGGACCTCGCGCGCCCGTGAGCCGGTTCCATCGCCGAAGGGAGCCACCCAATGAAACGATCCACGAAGCGAGTCGACCGACCTGGCTTGGCGGTGCCTGAACCGGCGCCGACCCCCGCGCCGGCGGAGGGCGGATTGAAGGGCATCGTGGTTTCCCGCCACCGCCAGCGCCAGCTGGAGATCGCCCTCTTTTCGGGAAGCCTGACGGCCGTCCCGAGCCGGGCTTACCTTCTCGGACTGTTCGAAGGAGTGGCGCCGGCGGGCGCCGCATCCGCCGTCGACGCCCTGATGGGTGGAGCGGTCCGTGATTTCGTCGGCCGCCGGATGCTCAGCGGGCGCCTGGGCGAGGTGTTCATCGTTCCGAAGGGGCGTTCGTTCGTTCTCGCCGACCACGTCCTCTTCGTTGGGTTGGGCGCCTTCGACCGGTTCCATGCGGCGCTTCAGGCCGAGGGCGGGGAGGTCATGAGGTTGGTTTGCGAGAGCGTGGTCCGGACCTGCCTGCACGCCAACGTCGAGGAGTTCGCGACCGTGCTGCTCGGGGGTTCCGCGGCCGCGGGTACGGAATCGGCGGTGGAACTGTTCACCCGGAGTTTTCTGGACGCGCTGAGGACGGCGGATCCGCAGCGTCGGATTCGCCGGGTAACGTTGTGCGAGAACGACCGGGAGCGGGTGCGGGCGATCCGGGCGGAGCTTCTGCGTCTGGCGACGACGGACATGTTCGAGGAAGTGGAACTGGAACTCAGGGACCTCCCGGCGTCGGCTGTGTCCGCGCCCGGAGCCACGGGGGGTGGAGCGACCCCGTCGGCACGCCCGAGCCCGGTCTACCTGCTGACGCGGATGTTCGCGGGCGAGGAGACGGCGGACGGTTCACCCGGTGGGGATCAACGCCGTCCTTCGCGGGGACGGAAGCCTTTGCCGAAGGGGAACGGGAAGGGGACGGGGAAGGGGACCGGCCCCGGGGCCCTGGAATTGGAGACCTCGCTTCTTCTGCCGGAAAGCAAGGCGGCCATTCTCACAGTGCGTCGGCGGATCGAGACGGTCGGGAGGGACGCTGTGCTGTCCCGGATGGGAGCCGGGGGATTTTCGGCCACTGTCCTCGAGGAAATCGGCCTGGGCTTGGTGGACCTCGCCTTCGAGGAGGGAACGAAGGATTCCGTGCTTCAGCGGGCCATGAAGTACAGGGACCGCCCCCTGGTGGTGGTGCACGACGCCGTGGCGTCGCAGCTACCGTGGGAGTCGTTCCGATACGGGGACTGGCGTCCGGCCCTCGAGGGCGGGATCAGTCGACAGCACCTGGACGCCAACCTCTCCGTGGCGAAGTGGATCGAAGAGCGCGCCCTCCAGCCAACCTTGGAGGTCCTGATGATCACCAATCCCACCGAAGACCTCGAAGGCGCCGAAATCGAGGGCCGGATGATCCGGGATCTTCTGTCGAATGTCGCCAACGTGAGCCTTACCGAACGCCGAGGCGATGCCGCGACCCGCGACCAGATCCTCCGGGATTTCCGAACGGGACGCTTCGACGTGGTGCACTACGCGGGACATGCGTTTTTCGCGCCGGAACAGCCGGGACGTTCCGGACTCCTGTGCGCCGGAGCCGAGATTCTGAGTGGCGTGGATGTCGCCGGGTTGAGTCACCTGCCATCCCTGATCTTTTTCAACGCGTGCGAGGCGGGGCGCATCCGGGGCGCGCGCAAAGACGGGAATATGGGATCCGCGCGGAATCGAGGGAAGGATCCACGGTCCCGGGCGCCGAAGGGGACCGGTGGGGACGCCGCGAATCTCAGCGTGGCCGCGGCGTTCATTCGGGGTGGGGTGGCGAATTTTCTCGGGACCTACTGGCCCGTCGGCGACGACGCGGCCGAGGTGTTCAGCCGCGCGTTTTATCCGGCGTTGGTCGCGGGCCGGGCGATCGGGGACGCGGTGCTGGAAGGACGGCGGGCGGTCGAGGCTAGAGGGTCGGCGGATTGGGCGGATTACCTGTTCTACGGGAATCCGGAGTTCGTCCTGAAGGTGCGGAAGTGACGGGATTCCTCGATGATTTCGGTGGATGGGTCGTGGGCACCCTCCCCCGATGGCAGTGCGAAGCGGCCTCGGAACAGTCCGCACGCCTAGAGACAGGTCGGCCCTACGGACTCTGATTCAGGGACGCGGATTCCACGGGGAGGCCTTCCGCGTTCCCGGGGCCAACACGGGCACTTCCTGAGCGCGATCGATCGTTCTGCTGGGCCGGGCGGGTACGTCCGGGACCCGCCCAGCGGTGCGGGTTGGGGCAGATTCATGGGGTTCCGGTTTGACATCAGGAGGGGTGTTTCTTCTTCTTTCTAAGGTTTTGGACATTGCCCCTGCCCTTAGTTGAATCCCAAACCCCTAGAATCCTTGAAAACGTTCCCCCTCGCTTTCGCTGGCGCCATCCTTGCGATTTCGGTGTCGACGACGTGGGCTGCGGGGATCGCCGTTTCGACGGGAACGAGCGCCCCGCCGTCGAAGCTGGGAGCGTATATGCTCTCCGAGTTCAGCTTCGGCTACGACGATCCGCGGACGGGTTTTGTGAGCGACGTGCCTTCGCCGCTGGGCGGAAGCGTTGTTTTCGGTTCCCCGCTCGAGATTCTGAAGATCGGCGTGGAGTGGGAATCCTGGAGCCATGGTTTCGATGGCGATGTCTACGCGGTGGATCTGGCGATTCTGAATCCGAACGGACAGTACGAGGTGTCCCTGGACCTTCCGCCTCAAACCGGGGCGTTCGTGTTTTACGCGGAGCCGGCCTTCGACGGGTTGTTCACGATTTCCGCGAGACTGGACGATGGGACGAGCCTGTCGCAGGAGATCGAGGGATTCAGCGGCGCGACAGGGTTCGGGTTTCTCGCACCCCTCGGTTCGGCTCTCTCGTCCATCACCGTGCTCAGCGAGATCCCGAACGTGGATTTCGCGATCGGCGAATTCCGCATCTCCGGCACGTTGCCACCGGTTCCGGAGTCGGCCACCACGCTTGCCGGTTGGCTGGCCGTGACGCTGGCGGCGGGTTCGGTTGCCCGGCGGTTCGTCCGGAGCCGGTGATCCGTCGCGTTGGTCGGGGATCCTGCATCGTCCGGTGGCGGGTCCCTTCGGACTCGGTTTCCTGCTTGATTCCGCGGAGGCGACAAGGAAGCTCGCGCCGATCCAAGGAGTTCCGAATCCGGTCCTGATCCAGAATCCTCCCGGAACCCAATCCGACCCAACCGGGAGGGGGTTCGAGCGGTGGTCCGGGTTCGAGAAGCGATTCAAGCCGATTCAACCCCAGTCCCAGCCCCCCACATTCCATGCGCTCTTCGAACCTGTTGGCCGTGTTGTTGATCGGATGCCACGCCCTTTGCGGGCCCGCCTGGGGTGCGGTTCCGGAGTCGGTCCTCGCCCGGCCCGCGCTTCAGAAGATCCATCCGAGCCTGCGCGTCGCCGGGCGGACGGCAAACGTCCTGATCCGACTCGAAGATCCGCCCGTCCTCGCCCGGCTCGGGAAGGGAGCCAAGCAGTCCGGCTACAAGCTCAGCCGGCAGCAGCAGATCAACTACACCCGGAAACTCCGTCTGCGACAGAAGGACGTCGCGGACAGCGTCCGCGTCGGGGGAGGCCAGGTGGTGGCGCAACTCACGGCATCCCAGAACGCCATCCTCGCCGTGGTTGAGACCGATCAACTCCCCGCCCTCGCCGAGTTTGCCGCGGTCTCCGCGATTCGGCCGGTCGTCGATTCGGAGATCTCCCTCGCGAGTACGGTCCCGCGAATCGGCGCGGCACCCCTGCACACGAGTGGAGTGACGGGAGCCGGTGTCCGGGTCGCCGTCCTGGATTCCGGCGTTGATTACACGCACCGAAACCTCGGCGGGCCGGGCACCGTGGCCGACTACACCGCGGCCTACGGCACCGCTCCGTCGGACCCGCGAAACACCACGCGGGACGGGCTTTTTCCCACGGAGAAAGTCGTCGGCGGTTGGGATTTCGTCGGCGAAGTCTGGCCCACCGGCCCCGGGGGCAGCGGCGCTCCCATCGAGCCGGATGAGGATCCGATCGATTATGGAACGCACGGCACGCACGTCGCGGACATCCTTGCGGGCGCCAGTTCGGACGGAACGCACGTCGGGGTGGCGCCTGGGGCGACGTTGTATGCCTTCAAGGTGTGCAGCGCCGTATCCACCGCGTGCAACGGGTTCGCGATCCTTTTGGGATTGGACGCGTGCCTTCATCCGGATTCCCCGGATCTCACGCTCGATCTCGTCGACGACGGCGAACTGCTCACGATCGTCGAGAACCCCGTCGACGTGATCAACCTGTCGCTCGGTTCGGGTTACGGGCAGATGCAGGACGACAAGGCCTACGTCGTCCAGTTGTTCACGGACTTCGGCATCACCGTCGTGACGGCCGCGGGCAACGAGGGGGACCGCCCGTATGTCCTCGATTCCCCGGCGGTCGCGCCCGGCGCGATCAGTGTCGCCGAGACGCGGACAGTGGGAGCGAAGGCGTACGCGGTGGTGACCCAGGCGCGCAGCAACCGGGGCGGAAACGGCACGCTTCAGAAGATCACGCAGACGTCCGAGATCGCCTGGGCTCCGGTCGATCAGGACGTTGAAGGCGTCGGGTTGGCGCTCGGACGGGGCTGCGATTCGGACCCGTATCCGGTTCCCGAGGATCAGATCGCCGGCAAGGTGGCCATCATCGACCGTGGGTTGTGCGCGGTCAGCGAAAAGGTCGATCGCGCCGCCCGCGCCGGCGCCGTGGGTGTCGTCCTTGTGAACAATGAGCCGGGTGATCCGCCGACCTTCAGCCAAGGGGACGGTTCCCAGTTCGTGCCGACCCTGGTGGTTTCCCAGTCCGACGGAACGACCCTCCAGTCCCTGCTCATCCGGTCGCCGAGAGCTCAGGTTTCGTTCGGACCCTCCCACTTCACTTCCTTGGTCGGAGGTGTCGCTAGCACCTCGTCGCGCGGGCCGGGCGGTCCGTTCGTGTCGATCAAGCCCGAGATCGCGGCGCCTGGCGCGTCGGTGTCGGCCGAGGCGGGAACGGGTTCGGGGCGGACTCCTTTCGGTGGAACGTCGGGCGCGACGCCGGTCATATCCGGAGCCGTCGCGCTCCTTCAAAGCGCGTCCCTGGCCGACTCCGGACTGGTCTGGGCGCCCTGGGCCATCAAGGCCCTGCTGATGAACAACGCCGACTCCGATATCGTGATCAATCCCGTCGCCGTGCCGGTCGTTCCCGCCCCCATCACGCGCATCGGCGCCGGGGAGGTTCGGGTGGATCGGGCCCTGGCCGCCCAAGCGTTCGCCGTGGTGGTGAACCCACCCATCGAGGAGGGCGCTCCGCCGGATATCCAGGCGGGCCTGTCGTTCGGCTACATTCCCTCGCTGAAGCCCGGTCCGGTCTCGCTGACCCGTGGGATCCAGGTCGTGAATCTCTCGGCGGAACCCCGGACCTTCGAAGTGAGTTCGGAATTCCGTTACGCGGACGATGAAGCGTCGGGAGCCGTCAGCGTGATGGTTTCCTCGCCAAACCTCGATGTTCCGGAACTCGGGGAAGCGGAGATCGAGGTGACGCTGACCCTTGACCCGACGCGGTTGCCGGACTGGACGATCAATGGGGGAACGCAGGGGGCCAATGGGAACCTTCTCCGCATCCTTGAATTCGACGGATACATCCGGATCCGCGACGAGAGGGAGACGCTTTCCCTCCCGTGGCATATCCTGCCCCGCAAGGCGGCCGATCTCGCGGTGAACGTGGATTCCGTGGCCGTTGGTGGCGTGGTCGAGGTGAGCAACATCCAAGGCGCCGCGGCCGGAACCACCCACGTGTTCGCCCTCGGTGGGACGAGTCCCGTGGACTACCCGAAGCCGGACCCGTTCGGCTTCGACGAGGCGTTGCCCGATCTCAAGGCCGCCGGCATCCGGATCGTGGCGGGGAATCTCGAGTTCGCCCTCGCCTTCCACGACGCGTGGAGCCACTCGGCCACTCCGGTGGGCGGCCTTGTCTTCATCGACGCGGACCTGGATGGATTCGAGGACCTGATGTTGCTGACCGTCGAGGCCACGGGGAACGGATCCACCGAAGTCGTCGTGGAGGATCTGAACTCGGGGTCGACGCTCGGGGTATTTCCGATCGAGGCCGACTTGAACGCGTCGACCATGATCCTGCGCGTGCCCCTGAATCTTCTGGGGCTCCATGCCGGTAGCACGATCGATTGGGTGGCCGCCGCGTGGGACAATTACTTCACCGGGAACTTCACCGACTTCATCTACGACGAGGACTTCTTTTTCCTCCGGCACACGCCCAGCCAGCCGCGGTTCGTGATCGGGGGTCCCGCCACGACGACGATCGCGATCGGAGCCAGCGCCGCGCTCCCCGTGGCCGCGGGTCCCGGCGCCGAGGCCTCGCCCTCGCAGACCGGGTTTCTCTGGATTCACGGTCTGGCGATGCCCGGGCGGGGTTCCGATGCGGTCGAAGTGAACCCTTAGTGCATCGAGTCTCCGCGCATGGACCCCGCCCCACCCCGCGACGCTCTTGGAAACGCTTCCCGGCGCCAGCCGCGTCTCGCGTGGGCGTCCCTGATCCTGGGGGGGCTCGGCTTGGTGGGAAGCGTGGCCGTGGTGGGAGGGGTGCTGGGTCTGGCGGGTCTGGTCCTGGGGGTTCAACATTTGCGAACCCATCGGCAAGGGCGCCGAATCGGGTGGGCGGGCGTCTCGTTTTCCGGTTTGGCGTTCGTCAGTTCGGTCGCCTTTCTGGCGTTCTACACGGTGCTTCTGCCGCGGATGATGAGGGGGGACGGTGGGTTCCAACCCGGTTTTCCGGGGCATGGCAGCTGGGTGGGGCGCGAGGCTCCGGACTTCGAGGTGTCGCGCCTGGACGGAAGCCGGATGAAATTGTCGGAGTTCCGCGGACGCGCGGTGGTCTTGGATTTCTGGGCGACATGGTGCGGTCCCTGCGTCGAGGAAGTGCCCCATCTGGCGCGCTTGCAGCGTGAGGTCGGGGAGGATTCGCTGGTGGTGATTGGTCTGAGCCGCGAAGACCGCGTGGTTCTGAAGAAGTTCGCGGCCACCCGGGATGTGCCGTACCCGCTGGCGAGCCTGGAGCATGTGGACCTTCCGGAACCTTACTCCGGCGTCCGCGCGTACCCGACGACGTTCTTCCTGGACGCATCGGGTGTGATTCGCGAGGTGGTCGTCGGTTACCAGGATTTCGATTCGCTGAGGCGGCTCGCGACCGCGGTCGGGGAAACGGGTCCGACCCCCGCTGCGGCGCGGTAGGCGGGTTGGTTGGAGATTGAAACCCGCGGCAGCCCCCGAATCGGATCCGATGCGATTCCTGATGCTCAATTGGAGGGATCCCCGAAATCCGCTGGCCGGAGGGGCGGAACGAGTGTCGGCGGCGTTCCTGGGAGGCCTTCTGGCCGCGGGTCATCACGTCGATTGGTTCGCGTACGATTTCGAAGGGGCGCGTCCCGAGGAGGAGATCGACGGAATTCGCGTTCATCGGGCCGGCGGGGTTTTCACGTCGGTGCTCGCGGCCCGTCGCTGGTTTCGGGGGCAGCCGCGATTCGATCTCGTGATCGATCAGCACCACGGGATTCCGTGGTACGCGCCGTGGTGGTGTGGGACTTCATGCGTGGCCTACATTCACGAGGTTCTGGGGCCGATCTGGCGCTCGTTCTACCGTTGGCCCACGAGCGGATTGGGCCGGATCCAGGAACGGTGGACCCACTGGTTTTATCGACGGATTCCATTCTGGGTGCCGTCCGAATCCACCCGGGATGCCGTATCCCGGCATGGTGTCCGAGAGGTTCATGTTTTCCCGAACGGTGTCGACGTGGCACCGCTTTCGGAACTCCCAGCGAAAGGCACCGAAGGCCCAATTCGGTTGGTGACCGTTTCGCGTTTGGCTCCGAACAAGCGGGTCGATCACGCGGTGCGGTGCACGGGCCTTCTTCGGGAGCGCGGGATTCCGGCCGAACTGACCATCGTAGGGGACGGGAGCGAGATGTCTCCGCTGCGGGAGTTGGTGAAAAATCTTGGATTGAACCGATGGATCCGATTTGTTGGGTACCGGCCGGAATCGGAAAAACTCGACATTTTGGCGGCTTCACACGCCTTGATTCACCCTTCCGTGCGGGAAGGCTGGGGCTTGAACGTTATCGAAGCGAATGCGATGGGGACGCCGGCGGTGGTGTATCCGGTGGCCGGTTTGGTGGATTCGACATTGAACGGCGAAACAGGATGTGTGAGTCTCTCCGAGTCGCCCGAGGCGCTGACCGAATCGGTGGCTTGGCTGGTTGGAGATGGGGCCAGGTACGAACGGGTTCGGAGAGCGGCTTGGGCAAGGTCCGGGGCCTTCCGCTGGGAGGTTGTGATCCCTCCCGTGGTGGGATTTCTGGAGAGGCTGGCTAGGGGCCAGAAATTGGTTTGACACTCGAAACTGTAGGGCATACAGAAGGGGCACTTTTCAGCGACTCGAAGCGGGTTAACTGACAAGTTTTCAGTCATTTATGAAGAACATCCTAACGACTGCGGGCATCGCGGCAGTTGCCGTTGCTGGATTCCAGACCCAATGCGCCGCCCAAGCGGTATCCGTCGATGACTCGAAGTGGTGGCATGTGAGCGCTGCTCTTCGTGGATTCTACGACGACAACTACACGATCGCCCCGAAGAACTTGGCCCGCGAAAGTTTCGGGTTCGAGATTCGGCCGGGCTTCGATGTGGGACATCAGGGCGAGCAGTACATCGTCAAGTTGTCGGGTTACTACTCGGGTCGTTGGTTTGAGGACCGTGACGATGAGCAGTGGGATCACGGCTTCATGGCGGATGCCAATGGTGAGTATCGGTTCACCGAGAACCACATCCTGCGTTTCAGCGACAATTTTTCGTACAGCAGCGAACCCACGCTTCTGGATCGCGGCTCGACCATCACCCTCCTTCGCGCCGACGGGACGAATATCCGGAATCTCGGTGACCTGAAGTACGTGGGGCAGTTCACGCCGCTCTTCGGGCTCGAAGTCGGTTACGGCAACACCTTCTACGACTTCGAAAACGAGGGTGCGGGCAGCTATTCCGCGCTTCTCGACCGCGTCGAGCACCTGATCAAGGCGGAGACCCGATGGACCTTGACGCCGACCCTCGCGGGCATCCTCGGGTACTGGTACGAGGATGTTGGGTTCACGGGGGATGAGGCCGTCGCGCCCGGTCTGATGTCCGATTCCCGCGATAGCTTTTCCCATTACTTCATCACGGGTGCCGACTACACGGTGTCGCCTCAATGCTTCATCTCCGTCCGTGGTGGTGCGCAGAACGTGACCTACGATGGAATCGACGGGGAGCCCGACCAATGGAACGGGTTTGGTGACATCAGCACCACGTTCGAGTACGCCGAGGACAGCTTCTTCCGGGTTGGTGGCCGATATGGTCGCAACCGGACGGACTTCCTGGGGCCGGTCACTCCGACGGAATCGATTCCGTACACCGTCGACCAGGAGACCGCGGTGGCGTACGGGACGGTCAGTCACAAGTTGACCGAACAGTTGACGGCGCGCGGTTCGGCGCAGCTTCAATTCGGTTCGTTCAACGGCGGCCTCTACGACAACCAGGACGAGGGTTTTTACATCCTCGGTCTGAGCCTGACCTACGAGCTGAATCAGTATCTTGCGCTCGAGACGGGCTACAACTACGACCGGTTGGATTCCGACGACTCCCAGCGCTCCTACAGCCGCAATCGGGTGTTCCTGGGTGTCCGTGGGCAGTTTTAGTCCTGGGAAATCCCCCTTATCTTGACTTGCAGTCGGAGGGAGGCTGGAGTCCATTTCTAGCCTCCCTTCCTTTTTTATGGACAACTTCAAGGCTCCGGAGCCTTCGGACTCCAAGTTACACTTTCTCGATTACTGGCGGATCATCCGCATCCGCAAGACGGTCATCATTGCGGTGTTTCTTCTGGTGGTGATCACGACAACGGTCGTGACCTACATGCTGCCGGAGACGTACGTCAGTTCGACGCGCATCAAGGTCGAGAAGGACACCGCCGACGTCCCGCTTCTGGGGCAGATGGCGTCCCAGGGTCCGCCCGACATGTTCTTCCTCCAGACGGAGTTCGAAGTCATTCAGGCGAAGACCAACCTTTACCAGGTGATCGAGGATCTGAGCCTCAATCAGCGCTGGTCCAAGGAGTATTTGAATCAGGGGACGCTGAAGACCCAGGAAACGTTCGAGATCCTCAAGGACAAGCTCGACGTCCGCCAGTTCCGCAACACCACGATGATCGAGATCCGGGTGTACAGCCGGAACAAGGCGGAGGCCGCGGAGATCGCGAACAAGATCGCCGATGTCTACAAGGAAAGCCGGTTGTCGGAACGGGAGCGGATGGCGGAGCGCGGCATCGAGAAGATCATCACCGCGATTGCCGACCAGCAGGCCAAGGTCAATGAAAAGCAGAAGGAGCTGGACGATCTTCGGGAAAAGTACCGCATCACGGATCTCATGATGGATTCCTTCAGCCAGGGGAGTCTCGAGGCTGTCGCGGTTCAGCGGGTGGACACGCTCAAGACGGAGGTCCGAAGCCGCTTGGCCCGATCCCGATCCACCCTGGACAAGCTCAAGGACCTGAACGGCGACAGCCTGCGGAACACGCTCGCGACATTGTACCGCGATGATCCGTTGCTCATGGATGCGCTGGCCAAGCAGATGGAACTGGGTCAGCAACTTGTCCGTCTCACCACGACGCTGGCGGACGACCATCCGGACGTGCAGACGGCCAGGAAGATGCTGGACCGTTTCGAGCAGGATGTGACGAACCGTTTGAAGGGCATTATCAACGCCCTCGAAGTTCAGGTCGCGTCGGCGGAAGACGAATTGGCCCAACTCGACGCGGAAGTCGACAAGGCCAAGCAGGAGGACCTCAAACGGGGCGGAGAATACCGGGAATTCTTCGACAAGAAGCGCGAAGTCGAGAACCAGCGAATCATGCTGGACGTTCTGGGCCGCAAGCTGGCGCAGGAACGTTTCGACAGCAAGATACCGCGCGGATCCCTGGTTCAGATCACCGATGTCGCCGAGGAGGGCCTGAAGCCCGTCAAACCGAATATCCCGCTGAACATCGCGTTTGGCGTGGTCGTTGGACTCGTCGTGGGTGTCGGTCTCGCGTTCTTCATCGAGTACCTGGACACCTCCGTCAAAACGATCGACGACGTGGAACGCTCCCTCGGGGCCCCCGTGGTCGGCGTCATTCCTCAGAACGTCGGTTCGCTCCTCGAAGAAGGACCGGACAGTCCGCATGCGGAGGCCTATCGCGTCCTACGGACCAACGTCCTGTTCACCCGAAAGGACGAGACCTTCAACACGATCACGATCGTCAGCGGCGGCGCCGGCGAAGGCAAATCGACCACCCTGTTCAACCTGGCGGTCGTGTTCGCCCAGAACGGCAACCGGGTTCTCATCATCGATTCCGACCTGCGGCGGCCGAGCATGCACAAGTTCCTGAAGGTTTCGAATTCGCAGGGACTCACCAACGTGCTCCTCGGTCAGAACAAGCTGGAGGAGGTCATTCAGACCTCGTCCCTGCCAACCCTCGACTTTCTCCCCAGCGGCAAGCTGCCGAGCAGTTCGATGGGGATTCTCAGCTCCCAGCAGATGAAGGATCTGATTGCCGAGGTGAAACGGCGGTACGACTTCGTGTTCTTCGATTCGCCGCCCATCATGGGGGTCAGCGACGCGGTGGTTCTCGCCAGCGAAGTCGACATCTCCCTCCAGGTGATTCAGTACCGCAAGTACCCGCAGGCGATGACCCTCCGGGCCAAGCAGATGGTCTCGAAGGTCGGCGGGTATCTCGTGGGCATCGTCCTCAACAACATCAACATGTCGCAGGACGAGAACTACTACTACTACAGCGGCTACTACTACGATTACTACCAGAGCCGCGACAAGGACGACGCCGCCGATGCGAAGGCGGAGAAGAAGGGCAAGAACGGTTCGACCGAACTGTCACGGATCGACCTGAAGAAAAAGTACTGAGTCGGAGCCGAAGACCATGTTGTCATTTTCCTTGCGCCATTTCGGCGCCTTGACGCGAACGGTGCTGGGTATCGCCGCGCTGGTGATGTTGGCCGGTTGTGGGGGCAAGAAATCTGGATTGACCAACACGACGGGCCGGACAGGACCTGGCTCGCCGCCGGTCCTCGCGGATGTTCTGCGAAAGGGCGACCTGATTCAGATCGTCTTCTCGGGCATTCCCACGCCTCCGGCCAATCTCGAGGAACGAATCAAGGAGGACGGGACGATCAATCTCGCCCTCGTCGGCAATCTGCAGGCGGAAGGAAAATCCCCTGGCGAACTGCAGAAGGAGATTCAGGACGCCTACGTCCCCAAATACTTCCTACGCCTGACGGTGACGGTGAAAACCGAACGCCGGGTGTTCTATGTCGATGGCGAGGTTCGCCGCCCGGATCGTTTCGTCTACGAGGGCGAAATCTCCCTCCTGCAAGCGATTGCGTCCGCGCAGGGGTTCACGGATTTCGCCGCCAAGGGGCGGGTCGAGTTGGTGCGCAACACCGGCGAGCAACTCACGATCGACGCCCGCAAGGCGAAGAACAATCCGTTGCTGGACGTTCCCATCGTTCCCGGCGACCGGATCTATGTTCCCCGACGGAGTCCCTGGGGGCGTTGACGGGAGAATTCCGTGGGGCTGTTCCAAGTCCTGACTCGAACCCCGGGCGAAGGGCTGCGAGTCGTCGAGATTCAACGAACCCCGTTCGTCATTGGCCGGTCACCCGCCGCCGGCCTTTCCCTCAATCGGCCTGGGATCTTCGATGCCCATCTCACGGTGCGGGTCGCGCCCGGGGAGGGGTGGGTCGTGGAGACCGGGGACGGCGCGCTGGCCCTTGTTGAAGGTCGCCCTTTCCAACGACATCGGCTTCGCAACGGCGACGTCATCGACATTGGGAATCTTCCGCTTCAATTCGTTCTCGCACCCGTGAGGCGCAAGTCCCTGGTCGCGTGGTCGGTTCTCTTCTGGCTTCTTATCGGACTGATCGTTGCGGCTCAGGCGATCGCATTTTCGCGGTTGGTGGCGGAGTGATGCCATGGTCGCCGCATTTCTGGGCATTCCTCTGTGCCCACTGCGTCCCTTCCACCGAAATCACCGAGAAATCTCCGTCGTCCGTACGGGCGGGTCCCGTCAGTTCGCGCCCCAGCGGGTGTTCTTGAGGAAAGCGAGCAGGTCGGCCAGTTCCTGCTTCGTCAGTTGCTCGTCCAATCCAGCCGGCATGGTGCTGACGCTTCCCAGGCGGAGGTCCGCGACGCGCGACCGGGGAACCCAAGCCTCGGCCCCGGGACCGGTGGCGAGAACGATTTCATCCGGCGTGTCCCTGCGCAGAACGCCGCTGTGCTCCTCGCCGTCCGTCGTGGACGCAATCCAGGGTTCGTAGCTGCGAACAAAACTCGCGCTGGGGTAGAGCACGGATTCGAGGAGATCCCGTTCCGTTCTCGACGAACCGATGGAAGTCAGGTCCGGACCCAGGTCGCCCCCCAGATAGCCGATGCGGTGACACGAGGAGCAAGCCGCCTTGGGACTGTTGAAGATCGCCTGACCTCGGCGAATCTCGCCGGTGAGCCCTCCGACCTCCGCCAGCAACGCATCCAGACGTTCGCGATTGAGCGAGGCGTCGGTTTGGGCCGTCGACAGGATTTCGAGGGCCGCGGCCTGAATCTCCCGCGGGAAGGACGCGACCGCCGGCTTGATGTCTTCGGTCCGCAGCGACCGGAGGGCCTTGGAGTCGCGCAGGGCGGCGACAAACCGGCGTCCCAAGTCGGCGCCTTCCGCCGATCCAAACGCCGCGATGAGGCGCGGCAATTCGACCGGGCCCGCGGTGGCGAGGGCTGGAACGAGCCGGAGCCGCTGCCCGTCATTCAGTTGGAGCCGTTGGATCGCGGTCGCCGCCGAAAGGCGTTCACCCGGTGGCCGTGCGGGAGACAGAGCTTCCAGGAGGATTGCGAACTCCGTGGCATCCAGGGAGCTGCCGGGAGGCAATGCCGCCAGGGCCTCGCGTCGGAGCCCTGGATCGAGCATGGCGTTGGCCGCCGCCTGGCGCAGGCGCGCCGTTACGGCGGGATCTCCCGGCTTCGGGAACGGCAACGATCGGGCCGCTCGGAGGGCGGCGTCGAACGCGGCGCGATTGGGGGGGGCATCATCCCCGCGGACCTCGAGTCCGGCGAGAACGGCCTCCCGCCAGCCCGGCGGGAGCGTCTTGGTCCCGCTGACCCCCATCGCGCGGAGCGCCGCGATCCGGGTGGAATCACTGAAACCGGAACTGGTGACAGCATCCGCCAGTAGACTCTGGCCCTCGGAACTCGACGCCAGGAGGTCGAAGGCGGACTCCCAGGGCGCCCGTTCGGAAGCCGTGACATCCGTCGCCGTCAGGCGGGCGCGGAGATGGGACGCGAGGTCGGCGCTCCATTCCGGATGGCGCCGGGCGACCCAGAAACCGACCTCCCGAATCACACCCGCGGGCGCGCTGAGAAAAGGGATCACATCGCCCACAAGGACCGGGGAGGAATCTCCGGACTGTTCAAGTACGAGGAGCGCGGCCCGCCGGACGGCTGGGTTGTCGGAACGGAGCCGCGTTCGGGCGGCTTCCCTGTCGCCGATCTCGATCAAGGCGAAGAGCAAGCTGTGCTCGAGGAATCGGTCCGGACCGCTTTGCGCGGCGCTGGTTTCAGCGATGGCATCGAATAGAACGCCGACGCTCGCGCGATCCTGGACGCGGCCCAGACCTTCGGCGGCAATGCGAGCCAGCCGCGCCGAGGACGCCGCGGACGACGCGAGGGGAGCGTGTTGGGAGAGCGTCCTTCGAAATTCCGGGGCGGAAGCCGGCTTGGCGGCCAGCGCGGCCCGCTTGAGGACGGTCTCCGGAGAGCCTTCGTCCAAGGCGGGCGGGGCAATCCACCGCGCGTAGGCCGCTTGTCGATCCGCGTGGGGAAGCCGCGGAGCCCCGGTCCGCCGCACTCGATAAACCGCCCCAAGGACATCGGATTTGGCCAGTTGGGAACTCGGGCAACAGAGCTTGTACCAGCCTCCCGTGTCAATCACGAGGAGGGACCCATCCACGTCCTGGAGGACGTCCGTGGGATGAAAGTCGGATTGATCCGAAACGAGGAAGTCGCTGTCGACGGTCGTGAACGACGCCCCGGCCGACTTCAGCTCATGACGGGTCACCTTCCTGAGGTTGAAAAGGGTGGCGAAGAGGTTGTCGCGGTACCCGGGTCCGAATCCGTCCCCCTGGTACCGGGTCAAGGCGCAGGCCGCCGCGGGCCCGAAATGGGTCATCGTCGGCATGAGATCTCCGGTCCGGCGCACGACCGGCTCGTCGACCACATCATTCTGCTTCCCGAAGACCCCGCCGTAGACGGCGTGGCCGAGGCCATCGCGACGCCCTGGTTGGGAAAGGTCTATGAAGGTGCTGATGACGATGGGCTCACCCTGCGCGGTGAACGCCACTTCAACGGGATTGTCCATGCCTCCCGACATGACGCTTTCGAGGCCGGACCCATCCGGCCAAGCCCGAAAAATGTGGGCGCAACGATCCTGAATCCGGCGTCCTCGGTGGTCCTTCAGGTCGAGGCGCCCGAAAGCGCCCTTGGTCCAGTAGAGCATCCCCTCGGGTCCGAGGTAGGGTCCATGGACGTCGTTCGCGCAACCGGTCAGAATGCTCCCCTGATACCACTCGGACCGCTGATCAGCGCGCCCGTCTCCGTCGGTGTCGGTGAACTTCCAGATGCTGGGAGGGCCGGCGACGTAGACGGAGCCGCCGTGCCAGAGACAGCCCTGGGGGAACATGACCTTGTCCGCGAAGACCCGGGTCGTGTCGAACCTGCCGTCGCCATCGGAGTCCTCGAGGCGGAGAATCCGGCTCTTGGGATCCTTCAACTGCTCGGCGGGTGGCAGGTTGGATCCGGACGAATCGGTGACATAGAGGCGTCCCTGGTCGTCGAAGCTCCCCGAAACGGGTCGCGGGATCAGACTGTTGGGGGCGGCGAGTTCAACCGTGAAACCGTCCGGGAGCGCGAACCGATGCCCATTGAGAACGTGTTCGGCGCCCCACGAAGGGACGGCATCCCCGCAAGCTGCCAACGCGAGCGAGGTGGCGAGCAGGTGGCGCCATCCATTGGACCGGGGTGTGGGACGGGACGTCGGGGCCAAGGGACCGTGGAAGAGTGGGATCATGGGGACGGAGACCTTTGGGTTGGACGGCATGGACCGGACCGGCGACTGGACAGACTGACTGACGGACGGATTATTTGGCGCCGCTGCCCCGGAGAACGATTGGAACGGTCTGGAGGAGGATTTTGACGTCGAGCCACAGCGACCAGTTGTCGATGTATTCGAGGTCCAACCGGACCCATTCCTTGAAATCCCGGACGTCGCTGCGGCCGCTGATCTGCCACAGGCAGGTGAGCCCCGGTTTGACGCTGAGGCGGCGCCGGTGGGCGAAGTCATCGAACCGGCGGGTTTCATCGACGGGTAGCGGGCGTGGTCCGACGAGGCTCATCTCTCCGCGGAGCACGTTGAAGAGCTGGGGGAACTCGTCGAGGCTGAATTTTCGGAGCCAGCGGCCGACCGTCGTGACGCGGGGATCGTTGGTGACTTTGAACACGGGGCCGCTCATCTCGTTGAACGCGGCGAGTTCCTGTTTTCGTTGTTCGGCGTCGGTCACCATGGTCCGGAATTTGTACATGATGAAGGGACGCCCGTTGAGGCCGCTGCGTTCCTGGCGAAAGATCACGGGCCCGGGCGATGTGACGCGGACCGCCAACGCGGCGAGGGCCATGAGCGGAGAGGAGAGGAGAATCAGAACGATGGCTCCCACGGTGTCGACGAGGTACTTTCCGACACCCTGCCACGATTCCTCGGGGGTGGATCGAAACACCATCATCGGTCTCCCGTAGAGGTCATCGACGGTGGTCCGGGAAATCTGGGTCTTAAAGAAGTCCGCGATCAGCCAGACTTCGACACCTTCGAGTTCGCAAGCCTGGATGACCTTTTCGAGCTGGCCGAACACCGTGTTACGGGCCGCGATCACGACGCCGTTGGGGGAGTGTTCGTGGAGTTGGTCGACCAGGGAATCGATGGACGCGTGGTTGACGTCGATTTCGGCGACGATCCGGATCCCGTGCTCCTCGCGTTTGCGGAGTTCGAGGCGGAGCGCGGAGGTGTCTTCGGCGGTTCCCACGAGGACGAGTCGTCGCTCGTAGTGGCCCTTCTCGAGGCCGGCCCTGATCCAATAGCGGACAAGTTCCTCCTTCAGCATGACGAGCGCGAAGCTGAAGACGCCGAACAGGATGACGACCGCGCGGGCGAGTTGATCGCGCGTGAGGAACAGGATGATGATGACTCCGATGGTGAGCACCGTGCAGACCTTGAAGAGCGCGAGCGCCGTCTGCCGGCGGGTTGAGATCAGGGGACGGTTGTAGAATCCGTAGTGGGCCAGCAGCACCATCGCGGCGGGAACCGTGAGCACGACATAGAGGAGGTACTGATTGAGCGGCTGAATCTCGCGGGTCCCGCCGAACAGTTCGAAGAACCGCATCAACCAGCCGCCGAGCGCCTCCGCGTTCGAACGGAGTATGAATGCCAGGTAAAAGCCAACGGCGAATATCCCGCCATCCACGACCTTGTGGATCCGGTTTCGAATAATCCGTTGACGACGAAGCATGAGGCGGCGGCCGGCGCGTGCGCGGGGTGCGGGAGACGTTACGGCGAACGTTCCGGCAAGTTCAATGTCAACGGTGGGACGAGGCCATCACGTTCCCATGAACTCCGTCCCCACCGTCGGCCCCTGGGGCGGGACTTGCGGGGCCGAGCGAAAGGGCGGGACCCGCGGTGATCTGGAACTCCGGCGCGATCGACTGGATGAGCCGCTCCAGGCGGAGGTAGGTGGCGTCTTCCTGGCCGGGGTGACAGGCGGCGAGACATCCGATGTAGGCCCAACGCTGAAGTTCGCCGGTTCGAATCAGATCCAGGGCCAGCCAACCCATGCGTTGGAGGTGGTTGTTGGAAAGCCGGTTCTCCGAGACGAACCAGTAGATGTAGACCGCCCCGTGGCGGACCATCTGGCCATTCGGCAGCCGCCCTTCCCGCAAGGCGTCCAACCGCATCACGGGCAGGGCGTACCGGTGGGGACGGTCGAGGATGATCTCGGTGGGGATCGCCTTCACAATCTGGAAGCCTTGCGACGGCAGGCAGAATTCCGGTTTGTGAATGCTGGTCCTGTCCGTGCCCATCAGCACGGCGGTCACCTGGGATTGGAATCCATCCGGCGCCGTGTACAGGCGCCTCCCGAAAGTCGTGTCGCGCGGCAGCCAGTCGAGTTCCATTTTTTTGATCGACTGGACCTCCGACCGAAATTCGAGGGGCGATTCAGGAAACGGAATGCTGTGTGTCGTGGCGGGCTTTCCGTCCTCACCCGGCAGGGGAACCTCGACGACGCGAAGACCCGGCTTCCCGAGTCGGTGACCGAGGCTGGCCCGCTGATGGAGAAACCACCCCGTGGCCGACATGAGAATCAGGCAGGAGACGGCGACGAGCCCGGGTCTGGATTTGAAGCGGGTCATGAGGATTGGACCTGGGGGGTGGCGCTGACGGGGACCTCGGCCGTGGCGGGCTTCCGTTTCAGCCAGGACCCCAGCGCCCCAAGGCCGAGGAACGCCGGGACATAGGGGAGAAGGCTCAGAAGGCTGTTGTCGTGAACCCAGTTGCCGGCCTTTTGACCGAACGCTTCCGCCGCGATCACAATCAGGGTGAGGCGAAGCGTGTTGCCCGCGACGGCCAATGGCAGCGCCGAGAGGATCATCACGACCTTCTTCCACGCCCGATCCCGATCGAGCGCGACAAACGCGTAAATGGCCGCCAACGCCAGCGTGGCGGTCAGGCTGCGCAAGCCGCCGCACGCCGCGGCGACCTCGTACTGAAAGGTTCCCTGAACGTCGAAGATCTGGTTGCCCTGCTGGATCAACGCGACCCCCAGGATGTACCGGCTGACCCAGGCCGTGGCCGTCGTCGCCGCCATCCGCAGCGGGACCGTGATGGTGTCCGCGAGGGTCCCGAGGGGCACACAGAACGCGAAGAGGAAGCAGGGGAAGAAAGTCACCTTCAGAAACCGCGTTCCCCAGACGCAACCGAGCAGACCGTAGATTCCCAGATAGAACGCCACCACGCTCAGGCGGGTCTGTTGGACCAGGAATCCGAGGACGTGAAGCGCCAGGGCGATCGCGACGATCCCGACGCCGGCGAAGGAAGGGGTCTTCGCCGTCTCGATCAGTTCGTCCCGTTTCCACCAGCAAAGGCCCAGCACGAGGAACGGAATGTACCGGCCGAGTTCGTCATCCTGCGAATTGGCGTAGGAGTAGTTCAGCCAGCCGAACAAGGACGACGTATCGACGTAACCGAACGTCGCGTTGCCGTAGAGAACGAACAGGAGAATCCAGGCGCCGATCAGTCCGAGAAATAGCGCCTTCGATGGCAGGGACCTCCCGAAGGCGGCGAGTTCCTCGGCGGGCCCGGGCGGGAGTGTGGATGAATCAGCGGATGACAATGACGGAGACGACATCGGGAATGTTCGCAGGTGGGACAGTTGCAGCTGCGCCCTGTTCAATCAAGGCCCGGCAGGTTCTTTGGAGAGTGCGGTGCTCCGCACCGCTTTGCGGCGATCCAGATCCAAAGCGGCGCGAAGCACCGCACTCGAAATGGGAGACAAAAGACCTGCCCCTGAGTCGCCGGGTAGGTTTCGTGGGACAGTCCGGGGGTTTGGCCAGCAGGGAGACGAGGAACAGGCGGGGTCCTTTGGAGTGCGGTGCTCCGCACCGCTTTGCGGCGATCCAGATCCAAAGCGGCGCGAAGCGCCGCACTCCAAATGAGAGACGAAAGACCTGTCCGCTAGACGCCCGAAAAAGAGAGCGCCGGGCTTTTGCCCGGCGCCTCGTGAATCGGTTTCGTTTTCGGGACGGTCAACGTCCCGACGACGCGATCGTGGCTCAGTTGCGGGAGCGCCAGTACATCGAGGCGCCTCCGGCGGGAACGGCAAACGGGCTGGTGGCCCCTGCGACGTCCGTGTAGGGCCCCGTCACCGCGGTGGCGCTTTGCAGCGTGCCCGTGTAGGTGATCGACGCATTCGCACCCGTGCGGGCGATGCTGATGGTCGGATTCGCCGCCGCCGGCGGAGGTCCGGGCCAGTAGGCCTGATCGACGATCGTGGCCACCGGCGTGGTGGTGCCCGCCTTGCGCCAGCCGACCTGGCCCCAGTCGCCGCCGCCGCCTTCCTTCACGAGGAACAGGACGCCGTAGCTCTGGCCGGCCGCGAGGGTGACGGGTTCGGACACGCTTTCCTCCGGCGCCTCCAGGTAGGCTGTGCAGCAGCCCGTCTCATTGGCGATGAAGGTCGCCGTCAGCGGATCCGGGATCGCCGCGCCGCTCATGTTGATGTAGAGGCGGGAGGCGTCGTCGGAACGGACGTGGAAGGTGTAGGAACCGCCTTCGGTCGGCTTCAGGATCGAACGGATGGCGACCATGTGGTTTTCGCCCCAGGTGTCGCCGAACGCCGGTTCGCCGAACGAGAGGCCGTTGACGTACCGGACGACATCCGGACTGTTCGGCCATTTGGGATCGGCGAGGACGGTGTCGATCTCGCCGTCGCCGGCGCCGGTGAAACCAGTGAACTGATCCGCGCGAGCGCGACCGGCGACCATCGACCAGGAGACCAGGGAGCCGGTGGTCTCGGCGGCGGCGCCACCGAGGTTGGCGACGTTCCTCGCGGTGACCGCGTAGGTCGTGCCTTCGGCCTGCTGGGAGGTCGTGAGACGAACCGTGTATTGGT
>JBFWOK010000030.1:0-48410 GCA_050250555.1 Limisphaerales bacterium
CCCCCCCCCCCGCCGCGGGGCCGGCGGCGGGCGCGGCCACTGCCGGAGGCGCCGCGGCGGCGCCCACCGGGAGCGGGGCGGCTTTGGATTTTGTCTTGGATTTCATGGTCCTTGCGGGCCGGGCCGACGGAAGGCCGGGCGTCGCCTCGCTTTGCCTCGCGGCCGGCCCGATCAGGTTTGGAGCGGGTGCGGTCCAGGATTATTCAAGATGGCCGTGTTCCGCAGTGGTGGCTGGGATCGGGGCGACCGGGTGTTTCTGGAGATAAGCATCCACGTCGCGGGTGACGATGAGTTGGCCGAACATCACCTGCCAGTGTCCGGGGAACGTGCAGACGAACGTGTAGTCGCCCTCCTCGGAAGGCGCGGTGAGTTTCAGCGTCTCCTTCATCCCCTGTTCGAGGAGGCGTGTGGCGGCGAGGATGTCGGTGGAATCGGTAACGAAGGCGCGGCCCTGGTTGTCGAGTTTCTCGGGCGACATCTTCTCGGTGACGGCGCCGAGTTTTTCGCGGGTGCCGGGTTTCACGACGACGAGGTTGTGCGGCATGAAATCGTCGTTCTCGACGATGATCTCGAACGGTTTCCCGGCTTCGACCACGAGGCGGGGTGTGTCGAACCGCATCTGTTCGCGCACAGTGCGGATGACGAAGACGGAGACGCGAAGTTCGCGGAGGTCGGCCCGGGCGGCGGCGGCCTGGTCCTCGGGGAGCAGCCCGGCGAGGTCGCCGGCGGTTTGCAGGGCCTGAAGGTAGTCCTCCCGGGTGCGTTCTCCGGCGGGAACGGTCTTGGCCCAGGCGAGGAGGGAGGCGGTGGCGGCGGCGGCCTGACTTTTCGGCCAGGCGGAACGCGGGAGCGCCCGGAGGCCCTGGGCGGCGGCGGCGACGTCAGCGCGCTTTTGAATCAGCGCGGTCAGTTCACGGAAGGTGGCTTCGGGTTCGGTGCCCATGCTGACGAGGGCGCGGATTGCGGCGCGCCGGAGGGCGCCGGCCGGATCGGTCTGGATCGCGTGGCGGGCGGACTCGGCGGGAGCGGGGTTGGCGTCGGAACGGAAGACTTCGGAGCGTCCGTTGTTGAGGACGACGAGGCTGTAGCCGTCGAGTCGGCGTCCGAGCGTGTCGTCGGTGCGGTTCCAGAGGACGATGGATTCAATCGGGTACTCGGCGCCGAGATCGACCTCCCACCAGGGGCGGCGGTCATTCTCCCGGGTGTGGGTCTGGGTGCCGGAACCGAAGCTGCCGTCGTGGCGGCCGTCGATGGCGCGGCCGGGGTCGCCGCCGTTCGAAGTGCTGGACTGGGTGGCGGTTCCGCGGCGGGCGATGTTGGCGCCGTCGCTGAAGACCTCGACTTCGGCCAGGGTGAGGGTTCCGCGGCGCGGCAGTTCCACGCGAACGAATCGGCCCCCGGTGGCTTGTCGGGAGGTGCCGGCGGTGCCGAGGGCGGATTCGGGGCTGGCGACGAGCGGGCGGACGCGTCCGAAGGCGCGGGCGCGGAATTGGGGATCATTCAGGAGGGGGATCCCGGTGATGAGATCGGCCAGGGTGTCCGGGGACGCGCTCGCGGCGGGCCAGACCTTGTCGAAGCTGTCATCGATGGCGGCGAGGGTGGCCCACGCGGCGGGACGAAGCGCTTTGGGAGCTTCGGGCGAGGTGAGTCGGGTGATGCGTTCCCGTTCCTTCGCGAGGTCGTCGGGCAGTTGGAGTGGAAGAAGCCGGTGAAGGCCGGCCAGCGTGGGGTCCTCGGAGGAGGCGTCCGCGAGGAGGTTGAGGAGCAGGGTGGTGCGGCTGGCGTCGCGGGCGCGGGCCAGTTCGAGGAGCGCGACGGAACGGTCGGAATCGGTGAAGCCGGGTCGGCGCAGGAGTTCCTCGAGGATGGGGGCGGTGCGGGGAAGCTTCTGAAGTTCGGACGTCCGGAGGCTCTTGACGAGGAAGGCCTGTCCGGCGGGGTTGTCGGCGGCGAGGAGGCGGCCTTCGGAAAGGGCGGAGCGCCAGACGGGTTCGAGCTGGCGAAGGGTCTCCCGGAGGCAGAAGTCGAGGTAGTAATCGGTGGGGCGGCTCAGGATGGCGACGGCCACCTCGGCGGCTTCGGGGACGCGGTAGAAGCTGGCGGCGCGGACGGCTTCGAGACGGACCCTCGGATTTTCGTCGCGGGCGAGTTCAAGGAACCTGGGCAGCGCGTCGGGGATGCGGTCGCGCCAATAGCAGAGGACGCGGGCGGCGGCGGCGCGGGCTTCGGCCTGGGGTGAGGCGAGGAGGCGGTCGAGCAGGTTGGCGTTCACGACGTTGAGCCACTGATGGAGCCAGAGCGCCTCGGTGATGTGGTGTTCGTACTCGGCCTTCGAGGCGTCCAGCGACGCGATCCAGGCGGGGAGGGCGGCCAGGACGTCGCGCGGTTCGCGGCTGCCGAGTTCGATCTTGGCGAGTTCGCGGACGGAATCCTCAGGTTCCTCGAGGAGTTTCAGGAGATCGGGGATGGGTTGGCCGTGGATCTTCTTGGGTTTGAGGAGCGGGCGGCCGGCGTACGTGATTCGGTAGACGCGTCCGTGTTCCTTGTCGCGGTTCGGGTCGCGAAGGTGGTGTTGCATGTGACCGATGAGCGGCTTGTGCCAATCCAGGAAATAGAGGGCGCCGTCGGGACCGACGCTGATCGCGGCGGGGCGGAAATTCGGGTCGGAGGAGTGAACGAGGTGTTCGAGGGTTTCGCCCTTCAGGCCGGAACCGTCTTCGGAGACTTTGACGCGGAAGATGCCCTGGAAGCCGATGACGTTGAGGTTCAGGAAATTGCCCTGGAATTCCTCCGGGAAATGGCGGCTGGAGAGGATCCCGGTTCCGGCGCAGGGGCGGGACGGACGGTCCCAGAACTGCTTCATGCCGGGGTGCTTGGCCGGGTAGTCCAGCCGGCCGCTGAAGGCCGGTCCGAAATAGGTGGCGTTGCCGGTGGCGTCGGTGACGAGGTCGTTGCCCCAGCGATCGAAGACGCGTCCGTGCGGGTTCGCGAAGCCGTAGGGGATGTAGGTCTCGAAGCGGCTGGTCCGGGGTTCGAGCCGGAAGATGGCGGCGTCGTTGTTTCGGACCGGGCCGAAGGCGGTTTCGATCTGTGTCCGGTGAAAGACGCCGTCGCTGAGGTAGATCGCGCCGCCCGGGTCATGGCAGATGGCGTTGGCGGTGTGGTGGGAGTCGGCGGAATCGAGGCCCATCAGGACGCGTTCCTTCCAGTCGGCGCGCCCGTCGCCGTCGGTGTCGCGCACGAACCAGAGATCGGGGGCCTGAACGACGAGAACGCCGTCCTTGTAGAACTGAAAACCGGTTGGGCAGTTGAGGTCGTCGAGGAACGTGGTGACCTTGTCCGCCTTGCCGTCGGCGTCGAGGTCCTCGAAGACGAGGAGCTTGTCGCCTTCCTTGCTGGTCGGAGTGCGTTCGGGGTAGTTGAGCCATGCGGCGACCCAGAGCCTCCCCCGGGTGTCCCAGGCCATCTGCACGGGGCTGACAAGTTCCGGGAACTGTTTCTCGTCGGCGAACAGGTTGACCTTCATGCCGGAATGGACGGTCATTTTTTCGATGGCCTGTTCCCCGCTGAGAAACACGTGCGAGCCGTCGTCCTGCGAGCCCGGCTTGTTGGACGGCACCTGGGTGACGGGTGGCAGGTTGGAATCGTCGATGACCAGGTCGCCACCGGCGGCGACGGCCCAGACGCGGAGGTCGCGATTCGCGGTGAGCACGTCGCGCTGGGACATTTCCTCCTGCATCACCTTGTAATTGGAGATGTAGGGAGCCGCGGCGTTGCGATCGGAGATGAACGGTCCCTTGCCGGGTTGGTAGGCGAGCGCCGACCGGCCTCCGTAGACGTTGTAGCCGTCGATGGTGCGGTAGCGCGCGTGCCACTGGCTGCTCTTCTCGTTGATCGCGGCGCGGAGTTTCGCGTGGTCGCCGGAAGGCGGTTCGATGCCGAGCAAACCGCGGAAGAGGACCGGAGCCAGGAGGCGATCGCCTTCGCCGCTCAGATGGAAGCCGTTGATCGTCAGGGACCCATTCCCCCGGGCGGCTTCGGCGTAGAGGTCGCGCGAGGCCTGGAACACGTTCACGAACGGAACCCCGTTGTCGCGGGCCACGGCCGCCATCGCGTCGGTGTAGATCGCGAGGTTCGCGTTGAGCGGCACCGGGTCCTCGTAGTTCGGGTCCTGATGCCGTTCCGCCGCGATGGGCGAGACGAGCGCGATGCGCGGCGCGCCCCGGCCCGAGTAGTTCTTGCCCTGGGTCTCCTTGATCCAGCGGTCGAGGTCGGCCTTGAAGCGGTCCACGCCCTCGGGACCACGGAACGACTCGTTGAACCCGAAGAAGGCGAGGATGACGTCGGCCCGGACCCGTGTGAGCCATTCGTCCGGGGTCCCGAAGTTTTCGGAGCGATGGCGGATGACGACTTCGTCGCCGGACGCGGCGAGATTCCGGACGACGAGGCGATGCTCAGGGTACTTGGCCTGCAGGAGCGTCTCGAAGTGGCCGGAATGCTGCATGCGATCGGCGAGGGCGTTGCCGACGAGGGCGACGTGGTCGCCCGGCCGGAGGGACAGGGTCGGGCCGGGGGAGCGGTCCTGGCTCCAGGCGCTGGGGGCGAGGGGCGCGAGAACCGCGGAGACAATGAAAAGAAAGGAGACGATCTTCATGACGGGTACGGGCAACGGTGAACGGGAGGCTCGCAGGAAACGGGGGCGGGCGTCAAAGGTTCGGAACGACGCCGCTTGGACTTTGGATGGGGACAACCACGGAACACACGGATCACACGGAAGGTGGGGAGTTGGGGGTGAAGCTGGAAAGGTGGAGGTTGGGCGGTCGGGGCGCGGCTCCATGAACCGGCAATCCACCACGAAGCGCACGAAGGACACGAAGACCGAGCGAAGAGAAGGTATCCAATCCACCCGTCTTCTTCGTGATCTTCGTGTCTTCGTGGTGGAATCCTCCTCCGTTCATGGATCCAAGGCGCGAGTCGCAACTCGTTGACGCTTCCCAGGATCTTGTTGGGCGCGTCTGATACCGTTTCCTGAATGCGCCCAATCTTTTCATGGATCCATCGGAGCATTTGCGGAAAGTCGGGCGGCGGTGCAGCCTTCGCGCCGACCTTTCCCTCATCCTCATCCTCATCATCGTCAACCACCTCAAACCAACTCAACAGGACACATCCATGAACAGCGCGAGAACAGAAGCGAACGCGACGGGCGCATCCGTGAACCGACGGGGTTTCCTGGGGGCCACGGCGACTGCGATATCGTCAGCGGCCGCGGTGGGGTGGGTGGGGTCCAAGGCGGTCGCGGCGGAAGGTGGCGGCGGCAGTGGCGACCGCATTGTGACGCCGCCGGCGGGCAAGAGTCTGCTTCTGTCCTGCAAACTGGGGATGATCGCGAAGGAGTCCGGAGGGAAAAAACTATCGGTCGTGGAACGGCTTCGGATGGCGGGTGAAGCGGGGTTCGACGGCGTGGACTTCGACGAGGCCGGCAGTTTCACGGTGGAACAGGCGCGGGATGCGGTCCGGGAGTCGGGCGTGTTCGTCCACAACGCGATCAACCACGCGCATTGGAGCCAGCGGCTGACCAGTCCGAAGGAAGCGGAACGGGATCAGGCCCGGGCGAACATCGAGCATTGCATGCGGCTCTCGCACGCCGCCGGCGGCGTGGGCGTGCTGGTCGTGATCGGGAGCGCGCAGGACGGTCCGGCGGAGGAGATCGAGGAGCGTTGCCGGCAGGAGATCCGCAAGCTGTTGCCGCTCGCCGGGGCCTTGGGTCAGCCGTTCCTGATCGAGAACGTCTGGAACAAGATGCAATACGACCACGACGCGCCGCCCGAGCAGACTCCGGACCGGTTCATCCGATTCGTCGACAGCTTCAAGAGTCCGTGGGTTGGGATGTACTACGACATCGGCAACCATTGGAAATACGGGCAACCCGGCGACTGGATCCGGGCTTTCGGGCACCGGTGTGTGAAGCTCGATGTGAAGGGGTTCAGCCGCGCGAAGAACAAGTTCACGGACATCACCGACGCCGAGGACGACCTGCCGTGGGGGGAGGTTCGCAAGGGGTTGTCCGATATCGGGTACCACGGCTGGGCGACGGCCGAGGTGGGAGGTGGCGACGTGAAGCGTCTCACCGTGGTACGCCAGCAGATGCAGAAGGCCTTCGGGCTGTAGGCAGGGCCCATTGGCCCGAGGATTCGGCGGGGCTGGAGGTCGATCGTCATGCCGGGACGGGGGAGGGGCCCAAAACCCCGCATAAGAAACCA
This sequence comes from Limisphaerales bacterium, assembly GCA_050250555.1. GTDB lineage: Bacteria > Verrucomicrobiota > Verrucomicrobiia > Limisphaerales > CAIMTB01 > CAIMTB01. Next base: position 6,261 of record JBFWOK010000030.1, read on the forward strand.
CGAAGAGCACGAAGAGCACGAAGGGAGAGGCGGAAGCGAGTCCCTGATCGGGATTGACCTGTAGTGGATTGCCGAGGCCGGAACGAATCATGCTTCCTTCGTGCCTTCGTGGTGGGATCGCTTTCTCCCAGGCGCCCCGATCCGGAGATCAGGGAGGGGTGTACGGGTTTGACGGTATGAACCGAATTGGAGAGAACCGTACTCACCTCATGGCAACCACCGTGATCACATCCAAGGGACCCACGACGATTCCGCGGAGCATTCGTGAGCAGGCGGGGGCTCTGCCGGGCGCGCGGGTGGAATGGTCGTTCAGCGAGGGCGTCATTCGTGGTGTGGTTCAAGCGGATGGTTCCAACCGGCTCCAACGTCGCATTCGCCAGCTGGCCGGAGCCTGGGACGGACATGTTTCCGGCGCTGAATTGCTTCGGAGGACCCGGCCTTGATCCTGGTCGACACCTCGGTGCTGATCGCCTGGCTTGACGCCTCCCACGAGCATCATCGGATCTGATCGGTGATGGTCTGGAGTGCGGGTCGGCCCGACGCGCGGTGCTCGAGAAAGATTTCGGCGAAGGATTCGGATTTGGGCGGCGTATGACGGGGTGTATGCGTTCAATTCACTCATCCAGTCTGATGGCCGCCGCGCTTCTGATCTGCGCGGCATTCGATGTCACCGCGCAATCCGTTTCTCCATCTTCCCCTCCACCCAAGCCCGCTGGTGATCCGTTTGCAGGGTATTCGCCGGGCGGGGGCCTTCCCGTCAACCGTCAGGCCCCGCTGGAAACCTCGAGGGACGTCGGGCCGCGGTTCGACTTCAGCTTCGACGACATTCCGTTGTCCGAGGTGATCCGGGTTCTGAAGGACGAGTATCGGAAGAAAACGGGAGAGCCACTGAACGTGGTGGTTCCCGATCACTTGCGTGAACTGGCCGACGAAAGTCTGGTCACGATGGAACTGAAACAGGTCACCGTGGGCGATCTGCTGAGCGTCCTGGGACTGGCCAGCCAGCGGGAGGTGCGCCGGATCACGGGTTGGATGATGGGACCGGAGCCCCTTCCCCAGTACGGGATGTTCAAGACAGGGTATCGATTCGAGCGCCTGCAGCTCGATGGAAACGGTCTCGCGTACCTTCTGATGGCCGACCTTCCGCCCGAGGATCAGGTCGCGCCGCCGGTTCCCCAATTCACGGGGCGCCGGGTGCCCGGGATGACCGACAAGGCGCGGGGTGCGACACCCGCCGAAGCGCCCGCGAAGATCGTCCGGTTCTTTCAGTTGGAACCGTACCTCGAACGATTCAGCGTCGAGGACATCACGACCGCCATCAAAGCGGGCTTTGAATTGTCGGAGTTGAAACCGCTGCCGACCATCCGGTTCCACGAGGAGACGACCCTCCTGGTGGTCGCTGGAGAGGCTGGGCATTTGGAGGTGGTGGATCTGGTGCTGCGGGAACTGGGAGGAGCGCGGCTCGAACGCTATGGCGTTCGACCGGGTCAGGCTCCGTCGCCGAATCCGGCACTTGCGGCGCCTCGAAACGCCGCTCCTTCGGCCAAGCAGACTCTCCCGTGACCGCCGAGTTGCTCATGCCAGGACTGCCCGCCACCGCCGCTCCCGACGCCGGGGAACCGTCGGTGGCGGTGGCTGTTCCTGAGATGACGCGGGCGCTTCGCGACGGGGACGAGAGCGCGTGGCGGGAGTTTCATTCCGCGTATTCCCCCCGGCTGTTGCGGTACCTGATCGTGGTCTGTCGTGGGCGCGAGGACGCCGCGCGGGAAGCGCTTCAGCAGACGTTCCTCAGGGTGGTGCGACACGTTCGGTGCTTTTCGACGGAGGCGGAATTGTGGGGGTGGCTGACGGTCCTGGCGCGCAGCGCCGCCGCCGATGCGGGACGGCGCGAGCGCCGCTATCTCGGGTTCCTGGATCGTTGGTTCCGACAAGAGCCCGAACCGGAGCCGCAGCCGGGCGAGCAGGGCGGGGAGGATCCGCTGGGGGCCGCCCTGGTCCGCGAAATGGAATGTCTGGACGCCGCGGAGCGCCAGTTGCTTGAACACAAGTACCTCAACGGAGGGTCGGTGAGGGAACTCGCCGACGCGCTTGGCACGACCGAGAAGGCCGTGGAATCCCGCCTCACGCGGGCTCGACAAAAACTCAAAGCGGGCATCCTGGCCCGACTGCGCCATGAAGAAACCATTTGATCCCACGTCCCTGGTGGATGACGTCCTCGCGGAGTCCGTGGAGGGGGCGGACGCCCTAACCCCATTGCTCAGGACGGTGCGGGCGCGGAAGCGCCGACGTCAGCTGATGCCCGTCGTCGGAGCCGCGATGGCCGCGGCTTTGTTTCTTTTCTGGTGGTTGGGGCCCGGGGTGGACTCCCGCGAGGCGGGCGGTGGGAACGGCACAGTGGTGGCGAAGTCGACGGCGCCGGCCGGTGCGGGGGCGTTGGTGGAGGCGGGTGAAACCGCGAATCACGCCCTCCCGACCATCGAAGTCGCGACCCAACCCGTCACGCCGGTGGTCGAGGATCGGATTCGTTCGACCGCGGTGGGCCCCGACATGGTGTTGCGAACGAAGCCCGACCCGCAGGTTGTGCAGCGATTGAGCACCGGGGCGGATGCGTCGCTTCGCCTCAGTGATGACGAACTGCTGCAAATGGCGGGGGGGCGCGGTGTGGCGCTGGCCCGTTTGGAAGATGGAAGGAAACAACTTCTGTTCGCCGGCGCCTCGTCTCCGTGGCCGGAGTCGGCACCTTAAGAGCGCGGGAAGCCTCACGACACGTGCGTGTGGGTTTCGTGCGGGATTCCGAGGGCGTGTTGTCGGGCGTGGAGGATATGGGCGACGATGCGGTTGACGCCGTCGCCGGCTTTGACCGCCGCGAAGACGAACGGGCCGTCGCCCCGCATCTTCAGCGTGTCGCGTTCCATGACGCCGAGGTCGGCGCCGACTGCGGGGGCGAGGTCGATCTTGTTGATGACGAGGAGATCGCTTTGCGTGATGCCAGGGCCGCCCTTGCGCGGGATCTTGTCGCCGCCGGCGACGTCGATCACCTGGATGGTGAAGTCCGCGAGTTCCCGGCTGAAACAGGCCGCGAGATTGTCGCCGCCGGATTCGAGGAGAAGAAGGTCGGGATGGAATTGGCGGTGGAGATCCTCGAGGGCGAGGAGGTTGGCGGTGATGTCCTCGCGGATGGCGGCGTGGGGGCAGCCGCCGGTTTCGACGGCCTGGATGCGCGAGGCGTCGAGGGCGTTGTTGCGAACGAGGAACTCGCCGTCCTCCCGCGTGAAAATGTCGTTGGTGACGGCGGCGAGGCTCAGGCGGTCCCTGAGCGCGAGGCAGAGCTTGAGCATGAGCGCGGTTTTCCCGCTGCCGACGGGGCCTCCGACGCCGACCGTGAAGGCGCGCCGTGAGAAGTCACGGTGCAGCGGGCGGTCCCGGAGGTGGAAATGTCCCGGGTGATCCAGGTGCTCGTGCGTGTGCCCATGACTGTGGTCGTGGGCGTGTGGGTGGGGATGGTCGTGGGAGTGGGAATGCGGCGACGTCATTCTGGGCGAATGGATACGGCAGAACGGGGTCGGCGACAAACCGGGAGAGTTTCCGCGTCGCGGCTGTGGGGCGCCATTGGGGGCCATAGGGATTTGTTTGATTGAAAGGCAGACGGTTTCCCGGATGCTGCAACGGATTGAAGTTGGTTTACGAAGGCAATCCAAAGCACAAGACGCCTTGGCAACCTGGGCGAAAGGGATCCCTTTGCCCGCTGGATGTTTCCTTGGAACGAGCGCAGTCGTTGCTGCAGTCGAGTGTCTTGGAGGGTTCGAAGCGATATGCTGTGGACGAGGGTCGCGCTTTCTGTGCCCACCAGCATGACCGCACGAAGAACCGATGGCACGGGTATCCGGTCGGGTGGGTCGAGGTTCCGCAGTCGGTTCGCGAAGAATTCAGAAAGCTGCGCCTGGTCTCAAATCGGGAGCTCACCCGGTATTGGCATGACATTCGATGAAGGTGTCATTGCAACAACTTCCCGCGATTGAAGCCGGGGACAGTAGCGTCTTTGCCCTGCGGATCGAATTCGTTTCGAATCTCGATCCGGGCTTTGCAGCACCTGAGGATGATATCTCATGGGGACGGTTCGCGATCTGGGTGAGAGGAAAGAATCTCTGCGAGCACCTGGATCGGGGAGAGGTTCGCCGGAGCGTCGAATGGTACCTGCTACCGTTGTTGGAGTGGTTCGTTGAACAATGGGACCCGCTTTTCCATGAGCAGCGGTTGCCCGGGCGGAACGGAGCCCAGGTCGCGTGGGAGTCCCTGGCGAGGACAAATCGACCGGAATTCTTCAACAAGGCCGGCGGATGGGATGCGAAGTCGGAGCAGGAGCAGGCTTCCTGGGTTCAACGACATGCCCTGAGGGCGTGCCGGGAAGGGGGTCTGTTCCCAGATGTGATCATCCGGCGAATGCGCCACTCGATAGAGTTGTCTTGGGGCGAAACCCCTTTGGCGGGAGCGCCCGAGGGCTTTCGGTTTCTCCACGGAAAAGGTTCGGAGCTGGTTTCACCGTTTGAAATGACCTCGGTGGTCCACGATGTCGTTCGACGCGCCGTGAGTGCGTTAAGGGAGGAGATGCCGGAATCAGCCCGTATTAGGGAACTCGAGGTGCGGATTCGCGCTTTGAAGGACAAAGATCGGCAGAAAGCCAGGACAGCGATTCTGGCCGGGCTCGGGGGGCATCTCGCGGATTGGCAAGAGCGCTGGGCGGAGTTGAACCGTCGATTGAGCGAGCGATTGCGCGTCGCCGAATCCGCCCTGAAAGGGTGGTTTTTTCCGGCAGACACTGATGACCTCTGCGTCGCGGGGCATTGCGAAGCGGCGGTCATGTTCGGCTCCGCTTCACCCAATCTGACTGAGAGTGACGTGTTGGAGATCGCGACGCGGGTGTTCCAAAGCACGGAATCGGGAAGCAGCGAAAAGTGGCACGCCAGTGTGGTCGATCCTGAACCGTGGACCGGCGGAAAGGAGGTCTGGCGGGATGGCTACCGATTGGCGAAGGAATGGACCGATCACTCCGGGATCGAGGTGAACTCGAGCGGGGGTGTCGATGTCGATCAGCATCTTCGGGACTTGGGCGTCCACGTGGAGGACATCAGCCTTGATGATCGAGGCATAGCTGGAATCGCGGTGATGCCAGCGACTGGGGTGCCAAGAGTTTTCCTCAATCCCAGGAATATCCAGTGTAGCTATCCGACAGGCAGACGGTTCGTTCTCGCCCACGAACTCTGCCACCTATTGCACGACCGCGAGCGGGGAGCGGACTTGGCGATGATCTCGGGCCCATGGGCACCCCTGGAATTGGAGAAGCGGGCGAATGCCTTCGCGGCGGCGCTGCTGATTCAGGATTCAACGCTCGGTCAAACGGAAGTGGCCCGAAACGGGAGAGCTACTTTGGTTGAGTTGGTGTCTCTCGCGAGGCGACTTCAAGTGAGTCCAAACGCGCTGGCCCATCACTTGGGTAACTTGGGGTACATCGATCACTCCAACCGAGACGAATTGCTGTCGGAATTGGCGGCTAGTCTCATGGATCGCGAACAATCGACTAAAAACCCTCGATAGAAGTGACGGAAGCGTTCATCGCTTTTTCTCGTGGTCTGGGATGAAGGGTCAGGACCGCCGTTTCAAGCGTTGGAAGGCGGGACGTATCCGGGGCTGGCGGTGTAATTTCGCCAGCCGCCGAACGCGGTGATCTCGCGGTGGCCCTCGACCAGGGAGGGTTCCCCGAGCACACCCAGCACTTCGGTGTCGTCCGCGAGGCGGACTTTGCCGATGGAGAGGCCGGGGGGTTCCTTGAGCAGGATTTCGGAGAGTCCGGCCGGGGGAACGCTCCAGAGCTCGACGTCCACGGTGGCTCCGGTCTGGCCGGGTCCGACGCGAACCATGGCGGGGTGGCGGTCGGCGATCGACCACAGGCGGTAGTCGGGTTGGGTCGTGGTTTCGCGGACGAACGAGGCACCGACGGCGAGCAGGTTGGGGTTGAGTTCGAGTCCGCGCATGAGCGTGCCATTGACGGCGAGGAGGACCCCCGGGGTTGGCGCGGGGGGAGGGGCCGCGGCGGGAACCGGTGCGGCGGCGGGCGTCGCGCGCGGGCCTTCGAGAAAGCGGACGGGTTTTTCGTAGATGGCGAGCACGACGCAACCCGATTCGCTGAGGATGCTGTGGGAGGTTCCGGGCGGGTTGATGATGAGCATTCCGGCGTCGGCCCGGGAGTTCTCATCCACCTGGGAGCCGGCCAGGACGAGGATGTGTTCGTAGCCGGTGTGTTCGTGGAGGGGGACCCGGCCTCCCGGCTTGAAGCGGAGAAGCGCGGCGGTGGGCCCGGAGGTTCCGTCGCCGTAGAGACGGTGGATTTCGACGCCTTCATCGAACGGTCGCCACGGTAGTCTGTTCTGCCAGCCCGACGCGTCGAAGAGGTGGGTGATTCTCAGGACCTGATCGAGGCCTTTGGGCATGGGATGGGGCCGGGATTCGTTGGCGGGGAGCGCCGGGTTGCGTGGTCGTGTGGGTGTGTGGGTAGAGGAGGTCCCTACTCGGGGCGGGCGGTCGGAGGTGGGGTGTTCGTGGCGGCGGTGAAGCGGACGGGCCTTTCGTAGATGGCGAGAACGATGCAGCCGGGTCCGCTGACGACGCTGTGGGATGTGCCTGGCGGGTGGATGGCGAGGGTCCCGGCTTCGAGGGTGCCGTTCTGGTCGCGCTGGGATCCGGCGAGAACGAGGATGTGTTCGTAGCCGGCGTGCGTGTGGAGGGGGACCTTGGTGGACGCGTTGAACTTCAGGAGAGCCGCCGTCGGGCCCGAGGCGCCGTCGCCGTAAAGGCGGTGGATGTCGACGCCGGGGCGGAAGGGCTTCCATGGGATCTCATCCTGCCATTCCGCGATGCGCCACAGGCGGGTGAGTTCCTGGCGCGGAAACGGCGGGATCGGGTCGGGTTCGGTCTCGACGGAAGGGGGGACGGAAGCGGCCTGGAGCATCCAGCCGACGAGGGTGGCTGTGGCGAAGCCGGCAAGGAAGCCCGGAGGGACTGGTCCGCGCAGAGCGCTCCGGCGGGTGGATCCGGCGGCGCCGGCGGCGGCCGCGGCGGGCGGGGAGGGAGATGGGTTCATGGGGCGTCTCAACGAGTTGCGACTCGCGCCTCGGATCCATGAACGGCGAAGGATTCCACCACGAAGACACGAAGATCACGAAGAAAACGGGTGGATTGGGTACCTTCTCTTCGCTCGGTCTTCGTGTCCTTCGTGCGCTTCGTGGTTAATTGCCGGTTCATGGAGAGGCCGCGGGCGTCCGGATCCGCCCGGAGGGGTTCCGAGGGATTGTCCGGGGATGGGGGGATGCCGAGGGCGCGGAGGACTTCGGAACTCGGCGCTGTTGCGGCCACGATGCCGCCTTGGGCGCGGACCATTTCGACGGTGGCGTCTTTGAATTCGGGGAAGTAGCTCGCGGTGGCGTCCTCGATGAGGAGGCATTCGAATCCGCGGTCGTTGGCCTCGCGCAGAGTCGTCTGGACGCAGACCTCGGTGGTGACGCCGCCCACGAGGAGGTGGGTGATGCCGCGCTCGGTCAGCATGGATTCGAACCGGGTCCGGCAGAACGCGCCCTTGCCGGGTTTGGTGAGGACGATTTCGCCGGGTGCCGGCGCGAGTTCGGGGATGATGGCGTTGCCGGGTTCCCCGAGGACGAGGATGCGTCCCATGGGGCCGGTGTCGCCGATGCGGGTGCCTTCGCGTCCGCGGCGCAGCTTGGCGGGCGGGCAGTCGGCGAGGTCCGGGTCGTGGCCTTCGATGGTGTGGACGACGGGATATCCGCGCGCGCGAAAGGTGGCAAGGAGCCGCTGGAGGACGGGGACGATGGGGCGCAGTTGGTGGACGTTGTTGCCCAGCGATTCGCCGAATCCGCCGGGCTCGAGGAAATCGCGTTGCATGTCGATGATGACGAGCGCGAACCGGCCGGCCGGCGGCAGGGGAAAGCCGGCGGGCTGGGCGGCGATGACGGGAAGGTTGGGCGGCGGCATGGGCGACGGGGGGGGGAAGGGGTGGAGGGGATCAGTGGCCGGCCATGTGATGTCCGATGGCGCGGATGTCGGCCTCGTCCGGGGTTGTTTCGTGGACAAGGGCGCCCTGGGACAGGACCAGGAGGCGGTCGGCGAGGGCGAGGAGTTCGTCGAGATCCTCGGAGATCACGAGCACGGCGACACCGCGGTTTCGGGCTTCGGTGATCTGGCTGTGGACGGACTGGACCGCGGCGAAATCGAGGCCGAAGCAGGGATTGGCGCAGACGAGGAGCCGGGCGGTTCCGGGTCCGAGTTCGCGGGCGAGGACGGCGCGTTGGACGTTGCCACCGGAGAGGTCGCCGATGGGGGTTTCGGTGGACCGGGTTTTTACGGAGTACCTGGTGATGAGTTCCTGGCCGAACCGGCGGATCTCGGAGCGGCTGACGAGGACGCGGGCCCGGGTGATGGGGGGGCGGTCGAAGACGCGAAGCGCGATGTTTTCGGCGACGGACATTGAAGGAACGCAGGCGTTGCGCAGGGGTTCCTCGGGCAGGAGAAAGACGCCGTGCCGGTCCGCTTCGGCGCGGGTGGCGCGGTAGGGTGCGTCGTGGACGAGCACGGAACCGCCGGTGGCTGGGCGCTGGCCCGCGAGGACCTCGACGAGTTCGCGTTGTCCGTTTCCCGAGACGCCGGCGATGCCGACGACTTCGCCTTCGCGGACGGTGAGGTTCACTCCGGTGAGGGCGGGCACGCCGTTGTCGCGGTCGGCGCGCAGGTCGCGGAGTTCCAGGGCGATCGCGCCGGTGGCGCGTGTGGTTTTGGCCGTGGGGGGAGCGGTGCGCTGCCCGCCCATCATCTGGGACGCGAGGGTGTCGGCGTCGACGTCCCGGACCTTGCCGCCGCCCACGCGTTTGCCGCGGCGGAGGACGGTGACGTCGTCGCAGTAGCCGAAGACCTCGCGGAACTTGTGGGAGATGAGGAGGACGGAGAGGTCGCCGGCGACGACTTTTTCGCGGATGAGGGAGAGCACCTCATCGGCTTCGGCGGGGGTGAGGACGGAAGTGGGTTCGTCGAGGATGAGGACGCGGCTTTCGAGGTAGAGCTGTTTGAGGATCTCGACCTTCTGTTTCTCGCCGGCGGCGAGTTGGGCGGCGGGGGTGTCGAGGGGGATGCGGAAAGGGGCTGATTGCATGAAGCGGTCCAGGCGTTCCCGTTCGGTTTTCCATGGAAGGATGGCGGGAAGGTCCGGGCGGCTGAGGACGAGGTTTTCGGCGACGGTCATGGCGGGGACGAGCGTGAAGTGCTGGTAGACCATGCCGATGCCGTATTGGTAGGCGTCGTAGGGGCTTCGGATTTCGCGGGAATGGCCGCCGATGACGATGTCGCCTTCGTCGGCGGTGTGGAAACCCATGAGGCACTTCACGAGGGTGCTCTTGCCGGCGCCGTTTTCGCCGACGAGGGCGTGGCAGGATCCGGGCGGGATGGACAGGGAGACGGCTTCGTTGGCGACGAAGGAGCCGAAGCGTTTGGTGACCGCGACCAATTCGATCGGGAGTGGGCGCTCCGGGCGGGAGGGTGGAGGTGGGATCACCATGTCATGGAAGGGGTCGGGATGAGGATCGAGGTCAGGATGGGGACGGGGATTCGAGGGTTCGAAGGAGGTCGACCGAAGACGCGACGGCTCCGAAGACGCCGCCCTGCATCCGGACCATGTTCAAGGCGGCGGCATGATTGGCGGGGTCGGTGGCTCCGGTGCAGTCGGAGAGCAGGAGGCATTCGAATCCGCGGTCATTGGCTTCCCGCATGGTGGTATGGACGCAGACGTCGGTCGTGATGCCGGCGAGGAGGAGGTTGCGGATGCCGGATTTGCGGAGGAGGAGATCGAGGTCGGTGGCGTAGAACGAGCCCTTGCCGGGTTTGTCGATGACGGGTTCGGAGGGAAGGGGTGCGAGTTCGGGGATGATTTCCCAGCCTGGCTGGCCGCGGGTGAGGATACGGCCGCAGGGTCCGGGGTCACCGATGCCGGCGCCGATGCGGCGGCTTCGCCATCGTTTGTTCTCGGGGAGATCCGCGAGATCGGGTCGATGGCCTTCGCGGGTGTGGAGGATGGAGAAGCCGGCGGGACGGAGCGCGTCGAGGAGTCGGCGGATGGGCGCGATGGGGGCGCGGGTGAGGGAGATGTCGTAGCCCATGGAATCGACGTAACCGCCCTGGCCGCAGAAATCGGTCTGCATATCGATGACGAGGAGGGCGGTGTTTTGCGGGTGGAGTTCCCCGTCGAAGGGCCAGGGGTACGGTTGGGCGTCGACGTAGCGTTTCACGGGTGGGTTCTTTTCAGGTGGAGGATCCGAGGGCGCCTGGAGCGCCGGCGAGGGTGCGGCGGGGCGAGCAGGTGAGGACCATGACGACGAGGGTGAGCACGTAGGGGGAGGCGTTCCACAGGTAGTAGCCGGTGCTGACGCCGATGGCTTGGAGGGAGGGTCCGACGGCCTGGGTGCCACCGAAAAGAAGGGACGCGTAGAGGCAGTGGACGGGGTTCCATCGGGCGAAGATGACGAGGGCGACGGCCATGAGTCCCTGGCCGCTGGAGATGGCCTCGGTCCACGCGCCCGGATAGAAGAGGGACAGGTGGGCTCCGCCGAGTCCGGCGAGGGCGGCGCCGAGGATGATGCAGGTGGTGCGGGTCCGGTGGATGGAGATTCCGAGGGCGCGGGCGGCGGCCGGCGCGTCGCCGACGGCGCGGATCTGGAGGCCCCACCGGGTGGATTGGAAGACCCGTCGGAGGACGAAAGCGAAGGCGACGCCGAGGACGAACAGGGGGCTGAGGTTGAGGGCGGCGCGGAGTTGGGGGAGGGGGCACCAGAAGCCGAGGGGGAGGCCGGGCAGTTGGGGCGCGGTGGGTTGGATGAAGGGTTTGCCGAGGTAGAAGGCGAATCCCGTGCCGAAGATGAGCATGGCGATACCCGCGGCGATGTCGTTGACCTTGGGGCGGGACACGAGGAAGGCGTGGAGGGCGCCGTGGAGGCTTCCGGCGAAGGCGGCGACGGCGACGCCGACCCAGGGGTTCCCGGAGGCGTACGAGGCGCCGTAGCCGGACATGGCGCCGAGGAGGAGGGCGCCTTCGAGGCCGAGGTTGATCTTGCCGCTCTTCTCGGTGAGGCATTCGCCGAGGCTGACGAGGAGGAAGGGCGTGCCGCCGCGGAGGGCGCCGGCGAGGATCCCGATCAGGACTCCCCAGGCGCCGATGGATTCGGATTCGGTGTTCATTTGGACGCGGGGGACGGGGTGGGACTGGGATCCTTGAAGCAGGCGAAGCGGCCGTAGAGCGAGTCGCTGAAGAGGATCATCACGAAGACGAGGCCCTGAAAGACGAGGATGGTGGCGTCGGGGAGTTTGAACTGGCGTTGGAGGATGCCGCCGCTGGCGAGGATGCCGCCGAGGAGGGTGGCGACGAGCAGGATGGGCAGGCCGCGGTGCCGGGCGACGAAGGCGACGAGGATCCCGGCGTATCCGTAGCCGGCGGCGAGGGATTCATTGGCGCGACCGTGGACGGCGGCGACCTCGATCATTCCGGCGAGTCCGGCGCTGGCGCCGGCGAGGAAGCACGTGATGAGGGTGAGGCGGGCGACGGGAAGGCCGGCGAGGCGGGCGGCGCGGATATTGCCGCCGACGGTGCGGACGCTGAAACCGAAGGGCGTATGGTCCATGAGGAACCACGCGATGAGGCAGGCGGCGATGCCGAAGAAGAGTCCGTGGTGGATGTTGGTGTCGCCGATGAGCGGGATCATGCGGTCGTCGGGGATCGGGCGGGACGACGGTTTGTTGAGGCTTTCCGGGTCGCGCATGGGTCCGTTGACGAGGTGATTGAGGATGGCGATGGCGATGTAGTTTAGGAGGAGGCTGGCGATGGTTTCGTTGACGCCGCGGCGGGAGTGGAGGAAGGCGACCAGGGCGATCCAGAGGCCGCCGGCGGAGAGGCCCGCGAGGGACATGACACCGAGGACGACGGCGAAGGGGGCGGTGGCGACGGCGAGTCCGGCGGCGGCGGCGGCGACGCCTCCGACGACGAGCGCGCCTTCGTTGCCGATGACGACGAGGCCGAGGCGGGCGGGGAGGGCGGTGGCGAGGGCGGTGAGCATGAGGGGTGACGCCCGGACGAGGGTGTTCTGGAGGGAATAACCGCTTCCGAAGGCGGCCTTGTGGATGGCGGCGAAGACTTCGAGGGGCGGGGCGCCCTGGACGAGGCAGAAGAGTCCGAAGAGGACGAGGGCGGCGAGGACGGCGCCGACGGGGATGAGGATCGCCTCGGCCGCGGGGCGCCACCGGAACGAGGCGAAGGCTGGGGCGAGGGGATTCATCGGGGAAGGCGGCTGGCGATGTCGGGGATGCGTTGGTTCGGTCATTCGATTGCAGCTGCCGGCGTCGGTCGGCGAGGATCGAAGATCCTCGTGGCTGCGGGGACGGGGAGCGGATTCATTGCCGGGGCAGATGGCCATGCCGGGTCCGCCGCGTGAGCGGCCGGAGGAACGGGGCTGGGCGGCACCCGGCACGGCGCATCTGCGAAAGGAAGGCCCGATGGGATCGCATGCTTCGCGTCACTTCAGTTCTGGGTGGAACCGATGACGCCTTCGACGAGCCATCCCATCGATTCGAGGGCGATGTCCTGTTGGAGGAACTTGGAGCCGTCGGCGAGGATGACCTTGCCGGTGTTGTCCTTGAGCGGACCCTTGAAGATGACGCCCTCGCCGGCGAGGAATCGGGCTTTGGCGGCTTCGGCGGCGGTTTTTGCGACGTCGCTGACGGCGGGGCCGTACGGGGAGCACTTCACGAAGCCCTCCTTCAATCCGCCCCGGACGAGATGGGGGATGGTGCCGGCGGCAAGGGATTTGCCGGCCTTCACGCTTTCGGCGTAGTCGGTGTAGACCTTGGACCAGTTCCATTCGGCGCCGGTGAGGTAGCCTTTGGGAGCGAGCTTGGAGCCGTCGGCGTGATAGCCGCAGACGTAGGCGCCGCGGCGTTCCGAGGTTTCGATGATCACCTTGGGGCTGTCGACGTGGCAGGTGAGGACGTCGATGCCCTGATTGATGAGGCTGGTGGCGGCTTCGGCTTCCTTGACGGGCATGGACCAATCGCCGGTGAAGATGACCTGGACGGTGGCGGAGGGTTGGGCGGTGCGCGCGCCGAGGGTGAAGGCGTTGATGTTGCGCAGGACCTGGGGGATGGGCTTGGCGGCGATGAAACCGAGCTTGCCGGACTTGGTGGTGTGGCCGGCGACGATGCCGGCGATGTAGACGGCTTCGTCGATGTAACCGAAGTACGAGCCGACGTTGGCGGGGTGTTTGCCCTGCGTGTACAGGCCGCCGCAGTGGAGGAACTGGACCTTGGGAAACTGTTTGGCGACGCGGAGGATGTGGGGATCGAAGTATCCGAAGGACGTGGGGAAGATCACGGTGGCGCCGTCGAGGTGGATCATGTTCCGCATCGTTTCCTGGACGGCGGTGGTTTCGGGGACGCTGGCCTCCTCGATTCCCTTGACCCAGGGAAGCTTCTGAACGCCGGCGCAGCCCTCGGAGTGGGCCTGGTTGTATCCGTAGTCATCCTTGGGTCCGACATACACGAAGCCCATGGTGACACGGTCGGCGGCCACGGTGTCGGGTGCGGGAACCGACAACGTGCCGGCACCGAGGGCAACGAGGGCGAAAGTTCGTAGGAATGGGAAGGGGCGAATCGGTTTCATGGAGGGATGGGGATGGCGTTGGAGATGGAGGTGCGACGAATTGGGATTGGGATGATTCGGGGTGAAATGAAGTGGCGGGGAGTGGAGTGGCGTTTCGGCTGGGACGGTCAGAAGAAGGTGGACAGGCCGCAGTAGAACTGGACGACGTCCTGGGTGCGTTCGGCGGGAGCGTTGTAGACCTGCATGCTCGCGAGGTTTTCGTCGGCGAAGTACTGGTATTTGACGCCGGCGTGGAAGCTCCAGTTCCCGTAGCCCTTGGGCATGAACTTCAGCGGCACATTGGCCTTCACGCCGGCCTCATAGAGGGCGACGGTTTCCGATTCCTCGTAGTATTCGCCGTAGAATTCGGGGTCCGGAAGGAGCATGCGCAGGGGGGCTTCGAGGCGGAGACCCCATTTCTCGAAGGTGTAACCCGGCGTGATGCCGAGATCGAAATACCAGCTGGATCCAGGAAGCGGCAGGGGGCCCTTGCCCAGGGGATCGACCAGGTAGGGAACCCGGGCGGCGGTGGATTTTCCATCGAGTTCCGCCCAGAAGATCATGTACGGATGAAGGGCGAACTTCCCGAGCCAGGAACTGTCGTCGAGACTGACCTTCGTCTCGAGATGATGGGAGAACGGGATATTTCTGATCTGCATGTTGAAGGCGGTGTAGGTCACGTCGAGGGTGACGTGCTTGGCGATCCCGAAGGACAGGCCGGCGATCGGATCGATCTCGTACCAGCTAGTGTTATCGGCGCCGCCGGAGTCGCTGCTCGGCAGGCGTTCGGTTCCAAAGCAGTTCCAGACGCCGCCGACCAGCGTGGCCGAATTGAAGAGGCCTTCGCCCTTGTAGAGGTTGAAGAAGCCGAGGACCAACGGTTGGAAGACGAGCCCCGTGTCCTGGACGATCATGCCGCGCGGGGTGAGGTAGTGGGTGCTGAACTCGAAATTCAGAAGCGCGTTGACGCGCGAACCGGATTCGTCGTCGGCGACGGAGAGTTGCGTCGAGGCGGCGAACGAGATGAGGGAGGCCATCGAGGCGAGTCCTGTCGAACGAAAGCGATGACACCGCGTCGGATTTTCCCGGGACGCCGGGGTCCTGGAGCGCGATGGGACCGAGGTCGGATGGAAATGGAGCGTGGGGAACGTAAGACTCATGGGGATGGATCGGGGGGGGGGGGGGGGGGGTGCCTGGGTTCTGAGACCGTCGGCGCTCCACCTAGCGAAGTCCGTGCCAGGAGTGGGATGGGGCGAATGGCGTTGGAATCGCGCCGAGGGGGGGCGGCGGAAGGGACGCGATCTGTTTCGACTGTCGCGGGTGGAACAGTTGCGACAGGGCGCGGGGGGTGAAGCGGATTGGCGAAAGGGATGGAACCTGTCTACTTCTCGGTATCTGGATCCCGGGCGAGCCTTCGGTAGATGCGGGTCCGATGGATGCCGAGGCGGCGGGCGGCGTCGGCGATATTGCCGCCGGACTCTTCGAGCGCGCGCTGGATGAGCAGGTCCTCGGCTTCGGCGAGCGTGACGGCGTGTGGGAGGGTGAAGGACTCGGGAGGGGATCGGTCAGGATCGGAAAGGGGCGTTGGCGGGGGTGGGGAGGCCGGCGGGGGTGAGGACGGAGGTGGACGCGACGGTGAAGATGCGGGGGACGGTACGGGCGGGGAGGGCAGGTCGAGGTGTTGGGGGTGGATGGGCTGGCCGCCGCTGCGGATGAGGGCTCGTTCGATGAGGTTGCGGAGTTCGCGGACGTTTCCCGGGTAGTCGTGATCCTGGAGGATGCGGAGGGTGTCGGCGTGGAGGGTAGGCGACTGGAGGCCGAATTCGACTGCGAGAAGCTGAAGGAAATGGGCGGCGAGCTGGGGGATGTCCTCGCGTCGGTCGCGCAGGGGCGGGGTGGCGATGGTGAAGCGGGCGATGCGGAAGAAGAGATCCTGGCGGAACGCGCCTTCGGCGATTCGGGATTCGAGGTGGGCGTTGGTGGCGGCGATGACGCGGGCGTCGACGCGGCGGGGTTGGGAGGCGCCGACCGGGGTGACGAAGCCCTCCTCGAGCACACGCAGCAACTTGGCCTGGAGCGGGAGGGGCATGTCGCCGATCTCGTCGAGGAACAGGGTGCCGCCGAGGGCGAGTTCGAAGCATCCCTTGCGATCGGAGGTGGCGCCGGTGAAGGCGCCGCGGACGTGGCCGAAGAGGGCGGATTCGGCGAGGTCGGCGGGGATGGCGGAACAATTGACGGGAACGAAGGGGGCGCGGGCGCGTGGGCTGCCGAAATGGAGGGCGCGGGCGACGAGTTCCTTGCCGGTGCCGCTGGGGCCGGTGATGAGGACGGAGGTTTGGGGAAAGGCGTGAAGGCGGCGGATATCCTCGATGATCCGGCGGACGTGGGGGCTTTGGCCGATGAGTCCGGCGAGGTTGGATCGCGAGGCTTCGAGGTCGGCGAAAGCGGCGAGGGTTTCGTCGGCGTTCTGAAGGGCGGCTTCGGCGTGTTGGCGGCGTTCGATCTCGGCGGTGAGTTCGGCGGTGCGGCGTTCGAGGATCTGGTTTTTCTCGCGGAGTTCGAGGGTGAGGCGGCTGAGTCGGAGGTGGGTCCGGGCGCGGCTGAGGACCTCCTCGACCTGGAACGGTTTGACGATGTAGTCGACGCCGCCGGCCTGGAACGCGGCGACGATGCTGGAGGTGTCCCCGCGGGCGGTGAGGAAGAGGACGGGTGTTTCGCGGGTGGCGGGGAGTTGGTGGAGTCGGCGGCAGGTTTCGAAGCCGTCGAGGTCGGGCATGAGGACGTCGAGGAGGACGAGGTGGGGGTGGGCGCGGGCGGCAACGTCGAGGGCGGCGGAGCCGCTGGTGGCGACGAGGATTTCGTAGCCTTCGGGTTCGAGGGCGGCGGCGAGCACGGACACGTTGGCCGGGACGTCGTCAACGAGCAGGATGCGGGACGGGGTGTTGCGGCTCATGCGGCGGACGGCGCGATCTGGACCCGGGAGAGGGCGGATTGGACGCCCTGCATGTCATAGCTTCGGAGGTGCCAGCGGAGTTCGTCGGCGAAACGGGAGGCATCGGGGCCGATCTGGCGGAGTTCGGGAAGGCAGGCTTTGAGGGCGGTGGAGCTATGGAGTTCGGCGGCGAGGGTGAGGCGCGTGGCGAGGTCCCTGGGGATGAGGACGGGTTGCGAGGAGGGGAATGGGATGGAATCGGCGTCGGTCTCGGACGGATCGGAGGACGAATCCTGGCGGCTCAACTCGGCGGCGTGGCTGGGGAAGGCGAGGCAGGCGGGAGGGAGCGGGAGGCGGAAGAAGAAGCGGGATCCGACGCCGCGCTCGGACTGGAACTCGAGGTTGCCGCCGAGGAACTGGACTTGGCGCTGGGCGATGGCGAGGCCGAGTCCGGTGCCGCCCTGATGGCCGGCGCCGGCGCCCTGATGGAACGGCTTGAAGATGTCCTTCCGTTCGGATTCCGGGATGCCGAGGCCGGTGTCGAGGACTTCGAAGAGCCAGTGGTCCTGGGGTTCGGGCGCGGGCCGGATGTGGAGCTGGACTTCGCCGACGCGGGTGAACTTGATGGCGTTGCCGACGAGGTTGATGAGGATCTGGCGGAGTTTGCCTTCATCGCCATGGACCCGGTGGGAGGGGAGGGGGGCGAGATCGAGGCGGAACGCGAGGCGTTTCTGGATGCAGAGGGGGCGGAACGTGGAGTTGATGCTGGCGGCGAGGTGGCCGAGGTCGAAGTCGGAGGCGAGGAGTTCCATGCGGCCGGCTTCGATGCGGGCGAGGTCGAGCACTTCATTGATGAGGCCGAGGAGGTGCTGGCCGCTGGTCTGGATTCCGAGGGTGGCGTCGCGGTGTTCGGGCGAGAGGTGGGCGTCGCGGCGCATGAGCTGGGTGTAGCCGAGGATCGCGTTGAGCGGGGTTCGCATTTCGTGGCTCATGCTGGTCAGGAAGTCGGACTTCGCCTTGTTGGCGGCGGCGGCGGCGACCTCGGCGCGCTGGCGGATGGCGACCTCCTCCTGGAGGGCGGCGTTGACCTGGCTGATCTGGCGGGCGCGGCGTCCCGCGTGGGCGAGGTGGGCGCAGGTGGAGCCGGTGAAGGCGAGTCCGAAGGCCAGGACCAGGCCGGACGCGGGACCGGACCGTGGGGACGGGAACGATTCGGTGGGCGCGAAGACGACGGTCCAGCGGCGACCGGCGATTTCGAACGAGGCGGTGGATCCGTCGGGGATCGGGCCCTGGGGGGTGGGCGTGGGTGGGAAGATCCTCTGGCCGTCGGGCGATTCGTCGAACAGTTCCGCGCGGAGCCCGGCTTGTTCGAGTTCGCGAAAGGCCTCGCCGACGAGCGCTTCGACGCGGAAGACGGCGACGGCGAAGCCGGCCAGCTGGCGGAGGCGTTGGGGAACATCCTGGGGGGTGGGACTGGTGAAGACCGGGAGAACGACGAGGAAGCCGGCGGCGTTGTTGGGTCCCTGGGCGAGGCGGATGGGACCGGAAGCGATGGCGAGACCTGAATTGCGGGCCCGGTCGAGCGACGCGCGGCGGCTGGGGTCGGAGGCGAGATCGAAGCCGAGCGCGGCCTGGTTGGGTTCGAAGGGTTCGATGTAGTAGACCGGGACGTAGTCGGGCCGGGATTGGGCGGTCTGGAACTCGCCGTTGGGGAGTGCTTCGCGGAATGTGAAACCATCGAGCCCGTCGGCGCGGGCGGCGGCTTCCAGTTCGGCGCGGCGTTCCCCGGGGACGAATGGATTCCACGAAAGGGCCTGGAGTTCCGGTTGTCGGGCGAGGGCCGACTGGACGAACGCGCGAAAGTGCTGGCGATCCAGGTGCCCGTGGGCGGCGTGGAGGGCATCGACGGAATGGAGGACCTCCATGGACCGGAGGATGGAGATCCGGAGACGTTCGATCTGTTGGTGGGCGAGATCGGCGGCGGCGTCGGAAGTTTCGCTGGCCTCGCGCTGGCGGAGGTGGAGGAACAGCGAAACCGACAGGACGACCCCGACGACAAGAACGCCGGGGATCCAGGAGATCGCGGAAGGCGGGCTGGGTTTCATGCCGGGTCCGGGTTGGGGCTGGTATCAGCTCTGGAAGAGGCGGGAGTAGAGGCGGTCGTGGGCGCCCTGGAACACGTCGAGGAGGGGCGCGGATTGGGCGAGATCGTCGAGGGACAGCGCCGGGGCGGTGGCGACCAGGGAGGAGGTGAGATCGGCGAGGCGGAACTGGACGCCCTGGGCTTCGAGCGGGCCGATGATGCCGAGGCGGACGGAGGCGGAGACGAGGCCGCGGAGGTGTTGAAAAAGGAAGAGATGGCCGGTGGATTCGGCGGAAAGACCGAGGGATCGGAGGAGAACGCCGAACGCGGGGGCGAAATGTCCGGGGTGGGGAGGGGGCGGCGCGTCGGGGAGGAACGCGTGGGTCAGGGCGGTCCAGAAGGCGCGTCCCTGGAGGCGGCTGGCGCGGTTGGCGACATGGTTGGACGTCCAGACATCGCACAGGGTGTCGAGCTCGTGGAGGCGGTCCGGTTCCCGGTGAGCGACGATCACCAGAGGCAGCGACGCGGTGGCGGCTTGTCGGAGGCTGGATTCGAGGAACGGGGCGAGACTCTGGCGGTCGGGGATCTCACCCAGCTGCCAGGCGGCTTCGAGTCCCCCGGAGTGGGCGAAACCTCCGGCCGGAAGCGCCGAATCGGCGAGCTGCAGCACCAGTTGGGACGCGGCGAAGGTCAATGTTCACGGACCGGGGTTCGGGTTTCGAAGGGTTGCTGGATCCCAAGCCGGCGGCTCAGAAAAGTGAGTACCGCTGGGTGAGGGGGAGTGAGTTCGCGGGTTCGCAGGTGAGATGTTCGCCGTCGGCGCGGACTTCGTAGGTCTCGGGATCAACGGTGATTTCGGGGGTGGCGTCGTTCCATCGCATGTCGCGTTTGCCGAGCGTGCGGCAGTTCTGGACGGCTTCGAGGGGTTTGGCGAGGCCGTAGCCGGGCGCGACGTTGTCGGTGATCGAGCGTTGACTGACGAAGGCGACCGATGAAGCGGCCGGCGCGGAGCCGAACGCGCCGAACATGGGACGCATGAAAACGGGTTGCGGTGTGGGAATGCTGGCGTTCGGGTCGCCCATCTGGGACCACGCGATGAGGCCGCCCTTGATCACGAGTTCGGGTCGGGAACCGAAGAATGCGGGTTTCCAAAGCACGAGGTCGGCGAGCTTTCCGACCTCGATGGAACCGATGACGTGGGAGACTCCGTGGGCGATGGCCGGGTTGATCGTGTATTTGGCGAGGTACCGTTTGATCCGGAGATTGTCATTGGGACCGGATTCCCCGGGAAGGGAGCCGCGCTGGCGCTTCATTTTGTCGGCGGTCTGCCAGGTGCGGGTGATGACTTCGCCGATGCGACCCATGGCCTGGCTGTCGCTGCTCATCATGCTGATGGCGCCAAGGTCGTGGAGGATGTCCTCGGCGGCGATCGTCTCGCCGCGGATCCGGCTCTCGGCGAAGGCGACATCCTCGGGGAGGTTCGGGTCGAGGTGATGGCACACCATGAGCATGTCGAGGTGCTCGTCGATGGTGTTGACGGTGTAGGGGCGGGTGGGGTTGGTCGAACTGGGAAGGACGTGGGCCGCGCCGCAGATCCGGATGATGTCCGGGGCGTGGCCGCCGCCGGCGCCTTCGGAGTGGTAGGTGTGGATGGTCCGGCCACCGATGGCGGCGAGGGTGGCTTCGACGAAGCCCGATTCGTTGAGCGTGTCGGTATGGATCGTGACTTGGACGTCGAGTTCGTCGGCGACGCGGAGGCAGGCGTCGATGGCAGCGGGGGTGGTTCCCCAGTCCTCGTGGAGTTTGAGGCCGATGGCGCCGGCGCGGACCTGCTCATGGAGTCCGGTGGGCAGGGCGGAGTTGCCCTTTCCGGTGAAACCGAAGTTGAGCGGGAGACCGTCGGTGGCGCGGAGCATGGCCTCGAGGTGGAAGGCGCCCGGGGTGCAGGTGGTGGCGCAGGTGCCGGTGGCGGGACCGGTGCCGCCACCGATCATGGTGGTGAGGCCGGCCGCGATCGCTTCGAAGGCCTGCTGGGGGCAGATGAAGTGGATGTGGGAATCGAGGCCTCCCGCCGTGAGGATCAATCCTTCCCCGGCGATGACCTCGGTGGTGACACCGACGATCATGCCGGCGGAGACCCCGGCCATGACGTCGGGATTGCCGGCCTTTCCGATCCCGGCGATGCGGCCGGCCTTGATGCCGATGTCGGCCTTGAAGATCCCGGTGCAGTCAACGACGAGGGCGTTGGTGATCACGCAGTCGAGGGCCCGATCCGGAGGGACGCCGGTGGCCTGGCCCATTCCGTCGCGGAGCGTCTTGCCGCCGCCGAATTTGCATTCGTCGCCGTAGACGGTGGCGTCCCTTTCGACCTGGAGGATGAGGGACGTGTCGCCGAGTCGGACACGATCTCCGGTGGTGGGACCGAACATGTCGGCGTAGTGCCGGCGTTGCATGCGGTGAGCCATGAACAGTGAGCGGTGAGCGGTGAGCGGTGGGCGGTGAGCGGTGGGCGGTGAGCGGTGGGCGCGGGAGGGTGGGGAATCAGGATGATGTGCCGTGGGGTTCGTGGGCGAAGCCCTTGGATTGGGCGCGGGCGACGGCGGCATCGCGGCCCGCAGCGGTGACGGGGCCGCTGGCGAGGTTGTTGCCGCCCTGGATCACGCGGTTCCCCGCGATGGCGACGAGTCGGACGGTCTTGGTTTCACCGGGTTCGAAGCGGACGGCGGTGCCGGCGGGGATGTCGAGGCGGAACCCGTAGGCGCGTCCGCGGTCGAAGCGGAGCAGCGCATTGGTTTCGATGAACGGATAGTGGCTTCCGACCTGGACCGGGCGGTCACCGAGGTTGGTGACGGGGAGCGTGACGGTTTCCCGATCGGCGTTGAGTTCGAGGTCGCCGTCGAGGGGAAGGCATTCGCCGGGTTCCGGTTCCTCGGCGGGCGGTGGGAACAGCGAGAGGTCAGGGATCGGGAGGAACGATCCGTGGAGGGCGAGGGTCAGGTCGCCGTGTTCGCGGGCGATGGGATGGTGGACGGTGACGAGTTTGGTGCCGTCGGGGAACGTGCCTTCGACCTGGACTTCGGAGACGAGGGACGGGATGCCGGGGAGGACCTGGTTGCGGCCGAGGAACTGGCGGCCAAGGTCCATGAGTTCGGCGACGGATCGGCCGTCGCGGATGAATTCGAGGAGTTGGGTGGCGATGAGGGCGACGGATTCGGGATGATTGAGGCGGACGCCCCTGGCCAGGCGTTTCTGGGCGAGAAAGCCGGCGTTGTGCAGGAGGAGTTTGTCGATATCGCGGGGGGCGAGGTGCATAGGCTCGGTGGAGAAGGTTCAGCCCTTTCGGTCCCAGGGGTTGTCCGGGAGCATCTCGCGAAGGAAGGCGAGGTGCCGGCGGATTTCGGCGCCGATGGTTTCGGAGTCGACTCCGGCGATGCGAACGAGAACGCCGTCGCGAAGCGGGCTCGACGTCACGAGGAGCGGGGCGCGTCGTGGCGTCGGACGGTGGGAGATGTCGGCGTGGATGCGTTCGGCGTGGGGCTGGAGCGCGGGGCCGACGAGGGTGAGCAGGGCGAGGCCGTTGAACCGGCCGAGCCGGTGGGGTGCGGTGAGCGGGCCGTCGGCGGGATTCAGGACGAGTGTGTCGAGGAAGGCGCGTTCGGTTCCGACGAGGATCTCGTTGAGGCTGCGGAGGTGATGGAAGGCCCAGCGTTCGCCGCGGGCGGAGCGACCGGCATTGATCCAATCGACGAGGACGAGCGCGGCGGAGGGGGCGAGGGAGAAGCGCTGGGTCTGGGAGTAGGACGCTTCGGAGAACGGCTGGACGGGGTCGGGGGCAAAGACGAGAAGCGCGCCGGGGCCGATGTCGGCGGTGGTGACGTGGGACGACGCGCGGGCGGCGGGAGCGCGGTAGATCTTGGAGGACGCCTGGGAACCGACACAACAGCGGGTGCCGGGGCCGAGGCGGATGTCGAGGCGGGTTTGGTCACCGGCGACGAGGCCGCCGCCGAAACTGCTGGTGCAGGCCCACACGCCGGGGCCGCGGGGGACGGGGACGAGGAGCTTGGCGGGCTGATGGGAGCGGGCGGAGGTGACGGTGGAGAGTCCGGCGACGAGATCGACGGTGAGGGATGCAGTGCCGGGGCTCGGGCCGACAGCCGGGCTCGTCATACGGTGAGGTGCAGACGGACGAGATCGTCATCGAGTTGGGCGAGTGGGCCGTGGGCGACGACGGATCCGCGTTCGAGGATGTAGAAGCGGTCGCCGACGTCGACGCAGAAATCGAGGTATTGCTCGACGAGGAGGATGCCGATGCGTCCCTCCTGGCGGAGCGTCTTGATCGCCTGGCCGATTTCGGCCTGGTAATCGTTGGGTTCCTTTGGGGGGGGATTGAGCCCGTAGATGCGGAGGGTTTTGAGGGTGTCGCCGATCTGATCGATGATGTTGGGCTGAATGCCCTCGGTGGGTTCGTCGAGGAGGAGGAACTGGGGGTCGGTGAGGAGGGCGCGACCGATGGCGAGCTGTTGTTGTTGGCCGCCGCTGAGGACGCCGCCCTTGCGGGACAGCATTTCCTTGAGGACCGGGAAGAGGGAAAGGACGTGGTCGAGGCGGCCGGCGAGGGAACGGCCCTGGGCGACGGCGCCGATGCGGAGGTTCTCGGCGACGGTGAGGTTGGGGAAGATGTCGCGGCCCTGGGGGACGTACCCGAGGCCTTGCCGGGCGCGGTGATCGGGCGGGAGGCCGAGGAGCGAATTTCCCGAGAGCGTGACGGAACCGCCGTCGGCGCGGACGTGGCCGATGATGGACTTGAGGGTGGTGGTTTTGCCGACCCCGTTCCGGCCCATGAGGCAGACGACCTCGCCGGGGCGGACTTCGAGGGAGACGCCGCGGAGGATGCGGGAACCATCGTAGGAGGCGGTGAGATCGGAGACGGCGAGCATCAGTGTTCCCCCTTTTTGCGGCGGCCGAGGTAGACCTCGATGACGCGCTCGTTGTTCTGGACCTCGTCGACGGAGCCCTCGCAGAGGACGGAGCCCTGGTGGAGGACGGTGACTTTCCGGGCGAGGCGGCGGACGAAGACCATGTCGTGTTCGATGACGACGACGCTGTGCTGGCCGGCGAGGCTGAGCAGGAGTTCGCCGGTTCGGGCGGTTTCCTCGTCGGTCATGCCGGCGGCGGGTTCGTCGACGAGGAGGACGCGTGGGTTTTGGGCGAGGAGCATGCCGATCTCGAGCCACTGTTTCTGGCCGTGGGAGAGGGTGCCGGCCTTTCGGTGGGGTTGGTTGGCGAGTCCGACGGTTTCGAGGACCTCGTGGATGCGGTCGCGTTGGGCGGGGCGGATTCGGGCGAAGAGCGTGTTCCAGACGCCGCGGTTTCCTTCGAGGGAGAGCCAGATGTTCTCGAAGACGGAGTGTTCGACGTAGACGGACGGGGTCTGGAATTTGCGGCCGATGCCGAGGCGGTTGATCTGGTATTCGTTGAGCGTGGTGAGGTCGGTGTTCTGGCCGAACTCGACGATGCCGCGGTCGGGGCGGGTGCGGCCGGTGATGAGGTCGAGCATGGTGCTCTTGCCGGCGCCGTTGGGGCCGATGATGACGCGGAGTTCGCCGTCATCGAGGTAGAAGGTGAGGTTGTTGATGGCTTTGAAGCCATCGAACTCCTTGTGGACGCCTTCGAGCGTGAGGATGAACGGCCTCGGAGTCATTCGGGGGAGGAGGGCGTCGGGTTGTTGGCGGGACGGGTGGGAACGGTGGGAGCGGGGGCCGGTTCGGAAGCGCGCCGGAAGCGGCGGACGAGGGTGCGGACCTGGTCGGGGATTCCGATGATGCCGTTGGGCATGAAGAGGGTGACGAGGATGAAGAGGCCGCCGAGGAAATAGAGCCATTGTTCGGCGAACGCGCGGGTGGCGTAGCTTTTCATGGCGTTGACGGAGATGGCGCCGAGGATGGGTCCGAGGAGATTGCCGCGGCCGCCGACGGCGCACCAGACGACGGCTTCGAGGGATTTTTCGGGCGCCATTTCACTGGGGTTGATGATGCCGACCTGGGGGACGTAGAGGGCGCCGCCGAGTCCGCAGATGATCGCGGAAAGGACGAAGACGAAGAGCTTGAAGTTGGTGGTGGCGTATCCGGAGAAGAGGACGCGGTTTTCGCTGTCGCGGATGGCGCGTTGGATGAGGCCGAACTTGGTCGATGTGAGCCACCGGCAGAGGAGGTACACGCCGAGGAGCAGCACGCCGGAGGCGATGTAGAGCCAGCGTTTGGTGGCGGGGGAGTTGATGTCGGCGCCGAGGATGAACTTGAAATCGGTCAGACCGTTGTTGCCGCCGAACGTGAAGTCGTTGCGGAAGAACATCAGGGTGGCGGCGTAGGTGAGCGCCTGGCTGAGGATCGAGAAGTAGACTCCCTTGATCCGGGACCGGAAGGCGAGCCACCCGAAGACGAAGGCGACGAGGGCGGGGACGGCGATGACGGCGGCGACGGCGAAGCCGAGATTGTCGAAGGGGATCCAGTGGGGTGGGAGGCCGCCCGTGGAGGGGAAGCGTTTCGGGAACTCGAGGAACACCATGAAGTCGGGGATGTCGGCCTTGTACTGGCCGAGTTTCCCGATCTTGAGCATGAGGTGCATGCCGAGGGCGTAGCCGCCGAGCGAGAAGAAGAGGGCCTGTCCGAGGGAGAGCAGTCCGGTGTAGCCCCAGAGGAGGTTCACGCCGACGGCGAGCACGGCGTAGCAGAGGTATTTCCCGTAGAGCGTGATGGCGAAATTGCTCACGTGAAGAAAGCTGTCCTCGGGGACGAAGGCGTTCAGACACGGGAGGACCACGAGACCGAGGATCGCGACGAGCGCGATGACCAGGGATTCCCGTCGGGAGATGGGGGCGGAGGTGCTCATCCTTCGAGGCTGCGGCTGCGGGTCGCGAAGAGTCCTGCGGGCCGCCATTGGAGGAAGAGAATGATGGCGGCGAGGACGGTGATCTTGCCCATGACGGCGCCGAGCCAGGGCTGGAGGATCTGGTCGGTGACGCCGACGCCGAGGGCGGCCCAGACGGAGCCGACGAGGGATCCGACGCCGCCGAGGACGACGACCATGAAGCAATCGACGATGTAATTCTGGCCGAGGCTGGGGCCGACGTTGCCGATCTGGGACAGGCAGGCGCCGGCCATGCCGGCGAGGCCGGAGCCGAAGGCGAACGTGACCATGTTGACGCGGTCGGTCCGGACGCCGAGGGCGGAGGCCATGGCGCGGTTCTGCATGACGGCGCGGACCTGGAGGCCGAGGGAGGTGCGGGTGAGGATGAGGAACGTGCCGACGACGATGAAGACGGCGAAGGCGATGACGAAGAGCCGGTTGTAGGCGAGGAGCACATCGTAGATGACGAAGCTTCCGCTCAACCAGGTGGGGGATGAGACCTGGACGTTGGCGGCTCCGAAGATGTGCCGGAAGACCTGTTGGAGGACGAGGCTCACGCCCCAGGTGGCGAGCAGCGATTCGAGGGGGCGTTTGTAGAGGAACCGGATGATGCCGCGTTCGAGGCCGAGTCCGACGAGGCCAGCGACGACGAAGGAGGCGACGAGGGCGGCGGGGAAATAGGCGTCGAACCCGGCGCCGGAAGCGCCGAACCAGCCGGTGAAGAGATTCTGGGTCATGTAGGCGGTGTAGGCGCCGACCATGATGATCTCACCGTGGGCCATATTGATGACGCCCATGAGTCCGAAGGTGATGGCGAGTCCGAGGGCGGCGACGAGCAGGACGGCGGCGAGGCTGAGACCGCGGAACGCGGTGCCGAACAGGTTGCCCCAGGCGATGTAGGTTTCGATCGCCCTGACGGCCGCGCGGGCCGCGCCCGCCGTTTCGGCGCCATACCGTTCGGGCGCCTTGCGCGCCTCCTCGTGGAGGATCTTCAGGAAGGTCAGTCCATTGATCGAGCGCAGGGTGTTCAGCGTCTCGACGGCGCGGAGGCGGTCTTCGGCGATTTCCGAGGCGAGTTGGGTGATGGCGGTGGCTTCGTGGAGCGCGGTCTTGACGGTGGAGTCGGATTCGGTGGCGAGACGCTTCTCGAAATGGGGGAGGTAATCCTGATTCTGTTCCTGGCCGAGCCGGATGACGACGTCCCGCCGGATTCTGGGATCAGGGTCGGCGAGGGCATGGAGATCGAGAACCTTCTTGATGACTCTCCGGAGTCGGGACGAAGCGTCGACCGGGGTGAGGTCGGGAGCCGAGAAGAGGAGAGCCTGGAGGGTCACATCGAGGATGGGTCGGCCATCGGCGACCCGGAGGGCCTTGGCGCGGCCCTCGGCATCGACCTGTGATTCGAGGATGAAGGGGACCGGGGGGTCCTCCTCCTCATGGAGGAAGACGGCGCCGCCCCGCCACGCGGTGAGGGTGGAAAGGACGAGCGGGTCGTCGACGCCGATGAGCTTGTCGAGGAGGGGCTCCTGTTCGGCGAGATCGTCGGAAAGGATGGCCTGGATCAGCGTGGACCGGGCTTCGGGTGAGTCGGCGGCGGACGCGCCGGGGACGGCGGCGGGTGCGAACAGGGCGAGGCAGGCGCCGAGGAGCAGGGAAACGGCACGGGTTGCGCCGGGGATGTGGAGCCGCGGCCTGAGCCCCGCAACAGAGCCGAGGGAAGAGGCGTGGACCGGCGGGCCTGGATCGTCGGTGGCGGGTGGTTGGCCTGCGATGACGAGCCGGGTGGTTCGAGTAGGCGCGAGCATGGGGGCTGGGGCGGGCGCGGTCCGGAGCGGGAGGGGGAGGCGGCTGCACAACCGCCTCCCCGGAGGAACGAGGGGAACGGGCCCGGAACGGAGAAGTTGCCGGGCCCGCGCCTTCACTCACTTGCCGAGGAATTTCTCGCTGAAGGGTTCACCGGCGACGCCGGTGAAGCTCTTGATGATTTTGAACTGACCCGAGGAGAGGGTTTCGCCGATGAACACGTTGTTCACGAGGTGATGGTTTTCCTGCATGGTCACTTCGCCCGCGGGACCTTTGAACTTCTGTCCGATGAGGGCGTCCCGGACGGGATCGACGTCGAATGTGCCGGCTTTCTCGACGGCTTGCTTCCAGAGGTAGACCCCCATGCGTGAGAGGTTCATGGGGCTGCAGGTCACGCGTCCCTTGGTGTCGATGCCGGAGACGGCGTAGTCGACGCCGGTGACCTTGGGTGATTTGAGCCACGCCCGGAAGTCCTTCACGAACTTGGTGTTTTCGGGGCTCTTGATGGACATGAAGTACGTCCAGCAGCCGAGGTGGCCGACGAGGTCCTTGGCGGGCAGGCCGCGGAACTCATCCTCGGAGATGGAGAAGGAGACGACGGGGCAGTTCTCGGACGTCAGGCCCGCGTTGGCGAATTCCTTGAAGAATGGGACGTTGGTGTCGCCGTTGAGGGTGCTGATGACGGTCGCCTTGCCGGCGGACGCGAACTTTTTGATGCTGGCCACGATGGTTTGGTAGTCCGTGTGACCGAACGGCGTGTAGATCTCCTCGATGTCGGCATCGGGGATGCCCTTCGACCGCAGGTACTGCTTGAGGATCTTGTTCGTGGTGCGCGGATAGACGTAGTCGGAGCCCAGCAGGTAGAACTTCTTCTTGCCGTCCGCGAGCATGTAGTCGACAGCCGGGATGGCCTGTTGATTCACGGCTTCGGCGGTGTAGAAGATGTTCTTCGAGAGCTCCTCACCCTCGTACTGGACGGGGTAGAAGAGCAGGCCGTTGAGCTGTTCGAACACCGGAAGGACGGACTTTCGGCTGACGGAGGTCCAGCAGCCGAACACGACGGCGACTTTGTCCTTTTCGAGGAGTTGGCGGGCTTTCTCGGCGAAGAGCGGCCAGTTGGAGGCCGGGTCGACGACGACGGGTTCGATGAGGTAGGACTTGCCGCCGGCCTTGATGCCGCCGGCTTTGTTGATTTCGTCGAAGGTGAACAGGAGGACATCCTTGAGCGACGTCTCGCTGATCGCCATGGTGCCGCTGAGGGAATGGAGGATGCCGACCTTGACGGTCTCCGCGGCGGAAGCCGTGAAGGCGACGCACGCGGCGGCGGCGAGCGAGGCGTATTTCAGCAGGGTTGTTTTCATGATCATGATGATGGGATGGGGTCTTTTGGAGTAGGGAGGGGTTGGAGTTGTTTGGGTGCTTGAGCAGGGCGTGAGTTGGAATGAGGGGTCGATTCGTCGGCCTTCAGAACGAATAGGTGATGCCGGCGCCGATGATGAAGCGGTCATCCTCGCCGTCGAAACCGCCCGAGTAGCTCGTGTGATCGTAGCGGAGCTCGGGCTGGATCTTGACCGACGGCGTGGGCCGGTAGTTCAGAGTGAGTGTGAGGCTGGAGATCGCGCCATCCGCGTCGGTGGACATGATGGCGCTGTTCGGACGGCCCGGGAAATTGATGCCCCGGAGGCCGCCGCCGTCGACGTCGTCGAGGTAGTCGGCGCGCAGGGCAAGACCGACCTTGGTCGTGAAGTCGTACCAAACCCAGCTACCGATGGACCAAAGGACGGAGTCGTTCCCGAGGGCGTCCTCGAAGTTGAAGTAGGACGCTTCGAGGCCCGTGTTCAGCTTGGAGCCGAATTTGCGTCCGGCGAGAAGGGAGGCGCCGGAGAGATCCAGCGTCGGCGATTCCTCTCCGAAAAACCCGATCAGGTTGATCCAGGTCTTGTCGTCCGGCGTCAGTCCGATGCTGCCGAGAAACGTCTTGGCGTCGTTGTTGTCGACGGCGCCGGCGTAAAAGCCGTTCTGGAGGCGGGCCTTCACGTTGAGCCAGTCGGTGAACTGGTAGTCCGCCTGGACGCCGGTGCTGGGACCGTTTCCGGTGAAGAACCACTGGAACCCCTGTGAGAAGTTCGGATTCGCGGCGCCGCCGTCGCCCGACTCGAAGTTCATCAGCGAAATCAGCTGGCCCGCCTTGACGATGAGCCCGTCGCCGATGGGGATGTTGAGGTCGATGTAGGCTTCGCGGAGCGCCTCGAGTCCCTGGCGTTCGCCGCCGGTGTTCAGGATGGGCGCATCCTCGCCCCACATCATGGAGACGCGGAATCCGCTGTCCCACGTCTCACCGCTGCGTTCGGCCGGCTTGCTGGCCAGCGTCATCTTGAATCGGTTGAGCGAGAAGGAGTCGTGAACGGTGTTCCAGAGGTAGCCGTCGGACATGCCGTCCGCGGGGTCCTGGGTGTTGTAGAAGTACGATGCCTGAACGAATCCGCTCAGGGTGATTTCCGACAGCGCGGAGACGAACTTGGGGGCGGTTCCTCCGCTGGGCAGAAGGCCTTCCTTCTGGGCCACGTTCTCGAGGGCCTCGAGTCGCTGACGGAGTTCCAGGTTCTCCTTCTCGAGCTTCTCGACCCGGACGGTGTCGTCGGCGGGACTCGAGAATGAAAGGAGTCCGGAGCCCGCGATCAGGGCGGTTTTTCCGGCGAGCTTTCGGAGTCCGGAGCCGGGACGGGTGGCGGACCTGGACCTGGACCTGGACCTAGACCAGGATTTGGGGACGGGGTGGTTTTGTGATTTGGGTTTCATGGGGTTGCGATCCTGCGGCCGGTTGAGGGGAATGGCCTAAGGGGTTGGGGCGGCCATCCTGGAGTATCCATCCATGCGTGTTGCCCGTGGTTTCGATCGGCGAAACGAACCCTGTGTTTCCAGCCGCTCGCCCCCCTTGGCACCGGCCATGCCAGCCGGGTGAAAAACCAGTGACTTCGACGTTGATGTTTACTCAATGAACCGTTGAACGGATTTCAAGGTGAAGAGAACCCCCACAGTTCGTGCGGGATCTCGCTTCGCTGCTTCCGGCTGGCCCGAGACATGCCTACGGTTGGAGCCGGTTGGTAACCCGCGGGACAGCGGCGGTTGGGGTTGGGAATCGCTCAGCCCGCGGGAAGTTGTCTGCTTTTTTTTGAGCAGCTTGCCCGGATCTGCCCAAGGCCCTGGATTCGAGGTGGCCCATTGGATGATTCGACTCTTCAAATCCAATGGATCGAAGGGAACCGGGCAGGTCGGACAGAAGTCGGATGTCGGAAGTTGGAAATTGGAAGTTGGAAGATGGAAGTCTGAGCCTATGGAGACGCGTTGGCTGAAGGTTTTTCAGGCGGTGGCGCGGCACGGCGGTTTGCCGGGTGCGGCGTTGGAACTGCACTTAACCCCGTCCGCATTGAGTCATTGCCTGAAGGCGCTTGAAACGGATCTCGGATGCCGGCTCTTCGAGCGGTCCGGTCGGCGGATGATCCTGAACCAGGCGGGCGAACAACTCCTGGCCGGGATCGAGGAGCCGCTCCAGAAATTGGCCGACACGGCCACCCGGCTCCGGGCCCTCGGTCGCTGGGGCCAGGGGAGGCTTCGAATCGGGGTGTCGGCGTCCCTCGGCGATACGCTGATGCCGCGGGTCCTCGGGGAACTGCGCCGGGAGTTTGCGAAGCTTCACGTGTTGGTGGAGTCCGGGGACATGCCCGAGCTGGCGGCCAAGGTTCGCGAACGACAGATCGACCTGGCGGTGGGGGTGGCGCTCGATCCGGAACCCGGCCTGGAGTTTCGACCGGTGTTCGAGGACGAATTGCTGCTCGTGCTTTCGCCCGAGCATCCGTGGTCCGACAGCCGGACGCTTTCGAAGGCGGATCTGCGGAAGGAACCGATGATCGCCTACCGACGGGGAAGCAACACGTCGCGGCTGGTCGACCGTTACTTCCGGGGAATGGGTGTCGCGCCCCTCGTGGCGATGGAAGTCGGTCACGTCCGGGCGATCGCCGAATCGGTTTCCCGCAACCTGGGTGTGGCGATTCTGGCGCCTTGGGCGATCGCGGGTGAATTGACCGCGGGAAGCCTCGCGATGCGGCCGCTGGGGGCGAAGACTTTGAAGCGCCAATGGGTCGTTGGGTATCCCTCGGGGCACCGCATGACCCTGGCCGAGGAGAGGTTCCACCGGCTGATGGTGGAGGAATCCGGGAAACTATGGAGGGACCGTGGAGCGATTCCGAGGGGCGAGAAACCGGAAACGAGTTCCTGAGTCGATTCCGCCCGTGAGCCGGGCGATCCATCGGTCCGTCCGCGCGTCGGCTCCCCGGGAAGTGAGATGATTCGGCGAGCCGTGGAACCAGGCTTCCGGATACCCATGCTCTTCCGGGGTATCCATCACCTCGAGACCCGGAATCTCCCGCAACGCGGACCCGAGCCGGTGAAGCGGCCCGGGAGTCAGCGCGGCGGCGGGCTTCGGCGGATGGGACCAAAGGACGGTCACGCCGATGGACTTCATGCGCTGGACGAAGTCCCGCACGCTTCGCACCGCGGCTTCGTTCGGAAAGCCCCGCTCGTCCGCGACCAGGCTCAGGCGGAGGCTTCCGGGGGTTCCGTCCATGCTCTCCGGCAGGAGATGGTCACCCCATCGATTGAACCCGCGATCCTCGGAGGTTGTGGGTGATCGGGTTTCCGTGGACACCAAGTCGGCGGCGCTTTCCCTCAGAATCTGGCTGAGAATGGGCAGGCCTCGCTCGAGGATCATCGACCGCGCGTGCCGCCAACCCAAATGGGCGATGCCGGCGGGTCGGAAGACGAGAACCTGCGCCAGGATCTCGGGATCGAACCCCGTGCCACTTTTCCAGCCGGTTCTCGGCCCGCGCGCGAAGTGGTCGTACTCGAAGCCGAGAATCACCGTATCGCCGGCACGCATCCGCGGTTCGACTTCAGCGAGCATGAACTCCAGGCCGAGGCCCGAGGCCAGTCCCATGTTGACGACGGGTCGGCCCAACGCCGCCTCGAGCCGATCCGAACGGATGCCGAACGCCATCGAGGATCCTCCGACCAACACCACCTTGGGCGACTGGGTCGATTCCAGAAGTCGATGCTTCGGAACCGCCTCGGCGAGGTAGTTCCTGGAGGTTGATCCGTCCCGCATTCCGATCAGCGCGCCAGCGAGCGCGAGTTGCAGAGTCAGGAAGCCGGCCACCCGAAGTAGGAATGTTCTCATCGGGCTTCGTGTCAGAATTGGAAGTAGATGAACTCCGTCATCCGGCGCGGTCCGAAAAGGAGGACGCACCAGACGAGGCCGGTGTAGCCGAGCCACCGCCATCGTCGCCCGACCCGCTCCCAGGCGATGGGGTCCCAACGGTCCCTTCCCAGCCATTCAACCGCCATCCACAGGGGAATGACCGCGAGGACGCGTCCGTGGGCGTGAAGGTCGGTCAGGCTCGCTTCCCGCCAGCCGCCAAGAAGCCTTCCGAAGAGAGCCGCCGCCTCACCGAGGTCCGGCGCGCGGAACCAGATCCAACCCAGGGAAACAAAGGCGAACGTCGCGCCGACGCGCCCCAACTCCGCGAGCCACGGTGGAAACCGGACCGCATTTGGGCGCGTTCCGAAGCCGGAGGCCGCGCAGCTCCTGCGGCCCGCCATCAATCCCGCGGCGTGCCACGCTCCCCAGGCGACGTAGTGCCACGCCGCGCCATGCCAGAGTCCGCTGAGCAGCAGGGTCAACAGGATGTTCCGCAGCGTCGTTCGCAATGGTCCGCGGCTCCCGCCCAGCGGAATGAAGACGAAGTCCCGCAGCCATGACGAAAAGGTGATGTGCCACCGCCGCCAGAAATCCCGGAGATCGCGCGCGAAGTACGGGTAGCGGAAGTTGCGGCTCAGTCGTATTCCGAAAAGGCGGCCGACCCCGGCGGCGATATCCGAGTACCCGGAGAAATCTCCGTAGATCTGGAACGCGAAAGCGAGCGTCGCGATGACAATCTCCAGGGGCGACGCGGCGACGCCGCGCGCGAAGATTTCATCGGCGACCCGACCGAGCGGATCCGCGAAGAGCACCTTCTTGACGACACCCCAGAGCGCCAGTCGACAACCCGAGACCGCGAGTTCCGGGTCGAAGCGTCGCGCGGCTCGAAGTTGGCCGAGCAGGTCGCCGGCCCGCTCGATCGGCCCCGCCACAAGCTGGGGAAAGAAGGCCAGGTACAGGACGTGGAGGGCCAGGTTGGGTTCCGGGGCGCGGCCCCGGTAGACGTCGATGACATAGGAAACCGATTGGAACGTGTAGAAGCTGATTCCGACCGGAAGGATGATGCGGGTCGTCGCGGTATCGACGTCGATCCCGAGGCCCGCCATCGCGAGCGCGAAGGTGTCCGCGAAGAAGCCGAAGTATTTGAAGAACCCCAGAATTCCGAGGTCCACGACCAGGGACACGGCAAGCAGGCGGCGGCGGACCGGAGCGCGGTCGGTGCGGCCCATGGCGTTGGCCACGAGGTAACCGGTCAGGGCCGAGACCAGCATCAGTCCGCAGAAGCGCCAGTCCCACCACCCGTAGAAGACGTAGCTGGCGACGAGAAGGACCCACTTTTGCCAGGTAGCGGCGAGGGCCGGATTCTTGCGCGGACCGACCCAATGGAGACCGAAGACGACCGCCAGGATCACGGCGAACGTGACGGTGACGAAGGACATTCGTGGGCGGACCGGCCGAACGATGCCGTCCGCCAACCCCGAATCAATCGGAATGGAGGACGGCGGCGCGGACGGGGCTCATCCGAGTTGTCGGCGCTCTCGCGATGAACGCCTGTCAGCGATGGTCGCTGTCGGGGTCGGAATCGGAATCGGAATCGAATGGGACACTCGGGTTCTCAACCGAGATCAGAGCGTCGGACCCTGAACGATACCGATACCGATTCCGACCCCGATCATCGGATTTGTGGACGGCGTGTGGGCCGGCGAGGATGGGCGCTCCGGAAAGCAGGCAGGCCATGAACAGAGGGACCCCAAAGCCGACGTACGGGATCTTCAGGTTCCTCGACGATTTCAGTGGATGGGGCGAGATCACCGGGTATCAGCGTGAGGCGCCGTCGGAACGGGCCGCTCCTACGGAGCTTGGGGGAAAATTGGGTATCGGCCGGCTATAGACGGGTCGCCCCTGACGGGGCTTCAGCCAGGTTGGCCCACGGGCAGGCCCGTAGGCCCGTAGGGCCGGCCTGTCTATAGGCGCGCGGCCTATGATGAATCTTAAGCTCCGCTAGGAGCGACCCAGCCCCCAGATGTGAATCGGTTGAGCCGATCTCCCACGCTGGAAATGTCGAGGAACCGATCTTCATGCACGGGGGCCCATTCAGTCGGCGAGCTTCACACCTTCGGTGGCGAGCGAGTCGAAACGGTACGGGTGGGACCTGGCCGCCCAGGCCATGCCGCGAAGCATCAGCAGCCGGAAGTACGGGTCGTCGAAGGTCCACATGTAATGGCCGAAGATCGAGACGAAGACCCGTGCCGAGGAGGCCGGGGTCTCATAGGTCCAGAAGACAGGGATGGTCTGAACGGTGTCGTCGCCGGGATTCCGTCGGCGGTCGTCCCCCTGGTAGATCTTCTCATCCGATGTCGCCAGAACGCGGACCTTGGAGACGTCGCCGATGAACGGCCAGTACGGTTCGTCGACGAACGCCATCGACCTCGGGAGGCCGAGGGCGACGGGATGGTCGGGTAGCGCGACCTTGAGATCGACGTGCCCGTGGCGATACGAGGCCGACTTGTAGGACATGCCGAAATGTTGGGCGTGGTTGTGCCATTCCTGGTCGCAGCCGATGGCCCAATGGATGGTGGCGACTCCGCCGCCCTTTTCCTGGTGCTTCCGGATCTGGGCGAGCTGACCGGCGTCCCACTTGGTCTTCAGGTAGAAGACGACGAGATCGACGCCTTCCCATTGCTCGGGTGTGGGCCAGGGAAAGGCGGTCGACACCTTCACGTTCTCCGCTTTGGCGAGCAGGGGAGCCCACTGCTTTTGCCAGGCCGGATAGTCGTGTTCTCCGGGACCGTGGTCCTTGGGGCCCGCCACGAGCAGCACGTGGAGCGGTTTCAAGGGACCCTCGGGTTTGGGAGCTTGCCGAAGGATGGCCTCCACGTCCGCCCGCCTTCGGGGAGGCGGCGCCTCGGCCCCGTCAACCCGAACTTGAACCGCGTGCGAGCCGAAAAAGAGAAGAGCGAGGAAGGTCAGTCGGAAGAGCGTTTTCATGCGCATGAGGGAACAAGGTTCCAGGGAGATGCGGGGTTCGACGTCCATTTCGAACCGAAACCCTGTTTTCGACAAGCCGGGTGTTTGTTCCGTAGTCTCAATCCGGTATCGAGGCCAGCCATTCGTTGGCGGCTGCGAGGGCGGATTCGGAATGGGTGGCCTTCAGGATCGCGGCGACCCGATCACCTCTAGGCAGCGTGCTCTGGCTCAGTTTTCCGTGGTTCATCGCGCGCAATTCCAGGACTAAGGCTGCCTCCGCCTTGCGAACGGCTTCCAAGGCCTCGGCCGTTCCCGATTTCTGCAAGGCTTCCAGCGCGAGAAGCCAATTTTCTCCGTCGGCTTTGCCGGAAAGTTCCACCAGAGCCTGGAGAGCGTCGGGTGTCCGGAGACCGCCCAGGGTTTGGATAACCTCCTTCCTCACCTCCGCGTCGGAGTCCTCCAGCAGCCGAACCAGATCCGGGACCGCCGCCGGGTCGTCGATCAGGCGCAGGGCCCAGACGAGATCGCGCCGCATCCAGGGCACCGGATCATTCAGCGCTTCGCGCACGATGGGTATCGCGGCGCTTCCGACCGCGGCAACCTGACGGGCCAGTTCCCAGTGCCAGCGCCGGCGCCGATTCCCTTCGATCAGGCACGGCACCGCCCTCGGATCCTTCCGCCGACCCAGGTGGAGTCCGGCCTCGATCCGGACATCGGGCAAGGGGTGGTTCAAGGCCTGGACCAGGACGTCATCCGCCTCCGGGGACTTCATTTCCGCGAGGCGACGCATGGCCGTTTCCATGACGCCTGGCTCCGGACTGTCCAGGGCCGCGGCCGATTGTTTGACGAGGGCCGGCGCCGATCGGTCGATCCGGATGGCGTGCGTTGGGCGGGACTGGGTTGCCGCCTCGAGCGCGTTCAGAAGGCTCTTCCACGGCCGGTTGTCCGGGGCGATGAAGTCGAGATGCTGAAGGTTGGCCAGGCGGTGCGGCACATCCGTGGCGATCCAGAGAATGGGAATGACCCGGACGCCGGCGCCGAGGGCGAAAGCCCATTCGTAGGCGACATACGCTGAAGCGCGCGACGCGGGGGTGAGCAACACCACCAGCGCGACGGAATCCCGGATGGCCTGATCGATCTCCTGGCACCATTCCTCGCCGGCCTGCAATCCTTCGAGGTCGATCCAGGAGCAAAAGCCCGCGTCCCGGAGGCGTCCGCGGAGCACCTCGGCGTAGTCGGCGTCCTTCCGGGAGTAGGAAATGAAAACCTCGGGCATGACGCTCTCACTCCGCCCCGGCGTTGTCGGGCCTGAGGATCAGGTATTCCTGGTCGAACAATTCGCGGGTGGTCTTGGCGGGAGGGGGAGCTTCATCGGCGGGAACTGTCTTCGACACGATGGCGAACTCCAGAATGCGGCGGGCGAGCAGGGTTTCGTACCCGGGAAGCGGAGCCGAGACGACCATCAGGCGGGTCGTGCTTCCCTTGAGCGCGTCCATTTCGGAACCGGTCAGGGCTGGAAAGCCGATGAAAAGGACGTAGCCGTTCGCGTTGGGGTGTTGCGCGCGGAGCGCCGCGAACTGGTCGGGCGGCATGGCGCCTCCGGTGCTCATCCGCTGGAACGGGTCCATCGACACGGGAACGGTCGCCGTCAACTCGACCTTTCCGTGGGCTTTCAAGGACGCCTTGAACGCGGCCAATTGGGAATCGAACACCGGGTCCGGATCGGGTCCGGGTGCCGGAATGACGAGAACGATGGTGCCCTGGCCTCCGAGGGATTTGGAGACTTCCTCGCCGGCGACAGTTCCCAGGGCCTGGTAGGGATGAAAGTCGATCCGGGTCCGGTCCGACGACCGGAAGAACATCATGCCGGCCGCGGTGAGGAGGAAGGCGACCAGCCCGAGCTGGGCCCAAGCTTTGCCGTTCATGTCAGGTCAGGTCGGATCAGGTCGGATCATTCGCGATCCCACCTCCAGCGCGGGTCGTAGCGTTCGTTGCCGCCGAGCCAGGTGACGCCCGTGGCAGATCGCCCTTCCTCGTCCTTCCCGGGGAAGAACTGCAATCCGAGGGCGCTGACCCGGGTGACGGCGGCGTGTCCGTCGACGAACCCCATGTTGGCCCGGCGGCGATGCCGGCCGACGGGTCGCTGGGCTTCGGAATCGTACCAGCCGCGGTTTGTGGGGGTGCGCCAATAGAGGAACGCCGTGTTGGGCTTCTCGACCCACTGATCCGGGTCCTTCTCCCGGAGATTGGCGATGATCCCGGCATCGGCGGTGGGGACGGACTCGCTGGGGCGCTTGATGCTGGAGAGTTTCGGGCGGGAATCGGTGCTCCAGGCGGTGAGTTCCGGGTGGTTCATGGCGATTCCGAAGCCATTCCGAACGGAAGGGCAGGCGATGATGTTGGTTCCGGACAGGGCGCCTCGCATCAGATCCACCCACCAGGTCACTTCGCCCGGGAACAGGGAATTCGTGGGGGCCCGGTTGAAGAGGTACAGCGTCACCATGTCGTCGCCGTTGTCGTCGCCGTAGAGGGTGTAGGCGAGTCCGATCTGGCGGATGTTGTTGAGGCACTTGGTGGCGCGACCCTTTTCTTTCGCGGACGAAAGCGCGGGGAGCAACATGCTGGCCAGCAGGGCGATGATCGCGATCACGACCAGCAATTCGATCAGGGTGAACCCTCCGGGGCGGGACCGGTGGGCGCCGGGGAAATGGTCGAACCGGGTGGCGAGGCGGGGTGCTTTCATGGGCCTGGGAGACCTTTCTCGGTGGGAGGGGTGGACGCGGTTGAGGGCGTGTTCCGTTTCGGCGGATTTGCGTGTCGGAAAGTGATCGGCGGCTTCGGGGACCGTTTTGGCGTACCGGGTTTATGACGCTCTGGCAAGCGCCGGTTCCTTCGGTTTGCAGCGAATCGATGCCTGGGCCATGCTGCGACCGCCTCATGGCCGTACCGAACACGAACACGCCCCCAGCCGCCGACACCACCGGCTTCCTTCCCATGTCCCGAGCCGAGATGGACGCTCGCGGCTGGGACGAGTTGGACATTCTGATCGTCACGGGTGACGCCTACGTGGACCACCCCTCGTTCGGGGCGGCCATGATCGGGCGGGTGCTCGAGGCGGAGGGCTACCGGGTGGGGATCATCGCGCAACCCGACTGGAAGAACATCGAATCCATCCAGATCATGGGGCGTCCGCGGCTCTACTGCGGTGTGACCGCCGGGAACCTCGACTCGATGCTGTCCAACTACACCGCCGCCCGCCACAAGCGGAAGGAGGACGTCTACAGCGAGGGCGGCACCCCCGGCAAACGCCCGAACCACGCCGCGGTCGTGTACTGCCAGATGGCCCGCCGCGCTTTCCCGGGTCTTCCCGTCGTTCTCGGCGGCATGGAGGCCAGCATGCGGCGGGTTGTTCATTACGACTACTGGGAGGACAAGCTGCGTCCGTCGATCATGGCGGATGCGAAAGCCGACATCCTCGTCTACGGGATGGGCGAGGTCGCGGTCCGTGAAATCTCGCAACGCATCCGCGCCGGCAACCGCGATCTTTCCGGCATCCGAGGCACCGCGCTCTTCCTCGGAGCCAAGGCCACGGCGACGGCCGACTTCAAGGACTGCATCGTCCTTCCGTCCTGGGAGGAGGTTCAGGCGGACAACAAACTCCTGCTCCGTCTCACCAAGGTGGTCGAAGCGCAGCAGACTCCGTACGCGGGCAAACGTCTCGTCCAGATGCACGGCGACCGAGCGCTCTTCCAGGAACCGCCCGCGTTCCCGGTCGATGGACCCGACCTCGACGCCTTGTACGAGTTGCCCTTCATGCGGGCCGCGCACCCGTCGTACAAGGCCAAGGTCCCGGGATTCGCGACCATCAAGGATTCCATCATCGTCTCGCGCGGGTGCCCCGGGGGATGCACGTTCTGCGGCCTCGGATTCCACCAGGGCAAGTTCCTTTCCAGCCGCAGCGTCGATTCCGTGCTCAAGGAGATCCGCAAGCTGACCGAGAGCGAGACGTTCCGCGGAACCGTTTCCGACCTCGGCGGTCCGACGGCGAATCTCTTCGGCGCCAAGAACGGCCATGTGGATCCGTGCAAAAGCTGCCATCGGCCGAGCTGTCTCTGGCCGACGATCTGTCCGTACTTCGGCATCGACGAACAGAAGGGCCTCGATCTCCTCCGCGGTTCCCGCGCCCAGCCCGGCGTGAAACACGTCTTTGTCCAGTCCGGGATCCGCATGGATGTCGCCCTCCGCACGCCCGAGTACCTCAAGGAACTCGTCCAGAATCACGTTTCCGGCCACATGAAGGTCGCGCCCGAACACATGCATCCGGACGTGCTCCGGCGCATGCGGAAGCCCGCCGGTGATTTCCCCGCGTTCATGGAGAAGTTCGAGGAGATCAGCGAAGACGCCGGCAAGGAGCAGTATCTGGTCCCCTATTTCATCTCGAGCTTCCCCGGTTGCACCGAGAAGGAAATGGGCGCCGTCGAACAGTTTCTGAAGCAGGAAAACTGGAACCTGCAGCAGGTGCAGGACTTCATCCCGCTTCCCATGACCGGCTCCGCCGCCATGTACGTCACCGGCCTGGACATCAACACCGAGCAGCCGATCCCGGTCGTCCGCAATGCCGGCGATCGCGAACGCCAGAAACGCATGCTCCGGCCCAACCAGGATCCGCGGCCCAAGTCGAAGTGGGAAAGCGATTCCCTCGACCGTGTCGACTGAACGCGGAATCCCCGCGCCCGCCCGTGAACCAGAAGGACCTCATCCGACTCGGTGTTCCCCCCGGCGAATGCATGCGCCGAGGCATGGACTTCATCAGCCGGTATGTGCTCAAGGGCCTCGACAAGTCCGCCCTCGCCGCCGAGGTCGAGGCCGTCGTCCGCGCGCCGTCCGGCTTCGTCGACGACGAACTCCGCGGCGAGTTCGCGCAGGCTCTCCTCCGATCTTCCCGTGTCATCCGTGCTTCGACGGCGCCCTGGAAGCAATGGGGCGAAGGCCTCGAACCCGAGGCGGTCAATCAGCTCGCCCGCGCCTGCCAACTCCCCGTCTCCGTCGCCGGCGCCCTCATGCCCGACGCCCATGTCGGCTACGGCCTCCCGATCGGCGGCGTCCTCGCGACCGAGAACGCCGTGATCCCGTATGCCGTCGGCGTCGACATCGCCTGCCGGATGAAACTGACCGTTCTCGACTGGCCCGTGCGCGAGATCGACCGGCGCCGCGACCGGCTCATCCGCGCGATCGAGGAGGAGACGCGGTTCGGTATCGGCGCCCATTTCGAGGAACGCAGGCAGCATGAAGTGATGGATGCCGACTGGTCGGTCTGCGCCACGACGCGCAACAATCGCGACCGGGCATGGTCCCAGCTCGGAACGAGCGGCAGCGGGAATCATTTCGTCGAGTTCGGAGTCTTCACCGTACCCGCCCCTCTCGAAGGCGGAGCCTCCGTGGCCGGGCTCGCGCCCGGCGAATACGTCGCCCTGCTCAGTCACAGCGGAAGCCGCGGCACCGGGGCTTCGGTGTGCGATTTCTACAGCAAGCGCGCGATGGAACAGCACCCGGATCTCCCGCGGGAACACAAGCACCTCGCGTGGCTGCCCCTCGATTCCGCCGAGGGCGCGGAGTATTGGGCCGCCATGGAACTGATGGGAAGCTACGCCGCCGCCAATCACGCGCTCATCCACCAGCACATCGCGACCCACCTCGGCGCCGAAGTCCTGCTCGACGTCGAGAACCACCACAATTTCGCCTGGAAGGAACGCCACACGATCGAAGGCGCCGAACGCGACGTCGTCGTGCATCGCAAGGGCGCCACCCCCGCCGGTGACGGTGTGCTTGGCATCATCCCGGGATCCATGGCGTCCCCCGGATACCTCGTCCGCGGCCGCGGCAACCCCGAGTCGCTCAACTCCGCTTCCCACGGCGCGGGCCGCGTCATGAGCCGCACGAAGGCGCTTGAAACGGTGGAGTGGGAGAAGGTCAACCGCCTGCTCAGGGAACGGCACGTTCATCTGCTGTCCGCCGGACTCGACGAGGCGCCGATGGTCTACAAGGACATCCACCAGGTCATGGCCGCCCAGCAGGACCTCGTTGACGTGCTCGGCGAATTCATGCCGCGCCTCGTGAAAATGGCGCCGAGCGGCCACCGGGCCGAGGACTGATCATCGCTGCATGGTGCCTGGGTCCTTCGTGCCGTTCCCAGCGCTTCTCAGCATTCCTCTGTGTCCCCTGTG
The DNA here is from genome assembly GCA_050250555.1 of Limisphaerales bacterium. Classification (GTDB taxonomy): domain Bacteria; phylum Verrucomicrobiota; class Verrucomicrobiia; order Limisphaerales; family CAIMTB01; genus CAIMTB01. The sequence goes on from JBFWOK010000030.1 coordinate 48,165, forward strand.
TGCTCTGTGGTGAAAACCAGGCAAGGACACATCGACGGATCCCACGGAGGAGAGGTGAACCACCGAGGACACCGAGAGCACAGAGATCTGAAGGGAGAAGGGATCAACCGTCGCTGATTCCTCGACGATAGCCCCCTGTTTCCTCAACCTTCCTGATCCCGGGAATCTGGTCCGTGTTGAACGTGTGAAGCAGGTCCCGGAGATGCTCTTTGAGATCGTTAAGGTTTTCACCTTGCGTCCAGTGGT
>JBFWOK010000031.1:0-48396 GCA_050250555.1 Limisphaerales bacterium
TGGGGGGCGATACCGATTTCCCGCAGCTTGGCGACCGACTGCTGGGTCGGTTTCGTCTTCAATTCCCCCGCCGCCTTGATGAACGGCACGTAGGTCACGTGCAGGAAGATCGCGTTGTGCGGTCCCACGTCCTGGGCAAATTCACGAATCGCCTCCAGGAACGGCAACCCCTCGATGTCACCCGTCGTTCCCCCAATCTCCGTGATCAGCACGTCCGCCTTGGTCATCTCCGACACCATCTGGATTCGTTCCTGGATCTCTCCAGTGACGTGTGGGATCACTTGAACCGTCTTTCCCTGGTATTTCCCCTCGCGCTCGTTGTTCAAGACGGTCTGGTAAACCTGCCCACTGGTCAGGTTGTTCAACCGCGTGAGCTTCGTTTTCGTAAATCGTTCGTAATGACCAAGATCCAAATCCGTTTCCGCACCATCGTCGAGAACGTAGACCTCCCCGTGCTGGTAGGGGCTCATCGTCCCCGGATCCACGTTCAGGTAGGGATCGAATTTCTGAAGGGCAACTTTGACGCCCCGATGTTCCAAGAGCGTGCCGAGCGCCGCCGCGGTCAGTCCCTTGCCCAGGGAACTCACCACGCCACCCGTCACGAAGATGTACTTCATGGGTTTTCAGGCTCCCAAGCCCCTTGCGCGGGTTCCAGCGGAAAGTGGTTCGGAATCAAATGACCTCCCCGGAACGCCCCGCATTCGGATTCACCCCGCAAAATCCGCTTGTCGGAACGCCCCGTCGCGGCACGACTTCCTCCATCACACCCCTCCTCGCCATCCCGTTCGCCCTCCTCCTCGCCGGCACCCCGGCCCTCGCAGCCCATTCCGCGCAAGCGGAACCCGCGCCCTCGTCCGTCCCAACCGTCCCAACCGTCCCATCCGTCCCATCGGATTCCAAACCAATCCCCGATGGTGAACGGATCGCCCGCCAAGTGTGCTCCGGCTGTCATCAGTTCCCCGAGCCCGATCTGCTCGATCGCACGACCTGGGAGGTGCAGATCCTCCCCCGCATGGAAACCCGCCTGGGGGTGTCGCCGCCGGACTACTCGTCGGCGCCCGAAGGCGAACTCCTTCGCAGCCTGGGGATCTACCCGAAGGAACCCCTGATCCCGCGCTCGGATTGGGACGCCATCGTGGACTACTACCTCGCCCGGGCACCGGTGGAACCCATCCCCCAGGACCCCCGACCCGACATCCGCCTGGGTCTTCCCGGCTTTCGCTTCGAACCCGCCCGGACCCGCTTTTCCCCGGCCCTCACGACTCTGGTCCAGGTGGGTCCGCTGACCCGGACATGGTATCTCGCCGACGAAGGCGCACGGAGCCTCGTCCTGCTCGACGAAAAAGGCCGGCGCACCGATGCCCTGGCGTTGGATCAGGTCGCGGTGGGCGTCGAGGAAACGACCCACGGCCTCTTCGTGACCTGTGTCGGCAGTTTCCTGCCGTCCGAGATACAGAAGGGTTCCCTGGTCTTTTTTCCCAGGGACGGCCGCGGATTCGGCGCGGCCAAGGTCCTCGTGAACCAGCTTCCGAGGGTGGCCCACTCCGAATTCGCGGACCTGGACGGCGACGGCGACACCGATGTCGCGATGTGCCTGTTCGGGAACCATCGCGGGCGATTCTCGTGGTTCCGCAATCTCGGCGACGACCGATTCCGCGAAGAGATTCTGATCGAGAAATCCGGCGCGATCCGCAGTCTGGCCCGCGACCTCGACGGCGACGGCACGATCGATCTGGCTCTCCTGATGGCCCAGGAAAGCGAAACATTCCAGGTCTTCACCAACGCGGGAAACGGGACCTTCCAGTCCGTCCCCGTCTTCCAGCGCCCCCCGGTGCACGGCCACAACCATTTCGAGATCGCGGACATCGACCGGGACGGCCGTGACGACCTGCTCGTGTCGAACGGCGACAATGGCGAGTTCACCAGCCCACCCAAGCGGTACCACGGACTCCGGATCCACCGCGGACTCGGAGGCGGACGGTTCGACGAAACCGCCGCCTGGTTCTTTCCTCTGAATGGCGCCACCAAAGCCCTGGCGCGTGATTTCGATGGCGACGGCGACCTCGACATCGCCGCGATCTCGTACTTCCCGGACTACGAACGGTCGCCCCGGGAGAGTTTCGTGCACCTGGAGAACCGCGGCGCGTGGAACTTCGCCCCGACGACATTCCAGCAATGCATCGCCGGTCGCTGGTTGACCCTGGATGCGGGGGACATCGATGGCGACGGCGACATCGACCTCGTTCTGGGCTCGTACATCCGGGGACCCACCGCCGCGCCCGGATTCCTGACTCGGACCTGGGAAAAGAACGGTCCCTCCGCGGTCATCCTTCGAAACACCCTTCGGTAGGCCACTCCGACATGGCGCCTTCCCCGCTCCGAAAACGATCCGATGCCGCGAACGAAACCGTTTGCAACCTCCCCCTCCTTTTCCTTTGCGACCCCAATCCGCGTCGGCACCCGAGAACCCCGGGCGGATGCCGATGGACGTCGGTGGCGCGACGCCTCCTTCCCTGGTTAGCGGGATTCGCGGGAATCATCGCCGCGTCGGGAGGCGATCCCGTCTGGGAGACCGGCGCCGGGCATCGACGGCTTCCGCTCCAAGTCCACCCGGGAGGACGTCCCGGGTTCTCCCGGCTCGCGTCGGCGGCCACAGGACTGGCCTTCACCAACCACCTCGCGGATCGGATCGTCGCCACCAATCGGGTCTTCGAGAACGGCTCGGGCGTCGCCCTGGGGGACGTCGACGGTGATGGTTGGTGCGACATCCACCTCTGCCGGATGCAGGGGGCGAACGCGCTGTTCCGGAATCTCGGCGGATGGCGCTTCGAGGACATCACCCGAATCGCCGGCGTCGAGTGCCCCAACCAGTACTCCACGGGCTGCGCGCTCGCCGATGTCGACGGCGACTCGGACCTCGATCTTCTCGTGAATTCCATCGGAGGAGGGACGCGCCTGTTTCGCAACGATGGCCATGGCCGATTCACCGAACGAACCGACACCCGCCTCGTCCGGCGGTTCGGCGCCACATCCATGGCGCTGGCCGACATCGACGCCGACGGCGACCTCGACCTCTACGTCACCAACTACCGGACGGACACCTACCGGGACCGACCCCCGGGGTTGAAGGTCGAAGCCCGCAACATCGGCGGCCGGATCGTCGTCACACCGGAGGACCGCTTCGTCCCCATCCAGCCCAGGGACGGTTCGGTGGAGGTTCTCGAGTTGGGTGAGCGCGATTTCCTCTACCTCAACGACGGCTCCGGAGGGTTCGCGCCCGTTTCCTGGACGAACGGCGCCTTCGTCGATCCCGACGGGAATCCCCTCGCGGCTCCTCCCCGCGACTGGGGTCTGAGCGTGCTCTTCCGGGACCTGAACCATGACGGGAGCCCGGACCTGTATGTCTGCAACGACTTCTTCCAGTCCCTCGACCGCGTCTGGCTCAACCGGGAGTCCCGCGGCTTCCGCGCCCCGGAACGCGGCGCCTTTCCGAACATGAGCCTGGCATCCATGGGCGTCGACGTCGCCGACATCAACCGCGACGGTTTCGACGATCTCTTCGTCGTGGACATGCTCAGCCGCCGGCAAAGCGACCGGAAACGGCAGCGCCCGGAAATGTTGCAGGGCCGCGTCCGCCTCCCCATCGACGATCCCGGTTTCCAGCCGGAAGTCCCGCGCAACACGCTGTTCCTCAATCGCGGCGACGGCACCTACGCCGAGATCGCCCAACTCAGCGGAGTGTCCGCCACCGACTGGTCCTGGAGCCCGGTCTTCCTCGACGTCGACCTCGACGGGTTCGAGGACCTCCTCGTCGCCAACGGCAACCATCACGACGTCCAGGACGCCGACGTGCTCCGCGAAATCTCCCTCGTCCGCGAACGCGAATCGGCTGAAGCACGGCTCGCGCGATTCCCGCCGCTGCGGACCGCGAACCTCGCCTATCGGAATCGCGGCGACCTGACCTTCGAAGAGGTCGGAGCCGCCTGGGGCTTCGACTGGGTCGGGGTCTCTCAGGGCATGGCGTTGGGCGACCTCGACCGGGACGGCGATCTCGACGTGGTCGTCAACAACCTCAACGACGAGGCCGGTCTGTTCCGAAACAACTCCTCCGCGCCACGCCTTGCGATCCGGCTGCGAGGCCTCCCGCCCAACACCCAGGGCATCGGCGCGCGTATCGAACTCCATGGAGGCCCGGTGCCCCTCCAGAGTCAGGAGATGATGTCCGGCGGCCGCTACGCTTCCTCCGACGACTCGATCCGAACGTTCGCCGCCTCGAGTACGAACAACAACATTCGGATCGAGGTCGCGTGGCGCGACGGACGTCGGACGGTGGTTTCCAACGTCACCGCCAACGCGCTCTACGAGATCCATGAATCCGGCGCCGCGCCAAAGCCTCCGCGGAAACCCGAGCCCGAACCTCTCTTCGAGGATGTCAGCCATCTCCTGAACCACGTTCACGCGGATCCCCCGTTCGATGACATCTCCCGCCAACCACTCCTCACCCACAGCTGGAGCCGATTGGGGCCGGGCGTCGCCTGGGTTCCCTCCGGAAAGGACGGACAAGGCCCGGAGGACCTGATCGTCGGAACCGGCGCACAAGGCCGGATGGCGCGATTCCGCTGGGATGGGCGAGGCGCCTTCTCCCGGCTCGAATCCGAAACCCATCCACGCGACCAGGCGGGGTTCGCCGCTTGGCCGGCGTCGGAGGGCCCGGTCGGCCTGCTCTTTGCCGAGTCCAACTACGAAAACCCCGCTTCCGGCCCCAGCCTCGTCCGTCACGTGGACACCAACTCCGACACCCTGGCACTCCCGCCGACGGGCGCCAGCGTGTCCGCCAGCGCCGGCCCGATCGCGGTCGGAGACATCGATCGCGACGGTGACCTCGATCTTTTCGTCGGGGGACGCCTGGCCGCGGCACGCCATCCCGAGTCGGTCGCCTCGAGGATCTACACCAACTTCCAGGGAAACCTCATCCTGGACGCCAGCCGTTCCTCAACCCTCGATACGGTGGGCCTGGTGAGTGGCGCGGTCTTCGGCGATCTCGACGGCGACGGCCATGTCGAGCTGGTTCTCGCCTGCCATTGGGGGCCCGTACGAACCTTCCGGTGCGATTCGAAGCGGCTTATCGAAACGACTGCGGCGTGGGGATTCGGAGATTCGCGAGGCCTTTGGAATGGCGTGGCCATCGGCGATTTCAACGGCGATGGGTGGCTCGATCTCGTCGCGTCCAACTGGGGACGGAATTCCCCCTACCCCTCTCAGGCGTCGCCCAGGGCGCGCATCGTCTATGTGGACATCGACGGAGACGGGACCGTCGAATCGCTGGAGGGAATCCTGGATGCGGAATCCGGCGGGATTGTTCCGACCCAGGATTTCGAGACCATCTCCAGCGCGCTGCCCTTCGTCCGCGCGAAGTTCCCGACCTACAGGGCCTACGGCGAGGCCGACATCGCCGCCGTCCTGGGACCCCACTTCCGGGACGCGCGCGAGTTGGCCGTCGACACGCTGGACTCGACGGTTTTCCTCAACCGCGGGGAACGCTTCTCAGCGATTCCCCTCCCTGTCGAAGCCCAGTTCGCGCCCGCGTTCGGCGTGTCGGTGGGCGACTTCGATGGCGATGGATCCGAGGACCTGTTCCTGGCGCAGAACTTTTTCGGCGTGACTGCGGAAGCTTCCCGGTACGACGGCGGCCAGGGGCTCTGGCTTCGAGGGAATGGCGAGGGTGGCTTCATCGCCGTGCCGGGCCGGCGGAGCGGAATTCGGATCACGGGGGAACAACGGGGCTGCGCGATCGCGGACTTCGACGGGGACGGTCGTCCCGATTTGGCGGTGGCCCAAAACCACGGTCCAACCCGCCTGTTCCGGAACCGGAACAGCCGACCCGGCCTTCGAATCCGTCTCGCGGGTTCCGAAGGCACTGGCCATGAAGGCGGCGTCGGGGCCGTGATCCGCGTCGTGTTCGAGAAAGGTCTCGGCCCCGCGCGCGCCATCCAGGCCGGCTCCGGGTACTGGTCGCAGGACGCATTCACCCAGGTTCTCGCCACCCCGGAGCATCCCATCGCCGTGGAGGTCCGTTGGCCCGGTGGCTCCACCACGCGAACGCCAATCCCCGATGGCGTCCACGGCATGCGCATCCAAGCGTCCGGCGCAGGCGCGGCCCTTCGGAGATAGCACGGTTCAAGCCGTGAAGAGCCGGCTCCTAATGCTCCCGGGCAATCGGAATCCTCCTAATACCTTTCCGGAATCCGAGTTTCGCCATTTACAACTGTAAGTTGGCACGCTTGATTGACGGCCGTTCCCTTTCGGATTCGCCGCAGTCCATGGAATTCCGCTCCGCGGGCTCCTGTCGACTGGCCGCTCCAGCGACCGCCACGCCATGGCGTCCGGAGCCGCATCCCGTGGGAACGATGAAAGGACAACCGCAATCGTCATCGAAGCACGCATGAAGCCACATCGCCGTTCCCCACGGTCCCTCCTCCTCCGCACCGGCTTGGGCACCCTCGCCGGGGCTTGCCTTGCCCTCCCAGGTCACGCGGGCCTATTCAACAACAACTTCAATTCCGACCCTTCCGGCGTCGTCACCCTCATCGATCCCGCCAAGTGGGTCGCTTCGGGCGGCGTCGGCGGCTCCGGCTACATCAGCCTGACCGACGCGGCCAACGACCAGCAATCCGCGGTCATCATCGAGGATCTCGACGCCGGATCCCCGGTCGGCGGGTTCGCCGCGACGTTCAAACTCCGAATGGGTGGCGGAAGCGGCAATGCCGCCGACGGATTCAGTTTCAATTTCGCCGACGACCTCAGCGGCGGTTCGATCAGCGAGGAAGGCCAGGGCTCCGGACTCACCGTGGCGTTCGACATCTACGACAATGGCGGTGGCGAGGCGCCCGCGATCGAAGTCAAACGCGCGGGTCAGGTCCTGGGTTCGGTGAAGTTCCCGAAGGACGAGTCCTCCGCTGGCATCCTGACCGGCGCCTCCTTCGTCGACGTCCGCATCGAGTACCGCAACGGACTTCTCGACGTGGATTTCAAAGGGAACCCTGTGTTTGACGACCTGCCCCTCGGACTGGCGCCGATCTCCAGCGGCCGGTTTGCCTTCGGAGCCCGGACCGGCGGAGAAAACAACAACCACTGGATCGACGATGTCCGGATCGAGACCTTCGCGCAGACCGCTCCCGCCATCGCCGGAGTCCGCCCCACAGCCCAGGGATTTGTGGTTCAGCTTCAAGACGCCGCCGGAGCCGCCGTCGATCCCGCGTCCGTGCAGGCGACCTTCGACTCCGCGCCGGCTCCCGGGACGGCGACGAAATCGGGCGACATCACCACGTTCATCTTCGCCGGAACATCCTTGCTCACTTCGGGCAGTTCCCACGCGGTCGCGCTGACGTACAAGTACGGAACGGCGGCCACGTCCGTGACCTTGAACTTCAACGTGACGACCCCGGACTACACGGTCGTCCCGGCCTCCCTGGCGATTCCGAGCAGCGCCATCGACACCAATCAGCGCGGCTTCGCCTGGCGGGTTCACCAGGTGGATTCCGCGACCGCGTTGGCGACCACCCGCGCGCGCGCCATCGATCAGCTCTCCGGCCTGCTGGGCAACAATGTCGCCGATCCCGCCGCCGTCGGCGGCGCCAGCGGCGCGGCGTCCGCCCCCAACCCGGCCACCGCGCCGATCGAGTTCAAGGTCGCCAATGTCATCAATTTCAATGAGTTCGACGGCGGATCATTCGGAAATTTCACGCCCGACCTCGGCCTGCCCGGCATTCCGGGCAACACCGCCAGCACCGACAACGTGGCGGCCATGGCCGTGACCGCCCTCGAGTTCCCGAGCGCGGGCACCTACACCATGATCGTCAACAGCGACGACGGCTTCACCACGACCGCCGGGAGGAATCCCGTGGACGTTTTCGCGATCAAACTGGGCGAATTCGAGGGCGGCCGCGGCGCCAGCGACACCGAGTTCACCTTCTTCATCGAGGCACCCGGCTTCTACGGTTTCAGCACGCTGTGGTACGAAGGGAGCGGCGACGCCAACATCGAATGGGTGGTCCTCACCCCCGACGGCACCCGCGTCCTCGTCAACGACACCGCCGCGAATGCCCAGGCGATCAAGGCCTATCAGCTCCCCACGGCGGCGGTTCCCGCGTACGTCCAGAACGTCAAGCCAGCCGCGGGAGCCGTGTCCCTGCTCCAGGCCAGGACCGTCGAAGCCACCCTCGTCGACGCCGGCACCCAGGTCAGCTCCACGGGCATCACGATGAAACTGAATGGCGCCGACGTCAGCGTCCTCGCCACCAAGACCGGCGGCCGGACCCAGGTCACCTACAGTGGCGGGCTCCTTCCAGGCACCGATTACACCGCGGAACTCACCTACTCGGATTCGAACGGCCCGCGCACCGTCTCCTGGACGTTCAACAGCGGGATCGTCAACACGCCTCTCTTCGTCATTGAAGGCGAGGACTTCGACTACGACGGCGGTCTGACCAATCCACAGAAGGGCGTCGAAGGCATGGATGTCGATGTCATGCCGTACCTCGGAGGAGCCTACGACGGCCTCTCCGCGATCGAGGGAATCGACTACAACAACAACGACGCGGAGGACGGTTCCGTGTACCGGACCGAAACCGATCCGGACGGCGGCAATGAAATCAGCATGTACGCCAACAACGGAGCCGCCGCGGGCAACGGCCTGGGCGGGAATCCCGGCATCGGGAGCTCCGACCGTCTCACCTACTCGACGACCGCCAATTACAGCATCGGATGGGTCGGCGGCGGCGACTGGCAGAATTACACCCGCACCTTTCCCAGCACCGGCACCGGCTGGTGGAGCGTGTTCGCCGGGCTTTCCTACGGCGACACCGGCGATGGCCAGCTCTCGGGAACCCTGGATCGCGTCACGGACGGCGTCGGCACCGACACCCAAACCACCGAACGCCTCGGACAATTCTCCGGACCGGGTTCCGGCGGCTGGGGCAACAACAACCTCGTCCCGATGAAGACGGCTTCCGGCGCCACCGCCATCGTCAAACTCGTCGGACAAAACACCGTCCGTTTCAATCTCAGCAGCGGCGACTTCAACTTCCTGATGTTCAGCCCGGCGTCGCCTCCGCCTCCGACCGTCGCGAGCATCCCCCAGGACAGCGGAACCAAGACCAACGTGGTGCTCGACTGGGTGCTCGCCGACACCGATTCCAAGGTCGATCCCGCCACGGTGAAGGTCGAATTGGGAGGCCAGGACGTCTCGACCCGCGCCGTCGTCACCAAGACCGACACCGGCGCCACGGTGCACCTCGATCTCTCCGGGACCACCTACCCAGCCGGGGAGCATCCCTGGAAACTCAGCTTCGCCGACACCAGCAACCCGCCGCAGCAGGTTCAGGCGACCGGCGTCTACGTCGTCGTCCCCTATCCCGGAACCGGCATCTTCGTGATCGAGGCCGAGGACTTCAACTACTCCGACGACGGTGTCACCGGAGGCAAAACCAATCCCCAGAAGGGAACCGAAACCCTCGACGTCGACGTCATGCCCTACGTGGGCGGCGCCTATGCCGGGCTCTCCGCCGTCAAGGGCGTCGACTACAACAACGCCGATGGCAACGACTCCGACCTGTACCGGACCGAACTCGACGAGAACGGCGAGAACGAGATCAACATCGGCACGGGCTCCAGTCGGTACGCGATCGAACGCGGCTGGTTCGAGGCGTCCGCCAACTTCCGCATCGGCTGGGTCGCCCCCGGCGAATGGCAGAACTACACGCGCACATTCCCCCAGGGGACCTTCAACGTCTGGGCCGCCCTGTCGTACGACGGTCGGTCCCCCGGCCAGTTGACCGGATCCCTGGATCGGGTCACCTCCGACCCGACCCAACCGAATCAGTCCGTGGAACGCCTCGGAACCTTCAACGCCCCGGGATCCGGCGGCTGGGGACGCAATGAACTCGTCCCCATGAAGAACTCCGCGGGCGCCATCGCCAGCGTCCCCATGGGCGGAGTCCAAACGGTCCGCATCAACGTCGGAAGCGGCGACTTCGACTACATCATCCTCGTTCCCACCGCCGGCGAAGCCCCGCGCTTCACCAGTGTCACCCGGAACGCCAACGGTTCCATCACGGTCCACTGGACCGGCGGCGGCACCCTCCAAAGCGCTCCCAGCGTCGCCGGTCCCTGGACCGATGTCCCCGGCGCCGCCAGCCCCGCCGTCCTGACTGCCACCGGATCGCAGATCTACGGACGCATCCGCCAGTAGGCCGTCGCCGGCGGTTCGTTGATTCATTCATGGCCGGACCCGCTCACCCGGGTCCGGCCTTTTCGCGCCGCCACCACCCCGATCGAAACCGCTTCTTCCGTGGTTGCGACCCCAGTTTTGCGCTTCAATCAACAGGCGTGCTCCACCCCATGCCGTCAGACTCCCCGATGTCGCACGGAACGCCCCCCAACCCTTTCCACAGACCATCCGGCCACGTCGCCGCTTCCCTCCGCTCCTTCATCGCGATCGCATTCGCCATTGCCTGCGCATCCGCGTTCACCGCCACGGCCGCCCCGCAGGCTTGGGAATCGCACGCCGGTTTCCGCACCCTGCGCCCCGAGATCACCGGCCGCGCAGCGCCCGGATTCGTGCGCCTCGACACCGCCGCCCTCGGCATTGCGTTCACCAACGTCGCTTCCAAGGACCGTTCCCTCCTCAATCGCAATCTCCTCAACGGCTCCGGCGTCGCCGCCGGCGACGTCGACGGCGACGGGCTCTGCGACCTCTACTTCTGCGGGCTCGAAACCCCCAACGCCCTCTACCGAAACCTTGGCCAATGGGCGTTCGAGGACATCTCGCACTCCGCGGGCGTCGACTGCCCCGGTCAGGACTCCACCGGCGCCGCCTTCGCGGACGTCGATCACGACGGAGACCTGGACCTGCTCGTCACCGCCCTCGACCACGGAATCCGACTCTTCCTCAATGACGGCCGGGGCCGGTTCCAGGAGGCCACGGCCGCGTCCGGTCTCCAACCCACCCCGGGTGGCACCTCCATGGCCCTCGCGGATACCGATGGCGACGGCGACCTCGATCTCTACGTCGCGCACTACCGGCCCGACACGATCGCCGACCAACCCGCCACCCGCTTCAAGATCCAGATCATCGACCGCTGGCCGGTCGTGATCGAAGTCAATGGCCAACCCGCGTCCGCGCCCCCTTGGTCCGACCGTTTCGAAGTCTCGCCCCTTGGCGCCGTCGTCGAACGCGGACTCGCGGATCATTTCTACCAAAACGACGGAAAAGGCCGCTTCGTCCATGTCCCGTTCACCCAAGGCGCCTTCCTGGACGAGGACGGACTTCCCCTGAAGGAACCTCCCCGCGACTGGGGTCTTTCCGCGCAGTTCCGCGACCTCAACGGCGACGGGGCGCCCGACCTCTACGTCTGCAACGATTTCGCCTCCTCCGACCGGATCTGGATCAACGACGGATCGGGCCGGTTCCGGGAACTCCCACGCGACGCGCTCCAGACCATCTGCGCCTCCTCGATGGGTGTCGACGGCGCCGACATCGACCGCGACGGGGACGTCGATCTCTTCGTCGTCGACATGCTGAGCCCCGATCACGTCAAACGACATGTCCAATTGGGGCAGCGCGCATCCACCACCCCACGCCCCCCGCCGGGACTCGCGTACGATCGCCTCCAGGTCAGCCGCAACACACTCCTCCTCAATCGCGGAGACACCACGTTCTCCGAAATCGCCCACTTCGCCGGTGTGGAAGCGTCCGATTGGGCCTGGCAACCCGTCTTCCTCGACGTCGATCTCGACGGATTCGAGGACATCCTCGTCGGCAATGGCGTGCTTCGCGATTTTCAGAACGCGGATGCCACCGATCGGATGGAGGCCTTCCGGATGGGAAGGACCCTCTCGCGTCAGGAAATCCGGGAGTGGATCGGGCGGTTCCCGGCCCTCGAAACCCCGAACATCGCCTACCGCAATCGCCGCGATCGCACCTTCGAGGAATCCGGCGCCGCCTGGGGCTGGAACACGCCCGGAATCTCCCACGGCATAGCCCTCGCCGACCTCGACAACGACGGCGACATGGACGTCGTGGTGAACAACTTCCTCGCCGCGCCCGGTCTGTATCGCAACGACACCACCGCCCCGCGTGTCGCGGTCCGGCTCAAAGGAGCTTCCCCGAACACGGCGGGCATCGGAGCCGTGATCACACTCCTGGGCGGTCCCGTCGTCCAAAGCCAGGAAGTCGTGGCCGGGGGCCGGTACCTCTCTGGCGACCAGACCCAGCGCTCGTTCTCCGCATCCCCGGCCACGGGACCCCTCCGCATCGAAGTGAAATGGCGGACCGGCCGGCGAAGCGTCATCGACGCCAAACCCAACCACCTCTACGCCATCGACGAGGAAACCGCCCCGAAACAGGCCGCCCCGGAGGTTGCCGGAACCCCGCCGCCCGCCCGCCCGTTGTTCGCCGATTTCGCCGGCATCCCCACCGTCCGCCACGTCGAAGAACCCTTCGACGAATCCGTCCGGCAGCCTCTTTTGTCCCGACATCTTGACCGGCTCGGCCCGGGCATCGCCTGGCACGACATCAACCGCGACGGATGGGATGACCTCATCGTGGGGAACGGCCGAGGAGGCCTTCCCATCGTCCTCACCAATCTCGGGGGAACCGCGTTCGCCCGCGTCACCCATGCCCCCCTCCACCGCCCGCTCGCCCGCGATCAGACCAGCGTGCTGGGTGTCCGGGATTCCCTCATCGCGGGTTCCTCCAACGTCGAGGACGCCTCCCACCAGGGTGGTCTCATCCGCATCACCGATCTCGGCCGCCGCGTCGCCGGAGACAGCCTCCCGGGATTCCCCTTCGCCTGCGGCCCGCTCGCTCTTGCCGACATCGACGGGGACGGCGATCTCGACCTCTTCGTCGGCGGCCGAGCCGTCCCGGGCCGCTATCCCGAACCAGCCGATTCCGTGCTTTTTCGGAATGACAATGGACGGTTCGTGCCACTCCAACGCTGGGAAAAACTCGGATGCGTCAGCGGCGCCGTCTTCTCCGACCTTGATTCGAACGGCACTCCAGAGTTGGTCCTCGCCATCGACTGGTCCCCGATCCGCGTTCTTGAACGGGAGGGGGGTCGGTATCACGACAGGACCGAAGCCCTGGGGCTCGCAGCCGCCACCGGTTGGTGGAACGGCGTGGCGACGGGTGATTTTGACGGCGACGGACGACTCGAAATCGTCGCCTCCAACTGGGGCCTCAACGGCTCCGCCCGAGCCACGTCCACCCACCCCCGCCGCCTGCGCCACGGCGATCTCGACGACAACGGAACCTTCGATCTCATTGAGGCCCGACTCGATCCAATCCTCGAAAAGGAAGTCCCCGACCTCACCTTCAATTGGGCGCGAGCGGCCCTCCCGTTCCTCCACGCCCGGATTCCCGATTACGCCACCTACGGCCGCTCAAGCGTCGACGAGATTTACGGCGCCGCTCTCGCGTCTCTTCCAGTCCTCGAAGTCACCACCCTGGCGTCGACCCTTTTCCGACCCCGCGGCCGTGGTTACGAAGCGATTCCTTTGCCGTCCGAAGCCCAATGGGCGCCGGCCCACGGCATCGCGGTTGGGGACCTCAACGGCGATGGCGCCGAGGACCTGTTCCTCGCGCAGAACTTCTTCGCGGTCGGCCTCGGAGAAACCCGCGTGGACCCCTCACCCGGCCTCTACCTGGAGGGCGACGGAGCCGGCGGCCTCGAACCCAGAAGCCCCGCCCAAAGCGGAATCCGGATCCTCGGCGACCAACGCGGATGCGCCCTGGCGGATTTCGACCGCGACGGACGTGTCGACCTGGCGGTGGGTGTCAACTCGGACGCGCCCAGGGTCCTCCGAAACGTCAGGGCCCGGCCGGGTCTGCGCATCCGATTGCGGGGCCCGGACGGAAACATCGACGGTTTCGGAGCCCAATTGCGCCTCGTGTCAGGGAACGCAAAGGGGCCCGTTCGGGAGATCCAAGCGGGCAGTGGCTATTGGTCCCAAAACAGCGCCATCCAGGTCATGAACATGCCCGGCCCCGCGGCGCCCGACACTCTCGAAATCCTCTGGCCCGGCGGGCGGCGAATCACCGCGCGAATCCCCACGGGCGCGCGCGAGATCGAGGTGGGGTTCGAGGGAACGGTCCACGAGTCGCGCTGAACCGGCGGGATTCTACCGGGCCTCCGAAGGGTTCGGGACGCGCCGCGACTACTTCCGAACCCGGGACCGGATCTCGATGAGGCGTTTCATGACGTCGTGGAGGCTCCCTCGCCATTCCCGCGTCCCAAAGGCGTCGTGCAGCGATCGGTACAAGGGTTCAATCTCCGCGTACACAGCCCGCGCCGCGGGCCGCGGTTGGTAAACCTTCGCCTTCAATCCCGTCATCGCCGCCTGCGCCGCCGGCACGTCGGGGTGCACCCCCGCCACCACCGCCCCCGCGATCGCGGCTCCCAACGCGCAGGTCTGCCCCGACCGCGACACCTTCATCGGACGCCCCGTCACGTCCGCATAAATCTGCATGACCAAGGCGTTCTTGTCGGCAATCCCACCGCAATTCACGACCTCGTCGACCTTCACGCCGTACTCCTCGAATCGCCGGATGATCATCAACGCCCCGAAAGCCGTCGCCTCGATCAGCGCCCGGTAAATCTCCGCGGGCGTCGTGTGCAACGTCTGCCCCACCAACAGACCGGTGAGCCGCTGGTCGACCAGCACGGTCCGGTTCCCATTGTTCCAGTCCAACGCCAGCAGCCCCGATTCGCCCGGCGCCAACCGGCTCGCGTCCCGGGTCAGCGCTTCGTGCGTTCCCACCTTCGCTCCACCCGGACGGAGGTGATGGACGAACCAGTTGAAGATGTCCCCCACCGCCGACTGCCCCGCCTCCACCCCGTCGAACCCCGGCAGGACCGACCCCGGCACGATCCCGCACACCCCCGGGATATCCGCCAACGGCGCGGTCGTCGGCGCCACCGTGATGTCGCAGGTGCTCGTTCCGATGATCTTCACCAACCGGCCCGGCCCAACGCCCGAACCCACCGCCCCCAGGTGCGCGTCAAAGGCGCCCACCGCCACGGGAATCCCCGCCGGCAATCCCGTCCGCCGAGCCCACACCCCGCTCAGGCCGCCCACCGCCCGGTCAATCGAAGCCGCCCCACCCCGCAGGCGCGCCCGGAGCGACGCCAACCCGGGATCCAAACGCCCGAGGAACTCCGCATCCGGATACCCGCCCCAGTCCTCGTGGTAGAGCCCCTTGTGCCCCGCCGCGCAGATCCCGATCGTAAGCGCCTCGGGAGCCTCCGTTCCCGTGAGCATCGCCGGGATCCAGTCGGCGCATTCCACCCAGAGATGCGCCGCATTGAAGACCTCCGGCGCCGTCCGACGGCAATGCAGGATCTTGCTGAAGAACCATTCGCTCGAGTAGGTCCCGCCGCACTTCGCCAGATACTGCGGCCGAATCTCCGCCGCGAGTCGGGTGATCTCCCCGGCTTCGTCCACGGAGGTGTGATCCTTCCAGAGCCACGCCATCGCCGACGGGTTTTTCGCGAACCGCTTCTGGAATGCCAGCGGTTGCCCGGAACCATCGACCGGAATCGGCGTGCTCCCCGTCGTGTCGACCCCGATTCCGACCACCTGCTCCGGCTTGAAGCCACGAACCGAACGCCGGGCCGACCCGAGCACCGATCGGATCACCTTTTCCGCCCCGCGCACGTAGTCGGCCGGGTGCTGCCGCGCCAGGTTCGGGTCGCGGCCCAGGATCACCCCCGATTCACCGTGCTCGTAGTCCCAGACCGAGGAGGCAACCTCCCGGCCGTTGGCCACATGGACGAGAAGTGCGCGAACCGAATTGGTTCCGTAGTCGAGACCGAGAGTGTACCGGGCGCTCATGGGACCCGCCGAGGTTGCCGGTTCCTCGGGTCCCGAAAAGCCGGAAGTGCTGTTCCTGTCAGGCCCACCCAGGAGGTTCCTCGATGATTTCGATGGATGGGTCGGGATCGTCCGATCTCAATAGTTCTCCACCATGATCGGCAGGTTGCTCGATCGTTATCGACTGGATTGATTCTCACGATCAGCCCGGAGGGCTGAGGGACATTAGCCGGCGGCGAGCCCACTCCGGCGGGCGCGGCCGCCGGTCCCGGACCCCGCGCCATCGCGCCCCGGCAGAGGCGCGGGAGTGGCCAGGGTTGTCGAAGCGCCGAATCCACCGCCCTTCCAGGGCGGATCCGCGAGGGGTGGTTGACCGGTGGCCGCGGCGCTGAACGCGCCTTGCCACCGGCTATCGTCCGCCAGACTTTCGGGATGCTCGAACCTGGCTCAGTCCGATCATCCGCCCCGCGTCCGGATCCCAAACCTTGAGCCTGAGGCAACGCGCAATCTCCCGCGGCGCCAGCGACGTGGTCCGCGCATTCCGCAATTCACCGACAGCCCGCATCGCCTCCGGGAGCCGGTAGAACGGGATCCGCGGATCCAGGTGATGGATGTGGTGGTATCCGATGTTTCCCGTGAACCAGGCCATCACGGGATGCATGCGCATGTAGCTCGACGATTCCAGAGCCGCGCCCTCGTAGGTCCAACCGTCGTCCTGATGATGGTGGACCCCAGGGAAATTGTGCTGCGCGTAGAAAAGGTACGACCCGGCGGCGCTCGCCACGAATTGCGGCAGGACCAAACTCAGCAGAACCATCTCCCATCCGCCGACCGCGTGGTAGACCGCCCACAGAGCCGCATGCACTCCCAACGCGAGCATCGCGTCCCAATGCCGCCGTGGGTTCCTCACGAATGGCGCCAGGCACATCCCCACCAGAAAGACCGAGACGTACCCGAAAAGGATGGTCAACGGATGGCGCATCGCCAGGTATCGGATCCGATCGCCCCGTGACGAATTGAGGTACCGCTCCCGCGTCATGATCGGATACGAGCCGATGTGCGACGATTTCAGCCGGCAGTTGTGATGATGATGGTGGTTGTGCGAACTGCGCCAGATGCTCATCGGCGCCAGACTGTAGATCCCAAACACGAACATCATCCCGTGGGCGAGACGGGAACCCTCCAGCAGCGCCCGGTGCTGGTGGTCATGGTAGATCACGAACAGCCGGACGATCAGCAGTCCCGCCACCAGGCTGATGCCCGCCCGCACCGGCAACGGCCCACCCCACACCGTTCCCGCCAACGCCACGATCACCAGCAGCGCCGTCGAGAGGAAATACCACCAACTCCGACCCCGGGCCTCCTTCGTGAACGGACGCAGCGCCCCGAGAAGCTCGGGGCCCGTGCGCGGAGGGATTTCGCGTTCCAGGGCGCCAACCGCGGCGCCCGACTCTTGGGACGATGTCGTGAAAGAAATAGGGGATTCGGTGCAACTCGGGGGATGTACTCCCTTTTCGCTTCTCCGCTCCACGGAGCCGCACGGACCCCCTGAGGGTCCCGGAGCCCGCCCACGATTGCAATCCCGGCGTCATCCTCATGTCGCCCACTCTCCATGAACCGGAATTGTCTCACGGAGGCACTGAGACACGGAGATTTGAGGATGGATTCCGTCCCCCTCCGTGCCTCCGCGCCTCCGTGTGATGCCCCTCGGGTTCATGGACCCAATGTGCGAGTCGCAACTCGTTGACGCTACCCACGTCGCGCCCCGAGGGTCGGAAGGGCTCATCTCCATCTCGTCGACGGTCCTGTAGAGTCGGGGTCGGGGTCGGGGTCGGCATCCGGTTTCCGTTCCACAGGTCGGAAAAACGTTCCCGCGCCCCCGCCAGCCTCGAAATCCGCTAGCGCTTTCCCCTCGGCACGGTTCGCTCCCCGCCCGTTCCGCATCGCCTGCTTCAGGTCACGATCCGGCGCGCCCTCGCTTTCAGCTCAACCCAGCCCTCCCCCAGGACCCGCACTCAGCGACAGGAATCCGCTCAACCTCGTGTCCCTCAACGCCTCCCGCCCAATTCGATTTGCCCCTACGGGCCATCCGCCCCCGTCATCTCCCCTAGCGCCCTCCGCCTAACGCATTCGGACTCTTCACCTCCTAGAAAGTCGCCTAGCAAAAAATAAGTGGTGCTAATTTGTTTGGAACCTTCCGAACCTCCCTAGCGGCACCATGCCAACGGCTATAACTGTTGACCGATTTGACGAGAATGCCGCTAACATCCCTCGTTGTGACGATTTTTTGGATCCAGGCGGCCAAGAACCAAGGAGGGTCGCCGAACATCCCCCGGCAACAACCGGGCCTGGGAGCCTGCCCCAAGGAAAAACAACACAAACTAATACAAGAAACCGTCCCAACGTCGTCCCAAGGAATCCCATGAAATACCCATCCAAGAACGCCAGGCTCCGACGCGACCAGGCCTTCACGCTCGTCGAGATGATTGGTGTCCTCGCCATCATCGCCATTCTGGCATCCCTGCTCATCCCCAGGGTCTTCCAGGCCATCGGTGACTCGAAGATCAGCAACTCCGCCTCCACCTGCAACAGCATCAAGGCCGCGGTGAACGAGTACTACGGTCGATACGGGCTCATCGCCGGACCGAAAGGCGCCGCCCTCACCCTGTCCGGCACCCCAGGGACCGCCGAGGACTGGGACCTGTCCACGCTCGTCGCCGAAGGTTTCGCCGAGAAGCCATTCGCCGTCCGCATCGGCAACGGCCTCCTCGGCTCCGCCAATTCCGGCTCCCGCCTCCGCGTCATCGACATCTCCGGCAACACCACCAACACGGAACCCGCGACGGTTGCCGGTGACCTCGCCCTCGGCGCCTACAACCTCGACGGCGCCAGCACCACCAACGACATCCTCGGCGCCCTCCTCGTCGAAGCCGTCATCGAGCAGGTCGACGCCCAGGACGCCAAGGACTTCAACGACCGCATCGACGGCTCGAATCTCGGCGCCACCAACCTGACCTCGGCCGATCAGTCCGGTCGCGTCAAGTACACCACGCCCTCGTCCGGCAAGACGTCGGTCCGGATCTACATCGCCCATCGCTAGCAAAGCGCTCGCGCGTTCCGTTCCTTCCGGGCCGGCCCGATCCCCATCGGGCATCCGGCCGTCCGGCAAGGAAGCCCGGTCCACCCCACGACGGAAGGCGGCCGCGCCCTTACACGGGCCGCCCGTCTTCCCCAACTCGTCGCTCCGCTCCGCGCCTCCCGGGTCCCCAGGGCCCGACGCGAATGGCCATGGTCAACGCACCCTCCATCCCCCGGGACGATCTCGGCGAACGCCTCATCGCCGCGGGCCTGATCAGCGAAAAACAGCTCGATCTGGCCCTGCGCGAACAGCGTCGCCGGGGAACGCCCCTCAGCCGCGTCCTCGTCGACCTCTCCATGGTCGCCGCGGAAAAGGTCTCCGACCTGCTCGCCCACGCCGCGCATTCCCGCCTCGTCTCCGGCGGCCAGCTCCAACCGGAGCCCGAGGCCCTGGAACTGATTCCCCGGGAAATGTCACGGCGCCTCCGGGTGCTCCCCCTTTCCCGACTCCACGACGTCCTGACCGTCGCCATGGTCGACCCGTCCAACGTGGTCGCCATCGACGCCCTCGCCCAGTTCACCGGACTCGCCATCGACGTCGTCACCGCGACCGAGCGCGACATCCTGAACGCGTTCGATCGCCTCGAACGCTCCGGAGACGGCATCCAGCAATCCATCGACGCCATCATCGAGGAGCGGGAAAAGGACGCCAAAACCCTTCCCCATCCGGAAGGCGACTTCGGCGCCTTCACCGACGAGGAAGCCCCCACCATCCGTCTCGTCAGTCAAATCATCACCCGGGCCGTCGAGATCGGCGCCAGCGACATCCACTTCGAGCCCGACGAGAAGCTGATGCGGATCCGCCTCCGCGTGGACGGCGTGCTCCACCCGGACGTCCTCATCCCAAAGGCCCTCCAGTCGCTCATGGTGGCTCGGATGAAGATCCTCTCCGATCTCGACGTCTCGGAATCCAGGATCCCGCAGGACGGACGCGCCACCGTCACGGTCGGTCACCGCCAGATCAACCTGCGGGTCTCCAGCCTCCCCACAAGCCACGGCGAAAGCGTCGTTGCCCGGATCCTCAACCCCGGCGCCGGCCTCCAGCGCCTGACCTCCCTCGGCATGCCGGCGGCGGCCGAAGCGCAGCTTCGCGATGTCATGGACCAACCCCACGGCGTCGTCATCGTCACCGGCCCCACCGGCTCCGGCAAAACCACCACGCTCTACGCCGTTCTCAACGAAATCTGCTCCCCCGACATCAGCATCTTCACCCTCGAGGACCCCGTCGAAATCCGAATGTCCGGCGTCCGCCAGACCCAGATCCGCGACGACATCGGCCTCACCTTCAGCAGCGGACTCCGCGCGCTCCTCCGCCAGGACCCCGACGTCATCCTCGTGGGCGAAACCCGGGACGTCGAAACGGCCCAGCTCATGATCCGCGCCGCCCTCACCGGGCACATGGTCTTCTCCACCCTCCACACCAACGACGCGCCGGGAGCCATCCCCCGCCTGCTCGACATGGGTGTCGAACCGTTCCTCCTCCCCGACAGCCTCCTGGCCGTCCTCGCCCAGCGCCTCGTCCGCCGCCTGTGTCCCGGTTGCCGCGAACCCCTCCCCGATCCCGCCGCCATCTTCGCGGAACTCAATGTCACACCCCCCGCCGACCGGGCACCCCAGCTCTGGAGCAATGCCGGCTGCGAAAAGTGCAGTGGAACCGGGTTCCGCGGACGGCAGGGAATCTTCGAATTGATGAAGGTCGATGGACGGTTTCACTCCGCCATCGTCCAACGCCTCGGCGCCCATGAGTTCGCCCGCCTCGCCCGCGAAGGGGGCATGACCACGATGTTCGAAGACGGCGTCCGCCTCGCGACGGAAGGGGGCACCACCATCCAGGAGCTTCTGAGGGTGACCCGGGCCCACTGACCCGTTCCGCCCACTCCCAGCCACCGCCCTCACGCGCCATGCTCCACTTCTCCTACCAGTGCATCGACCAGAACGGACGCACGATCTCGGGCAAGATGTTCGCCCCTGACGAGGCCACGCTCGAGGAACGCCTCCAGGCGAGCGGCCTCTGGCTCGTCGAGGCCCAATCGGCCGCGTCCACACCGAAGAAACCGGCGTCGGCCGCCCGCGGCCTTCGTCTCGGAAACGACGCCGGCCGACGCGAACTCATCGACTTCTGCACCCTGATGAGTTTTCAGCTCCGCGTCGGCGTCACCATGGTCAACGCCCTCGAAATCGCGGCCGCGGACTGTCCGAACGCACGGTTCCGGAAAACGGTCGCCGAGGTGAAACGCCGGGTCGAGTCGGGCGAACCCCTCGCCGACGCGATGTCGCAATTCCCCAGGACCTTCGCCGGCAACATCACCAGCCTGATCCGCGCCGCGGAATCCAGCGGCACCGTTCCCGAGGCGTTCCTCGAGCTGAAACGCTACCTCGAATGGCAGGAACAGATCATCTCCGACATCCGCCAGGCCACCATCTACCCCGCCATCGTCCTGCTCGTCGTCTGTCTGTTCGTGCTCGTCCTCTTCACGTTCGTCGTCCCGCGGTTCGTCTCCCTGCTCACCGTCGCCAAGGTCGAGCTCCCCCTCATCACCCGCCTCGTCTTCGCCGCCAGCGAACTCGCCAAGGCCACGTGGTGGATGTGGTTCGCCCTCCTCCTCGGCGCACCCATCATCATCGGCTTTCTCAAGCGCCGGTTCCCGCGGTTCGCCAGGGCGTACGACCGCGCCAAGTTCAAGCTCCCCGTCTTCGGCGAGCTCAATCACATGCTCGTCATCGCCCGCTTCGCCCACAACCTCGCCGTCCTCTACCGCTCCGGCATTCCCATCGTCACCGCGCTCGGGCTCTGCCGCGACCTCGTTGGCAGCGCCCTCGTCGGCTTCAACCTCATCGACGTCGTCCAGCGCGTCGAAGCCGGAGATCCCATCAGCGAAGCGCTCCGACGCCACCCCGTCTTCCCTCCGTTGCTCATCCGCATGGTCACCATGGGCGAACGCACCGGCAACCTCGACACCTCCCTCGAAAACGTCTCGGGCTACTACAACGTCGTCATCCCCCGGCGCATCAAGAAGGTGTTCAGCATCATGGAACCCGCCCTGATCCTCGCCCTCGTCGGCATCGTCGGCACGGTCGCCCTCGCCATCTTCCTTCCGATCATCTCCCTCATGGGAGCCATACGATGAACACCCGGCCCCCCACATCACCCCCGCGGCCCCGGGAGCCACGGCGCTTCCTCCCACGGCGCCCCCAGTCCGGCTTCACCCTCATCGAGTTTGTCGGCGTCCTCGCCGTCCTTTCCATCGTCGCCGGCCTCCTCGCCACCAACCTCGTCGGCCGGCTGAAACGCGCCACCCGCGACTCCGATGCCGCCAGCGTCAGCGCCATGACCGACGCCCTGCGCACCCGCATCCTCCGAACCGGGTCCATCCCCGCCGCAGCCGACCTTCCCCAGGCCATAGCCAACGAACTCTCCCTGCCCCTCAGCCGGGTCCAATCCTCCCTCGCCGGATTCAACCGCGTCTTCCTCGTCGATCCATCCCTCCAGATCGGCTCGCCCACCGGCTCCGTCTTCACTCTCCCTTTCCAGCAGACCGTCCGGGGTTCCATCCAGCCGGTCACCCCTCGGTTCATGATCCTCTCGTCGTTGTCCGATCCGATCCCCGTCGCGGGCCCCGTCTCTTCCGCCACCTTCACCAGCCTCTGGAACAACGCGGCCGGCTCCATCCCCGCCTCATGGAACTCCTGGAAGGGAGAAAGCGATGATCTGCGCCTGGGACGCCTTGACTTCCGAAGCCTCTTCCACCGCGTCGTCCTCAATAACCTCGACCCGGCGAACGCCGCGATTTACTCGATCGCTTCGCCCACGAACTCGTTCGCCATCCCGATCGGCCAGCGCGTCGAGACTTGGTTCCTCGCCACCAGTCCGCTCAATCTCCACTTCGCCGACGGCGCGATCCAGATCCGCGAATTCGTCCGCGCCGACACCAGCCTCGTCTTCGAGAATGGCCGCTGGTCCCGCGACGTGACCCATGGCGCCCAACCCGCCCTCGGCGCCTTCGGCCAACTGGTCAAGAACTTCGTCGAATCCCCGATCCCCGAGGACGCCAAATTCGGCGCCTCGCCCCAGGCCGTCATCGAGGAGTTCTTCACCTACATGTTCACGTACGGAATCTGGGCAACCCCGCTCCCGCCCGACTACACGTCCTTCGACAAGGGCGGCAGCAATAGCGATCAGCAGGTCCCCGAGTACCGGGTCCTCAAAGACTGCCAGGCCCGCCTCGACTCGTTCACCTCCAACCTCATCGACTGACCCGCCCACCCACCCGGTCGCCCCCACCACCACCATGAAGCCTTGCCCACCCAGTCCCACCCGCCGTGCCTCCAGGCGACTGAAGGCCCATGGTTTCACCCTGGTCGAAATCCTCGGCACCCTCACCATCCTCACCATCCTCTCCCTCGCCCTCGCCCCCGTCCTGGTCCGCGAATACGACCGCCAGGCCAGGGACCGCGAATCCCGAACCCTCGAGTCCCTCGCAACCGGCCTGCGCTCCCACATCCTCCGCACCCGCACGATTCCGGACCACACCGGCTTCGCGCAGGCGCTCGCCACCGAAATGGGCGTTCAAACCTCCGATGTCCTCCTTAACGGGCGACGCCTGCCGCGCGTCCTGCTCATCGACCCGGCGATCACCAACAACCTGACGCTGCCGTTCACCCAGCCCCCCTTCGGTACCACCAACCCGATTCCCATCTCCCTGGGCATGATCCTCCTGTCTAGTGTCTCCGAGCCGCTTCCGGCCGGCCTCGTCAGCGGCTACGCCTCCACCACCGCCGCATTCAACGCCATTTGGAACGCCGCCGAAAACACGATCCCGACCGGGTGGAACTGGTCCGGCCGGGGTGAGGACCTCCGCATCGCCCGCATCAATCTTGGAACGCTCTTCGTCCCTGTCGCCCTCAATTACGACACCCTGACGATGACGAGCTTCAACCTCGGCCGCTTCACCGTCGATGGCTCCGCGACCAACACCATCCCCACCACGCCCACCTTCGTCTCGAATTTCCTGATCAGCTCGGTGCTCGGCCTGCATCACCATGCCGGAACCACCAACACACTCCAGGTCCAGATCGTCCTCCAGAACCCCACTTCCTTCGCCTACCAGGGCTCCGCGTGGCGCGGTCAGGCCTTCCTTCCCCGCGGCTCGTCCCCCACAAGCCCCATGGACCTCCAGGCGTCCCACGATCTCTTTGTGGCCGCCCCGCTCAATTACAACGCCCAGGGCAACCCGCAGGCCACACCGCAAAGGGCCGTCGATGCCCTCGTCGCCTACATGCAGGCATTCGTCGCCTGGCGCGACGCGGGCTACCCCAACAGCCACAGCACACTCGATAACGCCCAAAAGGAGTTGGATAGCGTCACCGCCGATCTACTCCATCGCCCCTGAACCGACCCGCCGTCCCGCCGCGAGCGGATCTCCATGTACCGCATCCAACCCACCACCCTCAGCGTTTCCAGCCACTTCCCCCGCGGCCTCACCACCCTCGGGATCAGCTGGCTCGGCGGACAGTTCGAGGCGGTCGCCCTCCACAAGGGCGAAGTCGCCGGCACCTGGCGCGCGCCAGATTGCTGTGACGACGTCGAGCAGTTCAGCGATCTCGCCCGTCAGGCCGTCGAGAAAACCGGTTTCCAGGGCAATTCCATTCACCTCGTCCTCTCCCACGCGAAACTCACCCACCTGCTCGTCGAAGTCCCCGACGCACGGGGTCCCGCGCTCAAAGCCCTCGTCCAACGCCAGGTCGAACGACTGAAGTCCTTCGACGAACCCGCCGCCTGGACCTTCGAGAAGTCCGAACCCACCAAAACTTCCGGGTCGGCCATCGTCCACATTCTCCCCCAGGCCATCCTCCAGCGGCTCCAGTTCCGCGCCGGACAGTCCGGTCTCCAACTCGCCAGCGTCACTCCGCCCACCGGGACGCTGCACGCCCAACTCGCACGCCTGCCCCTCGACGGCAATCAGGTCGGCCTGATCGCCACCGACTTCCAGGGAAGCACCACGATCGTCGTCGGCCGCCGCGAAGGCCCCCTCTTCCTCGCCCGATCCCTCGATGGCTCCCGCACCCGCGGAGCCTCGGCCCTTGTCGTGGACGTCAACCGAACCCTCCTCTTCGTCAGTCAGCGGTTCGGAACGGAGATCGCCGGAGTCTGGCTCTTCGGCCAGGCGATGTCCGACCACCTCGAGGAATTCCGCGCCCAGCTCTCCGTTCCCGTCACCTTCAGTCCCGAGGCCCAGGCGGATCACTACTGGACCCTCGAATCCCTCCGCGCGCCCGCGGATTACTCCCCCAACCTCGTCAGCGCCCAACAGCTCCGCGCCCCCCAACGCAAGGCGCTCCTCAAGCTGACCACCGTCCTCGCCTCAACCTCGATCCTGGGCGCTCTCGCCGCCGCCGCGAGTATCCGATTCCTCGCCGCCACCGAGGAACGCCATATCGCCAGCCTCGCTCCCCAGGCCGCCCAACTCGAAGCCGAACACCGGACCCTTCAGCAGACCTACCTCGACCTCGCCCGCCGCGAACGGTTCATCCAGGGCGTCCTCGATCAACGGCCCGGGCCAATCCCCGTGTGGCTGACCGCCTACCTCGGCGAAGTGACCCCTCCCGATATCGCCATCAGTCACCTCCAGATCCGCCGGGAAACCAACCTCTGGCGCGTCACCGTCACCGGCCGACTCCAGGCCTCGACCCCATCCGCCACCACCACCACCACCCTCCGCCAAGGCGCCGAAGCCCTCGCCGAACATCTCCGGTCCGGCCCGTTCCACGCCACCGTCCTCCCCTGGTCGCTCACCGGAGCCGATGACCCGGCTTCCCGCCCCAAGTCCGCGGCGTCCGCATTCGCCGATTGGGCCGGTCAGCGACGCGCCGCCGGGCCCTCGCCAATCGCGCCGCCGACCCAGTTCACCCTCACCGCGCTCCTGCGATGACCCCGACGCCCCCGCTCCCTGCCCCCCGCACCCGCCCGCCCCGCCGGCGGCCCGCGTGGGCCCACGGACTCGTCCGACGGCTCGCGGTGGGCGCCGTCCTCGGCGTCACCGGGTTTCTGCTCTGGACCTCCGTCTCGCGCCTCGTCCGTGCGCGGACCCAATCGCGCGAAGTCACCCGCCGAATCGCCCAACTCTCCGGTGAGATCGATGTCATGCGCGCGCAATGGCCCGGAAGTCGAACCCAGGCCATCGCCGACCGCCTGCCCGCCGCCCAAGCGAGTCTCTTCAGCGGCCCGCCCGCCGTCGCGGAATGGATCGAGTCGGTGCGCGCCCGCGCCATCCCGCTCGACCTCGAAACCGAGTTCGAATTCGCCGGAGCCAGAACGCAGGCCTTCGATCGCAACGTCGCCGTCCTGCGCACCCGGCTACGGGTCGTGCCCGACCACGACGCGACCCCCTCCAAGCCCACGTACCACCGCCTGCTCGCCCTCGGAGACCATCTCGCCCGGCAACCCCGGCGCCTCGACGTTCTCGAACTCTCCGTCCGCGGCGATTCCAATTCCGTCACCGAGGCTTCCGCCGTCATCGAGATGTGGTCCGACGACGGTTCTCCGGCCACGCCATGAAGTTGCTCCGAAACCCCATCGCGGTGAGTCTGCTCGCGGTCCTCGCCGGGATCTACAGCGTGTGGACCCTCCTTGGGGCGCGGGGCTTTCGGTCCCACCTAGCACGCGCTTCCACCCAAAGCGCGCAAGGACCGACGGCTCCCGCGCCCCTCCCCTCTTCCGCGTCGCCCCCCGATTCGGCCGGCGCCTCCGCGGCCGCCCCCCCGGACACAACGGTTCGACCCATCGACCACCCGTCGGTCTCCGCGACCGCCCCGCGCTGGATCGAATCACCCCGGCGCGACCCCTTCCTCCTGGAACAGGCCCGCTCCGCGGCCCCCGACGGACCGCCGGCTTCCGAGCTCCTTTCACTCCGCGCCATCTGGCGTCAGACCGGATCCCAACTGGCCGTCATCAACCGCCAAATCGTGCGCGAAGGGGATCGTCTGCTCGGATTCGCGGTCGAAACCATCGAAGCGCAAGGGGTGTGGGTCCGCGGAACCAACGGTCGCGAACGCATCACCTTCCCGATCCCAACCCAGCCGCCAAGGGTCCCGCCGGTCGCTTCCCAGCCCCCGCCCGCCGCCGACGGACCCGCCTTCCAGGAAACCATCACGGCCACCCTGCCGGTCGCTCCGCCCGAGTGAACCCGCCCCCCTCCATGAACCGAAATTCTCTCACGGAGGCACTGAGACACGGAGATTTGAGGATGGATTCCGTCCCCCTCCGTGCCTCCGCGCCTCCGTGTGATGCCCCTCGGGTTCATGGACCCAATGCGCGAGTCGCAACTCGTTGACGCTCCCATGAACCGGCAATTAACCACGAAGCGCACGAAGGCCACGAAGACCGAGCGAAGAGAAGGTATCCGATACACCCGTCTTCTTCGTGATCTTCGTGTCTTCGTGGTGGAATCGTCCGCCGTTCATGGATCCAACGCGCGAGTCGCAACTCGTTGATGCTTCCCATGAAATCCCCATCCGCTTCCCACGGGCTGCTGCTGGTCCTCGGCCTCGGCCTCAGTCTGGCCATGGCCGCTTCCGCCGCCACAACTCCCAACACCCGGAGAAGCAAAGCCCGCGCGGAACGGAGCGCCACGTCCAAAGGCGCGATGCGGCTCACCGAATCCCCCCCTGAACCCTCGGCCACCGTCCCGCTGCCGCCACCCACCCCGGTGTCCCTCGTTCACAACGCCGTGGTGATCCCCGAAACACCGCTGACGGATCCCGTCCCCTCGCCCGGTGTCGCCGTCCGGATCACTCCATCCCCCACCCCCGACATCGCCACCCAGATTCAAGGCCGCAAGCTGTACTCGTTCCACGCCGTCGACCTCGAACTGAAAGCCGCCCTCGCGCTCTTCGCTCGCGCGAACGGACTCAACATCGTCCCGGATCATGATGTCACCGGCCAGGTCACCCTCGACGTCCAGGATCTGCCCCTCGAACGCCTCATGCAGGCGCTCCTCGAAGCCCACGACTATTCGTGGTCCAGCGAGGACGGATTGATCCGGGTCCGAGCCAAGGAATCGCGGGAGTTCTGGATCGATTACCTCCGGCTTTCCCGCAAAGGCATGGGCAGCAGTTCCGCCACCCTCGCCTCCGGAATGTCAGGCGGCGGTGGAGGCGGCGGCGGCGGTGGAGGATCGTCCGGCGGATCCTCGGTCAATCTGACCGCCGACAACGCCGTCAATTTCTGGGTCGAACTCAAGGAGGAACTGGTCCGGTTGCTCACCCCCGCCGGGCGCGATTCCATCGCGATCAACATGACCGCCGGCGTGCTCCAGATCAGCGACCGCCCGTCCGCCCTGAAACGCGTCACCCGCTACTTGGAAAACCTCAGCGGTTCGGTCGCCCGGCAGGTCGAGATCCAGGCGCGCATTTTCGATGTGACGCTGAAGGATCAGTTCCAGTTCGGCATTGACTGGGGACACGCGGCCGAAGCCTTCGGAGGCGTCGCCACGATGGGCGGTTCCACCATCGTCACCGCACCGATCGGGGGAGCCACGATTCGCGATTCCGCGTTCAGTTTCCTCTTCAAGAACGAGAACACCCAGGTGCTCCTGGAGGCCCTCGAGGAACAGGGTGAGGTCAACGTGGTCTCCCAACCCCGGATCCGCGTCATCAACAACCAGACCGCGATGATCAAGGTCGGCACCGAAACGCCGTTCTTCACCAGCCGCACCACCACGATCCCCGGAACCACCGCCGGAACCACGACCCAGCTCCAGGAGGACGCCGTTCAAACGATCACCATCGGCACCATCCTCGCCATCACCCCCCAGATCTCCAGCAACGACTGGGTCACCCTCGATGTCGCCCCCGTCCTCACCAGCCTCGTCGAAACCCGCACCTCGCCCAGCGAAGCAACCACCGCCCCCGTCCTCGACATCAAACAGGCGTCCACCCTCGTCCGTGTCCGATCCGGCACCACCGTCGTCCTCGGCGGCCTCATGCAGGACGAACACGGCAAGACCACCAAGAAGATCCCCGTCATCGGGGACATCCCCCTTCTGGGCTACCTCTTTCGCGGGACGGTGGATTACACCGCGAAAAAGGAACTCGTCATCTCCATCACCCCGACCATCGTCGAGGAGTAGGCGTAGGTGTTCGGTAGGTTGAAGATGGGCATCGCTCTGACCCGACCCGAGCCGGACCCGATCGAACCGGATCGATCCGATCCGCGTCTCTGAATCAAGGTCCGTAGGACCGGCCCGTTTGTAGCCAACGCCCCGCTGTGTGCCCCAAGCCCCATCGGGGCGGCCCTGGCGCTTGGCCCGCCCCACCGGACGATGAGCATCCGTCCCGCCAGGGCTAATCCGGAATTCTCGGCGGTTCCCCGACATTTCCGGTGGGCGATCGCCTCAACCGATTCACGCCTGGGAGCTGGGTCGCTCCTAGCGGAGCCTGGAGATTGGCCATTTTTCCTGAGCCCCCCGATCGCGTTCGCCCTTCCCTCGTGCGGAGAACCTTTCCTCACCAACCCCGGGGTGGAGATGGGCCGATCATCGAAGGCGGCATTCTCGATTCGGTCGCGAGAAATCCCCGTACAACCCCGTAGGGGTGGCCGGTCGCTAGCAATGATCGGTCGTCCATGAATCCAAGCTCCGTAGGAGCGGCCCTCGAAGAGGCGGTCCCTCGGGAATCCAGGTAGGATGGTTCGCACGAAAGGGCCGCTCCTACGGAGCTTGGGATCTATTGCGGACCGCGGGCTATCAACAGGCCGGTCCTACGGACCTTGATAAGGAGAGACGGACCGGCCGACGGAATCGCGTTTTTCACCCCTCCGTGATTCAAAATCCAACCGCGCCGGCCTCCCTTGCCATCCAAAAATGGCCAATCTCCAGGCTCCAAGCGGAGCTTAAGGTACTTAATAGGCCGCGCGTAGGAGCGGCCCGTTCCAACGGCGTCTCACGCTGATATCCGGTGATGCCGACCCATCCACCGGAATCATCGGGGAACCCCAATTTCCGACTTCCTTCCCTACTCCTTGACCCGCGTCGCTTCGATGTCGCGGACCCGTTCCTGGCCGTTCCAGTTCGACGTCGATTTCGCGATCATCTTGTCGCCCTCGATCTTTCCGGCAACCTGCGTGCTCCAAGTCTGGCCGTCCCGCTCGCCCTTGATCGTGAGCGCCAGCTTGCCGTCCTTGTAGGTGCCTTCCAGGGGCATCTCGAACTCGTTCACCTTGACCGTTCCGGTGATCTTCTCGCCATCCGACTTGAGCGCCATCACCGGCTCGATGGTGTTGCCGTTCCCGGTTGTGAAGGAGTATTTCCAGCGCCCATCGGGCCCCGCGGGCGTCCGTTTTGCCGTCCATTCCCGTGACTGTTCCTCGCCGTTCCGGTTCGTGGACTTCACCGTGCCCTTGAGCGAGTTGCCTTCGATCTTCCCTGCGTACCGCGTCGTCCTCGCGGTTCCGTTCACTTCACGGGTCACCTCGAAACGGAGTTCATCCCCCTGGATCGACCCCTTCTCGATCGCGGTCTCGCGGTTGTTGCGCCCTGAGATCATGCCGGTGACCTGCTGGCCCGAAGCCTTCAGCTTCAGGGTGTTGGTCACCTCGTTGCCGTTGCGCCCGGCCCGGGTCCAGGACCAGGTTCCGGACGGATCGATGTCAGCGGCCCCCGCCAGCGGGGCGACCGACGCCATCGCAATGAGAACAGCGGCCGAGGACGCAAGCCGGGTCCGAAGGGATTTCGCGAAGTTCTTGTTCATGGCGTCAGGCTCCATGTCAGGAAATGACGGATCGGTGGAACTCCTGCCAATCGTCGAGGTTGTTGATGTCGATCGCCCCGGGATTGACCGAACCGTCGTCCGGCAGGCCCACGGCGCTCAGGACGCCCTTTCGAACCGAGTCGGAGTGGATGTAGCCCTGGATGGCGACGTTGTTTTTGTAGATCGTCGCCTTGTCGAGTTTCACGCCGGGATAGGCCTTCACCCAGGCTTCGAACTCGATGTAGGTCGGCTTCTTCTCGCGGATGAACGCGCGCGTCTTCTCGGGATCGATCCCGATCGCTCCCAGGACCATGGTGTCATACCCGGGGCTGATGTCGCCGTAGCCGTCCGCCAGTTTTCCCAGCGCTCCGAGAAGCGCCTTCTGCCAAAGCCTGGGGAGGTGGAGAAGCCCGAGGGGACCGGCCACGCCGGAACTGATCAATGGAACGTGCTTGGTGCTCATGGAGGGAATGGAATGGTGTGATCTCGCGTCCTTCGAGGAACGTTGGAATGACCGCAAGCTAATGACCGGTCCGGCAAGGTCAACGGTTTTGCGCTCCGGCCGCAACGTATTGGATCGCACTTCGTTCGATTAAATACTTGCCATCAGGGCCCGGGGCCCTTCCCTTCGTGGGGACAACATTCGCCTTTGCCATGGCATTTCTGAGGTTCACCGTCGGGTCGAGTCAGAAGACACGGACTTTGCGCGGCGCCATCGCCGCCTGTTGGCTCGTGGTGATGGGTTCGACATCCCCCGCGCCCGCCGCGTCCCCACTGCAGCCCGGCGCCCACCCCTGCGTCACAAACGCCATCCCCGACGGCTTCGGAACACTCACGCTCGTCGGAAGCGCGACGTTCTCCCAATCCGGGGATTCGGTGCCCACCGAGGTCGCCGCGCCGCCACCCACCTTCGTCACCGAAGTCGTGTCCCCATCCGCCTTCGTCATCTCCAATGCGCTCGCCGCCAATCCCCGCGGCTTTTCGCTCGCCGTCCCCTACCAGGGGTCCGGGATCTCGTCCGCAAGCACCAACTTCCCCACCGAGGCGGCCCTCCTGAACGCGTTCTCGCCCGGAACCTGGAACGCGTCTTTCCAACTCGTCTTTCCTTCGGGCGACTCATTCGTTGGGTTCTCGGTGTTCAATGTCTCGTCGAACTCGGCTCCCATCCCGCAAGTCGCCAACTACGCGGAGGCTCAACAGGTCAGTTCATCCGCTGACTTCCCGCTCAACTGGATCCCGTGGGTCGGCTCCGCCACCAACGACCGAATCAGCCTCGTCATCGTCGACGCCGCCGGCAACACGCTCGTCTCGGCCGCCACCGACTGCTCCGGACAATCGACCCTCGCCGCCGGAGCCACCGGGTTCACCATTCCGGCAGGCCGCCTCGCACCGGCCTCCACCTACACCGGCTACCTCACGTTCGGCGCCAGCCGCCTCCACGATCAGGACGCCGGCGCGCTCCTAGTCCAGAACGCCTTCCTCTCCCGCACCACTCAGTTCCCAATCCGAACCGCGACGTCGGGCGGTTCCGGCTCTCCAGGGACTCTCTCCAATCCCGTCCTCACCGAGTCCGCACTCCTCATGACCCTCACGGGAACCCCGGGGACCATCTACTCCGTCCAGGCCAGCCCGGACTTGGCCACGTGGAATGAGCAGACCCGGGTCACTCTCCCACCGAGCGGAACATCCCAGGTCACGCTCCCGCTCCCGCCACCCAACGCCCCCCGATTCTATCGCGCCGTCGCCGTCGGCGGCGGCACCAACCCCGGCACCGGCGCCACCCTCTCGATCTCCATCCTGTCCCTCAATCCCACCCGGCTCCGCGTCACCGTCACCGGAACTCCCGGATCCACTCATACCGTCGAATCCACCACGAATTGGGTCGCGTGGTCGGAGGTCGGAACGGTCGTGATTCCCGAAAACGCTTCCAACGTCGTGTTCACGGCTTCCGCTCCCGCCGGGTCCCTTTTCGGCGTGTACCGCGCCCGCGCCGGCGAAGTCGTCACACCGCCGCCGCCGACCGGCAAGCGACCCACCCTCGCCGCCGCCGTCGCGCCGACCGGCCTGCGCATCCTCGTTTCGGGCGGCGATCCGAACCGCGCCTACGCCGTTCAGCAGGCGAACGCGACATTCACATCCTGGTCCGCAACGCCCCTCACGATCACCACGGGCGCCGACGGTTCGGGCGAAGGCACGCTCTCGCCGCTGGCCAATCCATCGGCCGTCCTCCGGGTCGAGGCGCGTTAGACACCCGTTGACTCCTCCACGGGTGGGTGGTTCGCTGCTCACTCGTGAAAACCCTCTTCGTCACCCCCGGTACGTCCATCGCCCCGAGTGCCGGTACGTGGGCCGATCCAATCCGTGTCCGCAATGCCCGGGAATTCGATGACGTCCTCCGCCGCCCCGGCCCCCACCGATTCGTACTCCTGCCCGGCACCTACGAAACCCGTGGCGCATGGGCCTTCCCCGAACGCGATTTCTGCTCCCTCGGCGCGGACAGCCAACTGATCGGGCTTGCCGGATCCGAGGCCACCACGATCCGCCTCGCGCGGGATTTCGAATCGCAGGTCGCCACGCCCGCGGGCCCCGTTCCGGCGCAAACGGTCGAAGTCTTCATCGCCGGTTCCCGCGGCGGTCAAAGCAGCCACCTTCGCATCGAAGGCATCACCCTCGATTGCGCCTGCCCACTCCCCGTCGTCGGGCTCCACGCCTTCACCAGCCGGGCTTCCCTTCGCGATGTCCGTGTCGTCCGGCTCTGGGGCGATTGGGACAAGCGGCTCGAAAGCTTCGGAATCCTCGTCAACAACTGCAAAGCCGGGACGACCAACGGAGGTCACGTGATCGAGGATTGTCGCGTCGAACAGATCCGCCCGGGCACGTACATCACTGGCATCTACTGCGGTGTCGTCGACACGGGCGTTCCCATCGAGACCTCCCACATCGTCCGATGCCGGGTCCGGTCCGAGATTCCCCCCGGCACCGTCAAACGGTCCCACGCGGGCTTCGCCTCCAATCTCAACACCCGCCTCGCCGGCTGCCAGGCCCACGGCTTCGCCCGCTGGTTTTTCTGCGATACCGGCGACGTCGCCGATCTCGTCATCGACGGTTGCGGCGGGTCTTTCTCGTATTGCGCCGTCGACCTCCCGGGCGTCTCAACCCCGCAGAACCGAATCCGCAAACGATCCAACGTTCGGATCGTCAATTCGACCTTCGACTGCCTCCAGCCGTCCTCCAACCATGCGATCCTCCTCCTCGCCCAGGACGGCTCTCCCGCCGCCGACCAGTTCGACATCGAGGACCTCTCCGTCAGCCGCTGCACGGTCCGCTCCGTGCCCACCGATTTTTACGCGGTCAGCATCAAGTCCGCCCGCGCACGACGGATCGAGGTCAGCCACTCGACGCTCCCCGACAACTCCAAAACCGTGGCCGGCGTCTTCCCCCCCACGGATCCCGCGGCCGTCCTGTTCGCGTGATCGAGTACCGAACAATTGAGTCCAACCCCCGTCCAAAATCGCCGAAACATTCCATCCTCCCCCCGCGTCATGGTCCATGAATGAACGGGAGACGCCTCCTTGGAATCCATTCCTCGGAAATTGAACCGTTTCGCGCCACCCGTCGGTTCCAACCATGAATCACCCCAAAGCATCATCCCCCGGTCGCGCGGTCGCCGCGGCCTTCACCCTCATCGAACTCCTGGTCGTCGTCGCCATCATCGGCATCCTCGCCTCACTCCTCCTTCCCGCCCTCGGCGGCGCCAAACGCAAAGCCCGGGCCATCCAATGCCTCAACAACGAGCGCCAACTCAATCTCGCCCTCGGATTGTACGCCGACGACCACGACGATTTTCTTCCTCCCCGCCGCGAACCCACCAACGCGTGGCCGTGGGCCATCCTTCCGTACTATCAGGACCCCAATATCGCCGCCTGCCCCGCCGACCGTTTCCCGCTGATCTCGGGATTTCTCGACGCCAGCCAGAAGCTCCTGATTCGCCGGAGCTACGTCATCAACGGTTTCAACGACTACTTCCGGACCGCCCTCAGCGAGGAGGACTACATGGAGCACAGGAAATGGCAGTGGCCCGTGGGCATCAAGCGCGCCTCCATCCCCATGCCTTCCGAGACCATCATTTTGGGCGAAAAACGATCCGGCTCCCCCCATGTCCACATGGACTTCGACCAGGGCGATCGCGGCAATGACATCGAAGAAATCGCCCAGAACCGTCACTCCGCCGACGACCGCACCCGGGCCGGCGGCTCCAATTTCGCCTTCGCCGACGGCAGCGTCCGCTTCCTCAAGTTCGGCGCCTCCGTGAACCCGGTGAACCTTTGGGCCGTCACCGACGAATGGCGAAACGCGCCGGTCACGCCAGGCGACCTGAAACCCGGACCCTGAGCCCACCCTCCGTTCACTCGGCGCCGCCCGCTCTCCGCTTGCCTGCCACCCGCGCCACCGAACAACGCGACGCGACACGACGCGACACGACGCGACACGACGCAAACCAATCAACTTCACTTCACTCCACTCCAATCCAGTCCAACACAACCCAACTCCGCGCCCCGAAAATGTCCTCCCACCCGTCGACACGAGCCGCGCTCGTCTCGTTCCTGGCCCTGGGTTTGGCCACGTCAGCCGCCCACGGAAAAATCGTGATCAACGAGATCATGTACCACCCCCCGGACGACCGGGACGAACTTCAATGGATTGAACTCCACAACACCGGCGAACAGACCGTCGACCTCGCGGGCTGGGCCCTCGTCCAGGGGGTCCGATTCAAGTTCACCAATTCCCTGCCCCTCCCCCCGTCCGGCTACGTCGTCGTCGCCCGCGACAAAGGGGCCTTCGTCACCCACTATCCGGAGAACATTCCCGTGGCCGGCGAGTTCAAGGGCAAGATCAGCCACAGCGGAGAACGCATCGAACTCGCGGACCCGTCCGGGATGATCGTCGACGCCATTGAGTTCGCCGACACGCCACCGTGGCCCACGTCGCCCGACGGGATGTCCTGCTCCCTCGAACGTCGAATCCCGACCCTTCCCGCCGTCGACGCCATCCACTGGGCTCCGTCCCCGCTCCCTCCCACGTTGGGAGCGGCCGGCACTCCCGGTCGGAAAAACGCCGCGTACACCACCAACCTTCCCCCGCTCCTCCGCAATCTCAGTTACCCCGCCACCCCCGAACTCGAACCCCGGGCCGTCACCATCAACGCCGAGATCTCCGATTCCGATGGAGTCGACCGCGTCACGCTCGCCTTTCGAACCCTCCCCGTCCTCCCCACGCAATCGAACCCACGTGAGCCGGCCCCGCCCTCGGAGGAGACCGTCCTGTCGATGACACGGATCGCCGGCGACGCGCGGACCGGAACCTACTCGGCCCGGATTCCGTCCCAGCCAGCCGGTCGGATCGTCCGCTTCCGAATCGAGGCGACGGACCGGACGGGCTCGACCGGAGTCCTGCCCCACCCGCACGACGCCCATCCCTCGTGGTCGTTCCTCTCGAGCACCCTCACGAACACCTCGGCCGTGCCGTGGGTCTTCATGGCCCAGCACGGCCCCAAGGAACGTCCCGGCCAATCCCTTCGCAACATGAACTGGAACGGACGGCAATCTTCCCGCCGTCCGGCGCAATCCGCCGAGCCATCCCGAGGCGACGCCACGTTCGTTTACATCCCACCCGGTTCCCTCCACCCCCAGGTCTTCGACCATATTCGCATCACGCCGCGCCAAGCCGGCTGGAAGGTCCGACTTCAACGGGACCAACTCCTCGACGGGATGAGCACCGTGAACGTGCTTTTCGAGTACCAGCCCCGGTTCGTTCTCGCCGAACACCTCGCCTTCGAGGCGTACCGGATGGCCGGCCTTCCCACCCCCCTCTCCGGGCACTGGCGCGCCTGGTCCGACGGCCATGCCGTCGGCTATCACCTGTACGTCGAACAGCCGAACAGCAGCTTTCTCCGCCGGGTGAACCGCGATCCCGACGGCGACCTCTTCAAGCTGATCTGGTACGGCGGCGACGTGATCGGCCAGCACGAGAAGAAAAACAATCCGGAGTCCGGCCACGCCCAACTCGTCGAAACCATCGAAGCCATCCAGCCACGGTCGGGCGCGAGTGTCTGGAAGACCATCGAACAACGGATCAACGTCGACGAATTCGCCAGCTACTACGCCGTCAACATGTTCATCCAGAACTGGGATGGCTTCTTCAACAATTACTTCCTCTTCCGATCGCCCGGCGCCGACGGCAAATGGGAGATCATTCCCTGGGACGAGGACAAGACCTGGGGCGACTACGACGGCGCTTCGGCGCAGTACGACTGGTACACCATGCCGCTGACCTACGGGATGGCCGGCGACCGGCCGAAAGGCGGGATCCTGGCGCGGTTCTTCGGTCAGTCCGGGCCCCACGGAGGGGAAAGCTGGTGGCGCGAACCGGGATGGTTCTCGGGGCCGCTCCTGGCGAATCCGGAGTTCCGAAAGCGCTTCAAGACCCGCCTCCGGGAGCTGCTCGAAACCCGGTTCACCGTCGAATCGATGGAACCCATCATCGCCCGGATGGAGTCGACCCTGGAACCGGAGGTGCGCTTCCGCGCGGGCCCCAAGGACGCCAACGCGGCGCTCGAGCGATTCCGCCGCCACATCGGTTCATTCCGGCGTCAGGTCGAGAACCGACGAAAATTCCTGCTCCAGGAACTCGATCGGGAGGGCTGACGCGAACGGCCCGTGCCTTCGCGTCATTCGAAGCGGCATCGCCACGACCCGTTCCGTGGACCCCGATGCCTGGGTCCGCGCCGTCGCCGTCGCCGTCGCCGTCGCCGTCGCCGACGCTGAGGCTGTCGCGGTCGATGGTGACCGAGGACTCGCACGACCTGAAAACCGCGTCCCAGCCGCTTGACCGAGGGCGCGCGTCCGTTCTTAATGTCGCGCGTCGCGAGGCTCCTTCGCGGAACCTGTCCAGACCAAGCGAGCCGCGCCGGTCCTCCCTTCGGACCAACCGCCGGCCCGCGAAACAGGGCAGCGACAGATCGACAGGCAGACTGCCAGCCAGTGTAGCTCAGTGGCAGAGCAACGGTTTCGTAAACCGTAGGTCGTCGGTTCAATCCCGACCACTGGCTCCATCTCTTAACTCCTTGAGCTAAGGGACTTAAGCCCGACAGCGGGTGGCAGGTGTGCTCAAAACTGTGCATAGAATGTGCCGCTCTGGCACATCTTGGCACTCCTCCGGCACCCCCGCCCCACCCTTCCGTCACGCAGGAACCAGGTCGTCGGTAGCCTTGGGACTCGTTGCCTCAAAGCCAATGAAGTCCCGTTACCGCACCTATCGCCGGGCCAGCAGCCAGTTCTACGTCCTCGATTCCGTCACCGGAAAACGCGAGAGCCTCCATACATCCAATCCCCGGGAAGCCGCCCGACTCGTCCAGGCCCGGAACGACGCCCACGATCAGCCCGCTTTCAACCTGCAGCTGGCCCGGATGTACCTCACGGGCGCCGACCCCGATGGCGCCAAACGCACCTGGCAGGACGTGCTCACCGCCGTCATCGAACTCAAGCACGGCCCGACCCGGGACCGTTGGGGCGTCGCCGGCCGCCAAAAAGCGCTGGCTGCCCTGCTCCGCCGCCCCCTGGTGGACACCCGCCCCGAACACTTCCTCACCGCCATCAAGGCCGGAACCGTTTCCACCAACATCTACCTGCGACGACTGCAAAACTTCGCCGTCGACATGGGCTGGCTTCCGACGCCCCTGCTCCACAAACGGCAATGGCCCCAACCCCGTTTTCAACCGAAACGCTCCATCACCACCGCCGAACACGAACGCATCCTGGGCGCGGAGAAAAACCCGGAATGGAATGCGTTCTATCGGTTCTGCTGGCACCTCGGCGGATCGCAAACCGACGTCGCCAGCCTGCTCGCCGAGGACGTCGACTGGAACACCCAGACCATCGCCTATCGCCGACGGAAGACCGGAACCCCGGTGGTCCTTCGGTTTGGCGACGAACTTGCCGACCTCCTGCGAAACCATCTGCCCGTCCAAGGTCCCCTGTTCCCTCGATTGGTGGAACTCCACGAAAAGCACCGGGCCAAACTCTTCAACCGACGCTGCCGCCTCTTGGGAATCAAGGGCGTCAGCCTGCACTCCTACCGATACGCCTGGGCGGAACGGGCGATGAGTTGCGGGTACCCGGAGCGCTTCGCCCAAGCCGCCCTGGGCCACAACAGCAAGGCCGTGCATCGCGCGTACGCCCGCCACGCCGAGTTCACCCTCCCACCCCTCGACGAATACGAACGCCTCGCCACCCATCGCAAAGTCCTGCCCGTGGGATTTCGCGGGCCGGCGACAGCGATCCAGAATCCCGCCTCCGCTCCCATCGACGTATCCCCGTCGAACGGGTCCTGCGCCACGGGATAAACGCTCGATCGCGCGAACCAATACCGCCTACCGCGACCGCACCAATTTCCCTCCGGCGTCGCGACCGGCCGCCTCGAGCGCCTTGGCAAACCGCGCGGCGGAACGCGCCTCCGATTGGGCATTGGCCACGTGGGCCACCAAAAGTTCGGGATGGCGGAGGAACTCCTCCCGCCATTCCGAATCACGCCCAGGTACGATTTCAGTATGGAGCGTCGAGCGCGGGCTGCCTGAGCCAGTGCATCGAAATGTCAGCGGGATGGTCGCAAGAACACCGGTTTTCGTCTGATGTCTCGAAACTCCGATGGCCGGCCATCCGCTCCGGCGACATCCAGGCCAGGCGATGCGGTTCGACGAGCATTTCTCCATCGTTGAGCTCTGGCCCAATCCAGAACGGCTCTGGTTTCCGCCCGCAATCCATCGTCGGAGGCCAGTTGAGTCTCGGCGTACGCCGCCCAGATTCGGACCGTTCGAACCGCGATGGATCCAACTTAACTGCATAAGAACCCGATCCCGCCTCTTGTCCGTCCCCCGGGGGATTCGAGACGGACCAAGCCACCCGACGAGGCAACTTTCACCGTCGCCGCTCACTTTCTTGTGGTGGGCTCTCTAAGCCTTTGGCATTCAAGACCGTCAACAGCCCGTCAAAACCCATCGCCTATGCACTCGATCGTCCCACCAGAGACGGACGCCGCGACGGAGACGCTGGCGAAGCGTCTCTGGAGTGCCGCAGACCAACTGCGGGCGAAGGACAACGACGCCATGCGCGAGATCGAGAAGCACAACCCGCAGCTCGCTGGCGTCTTGCCCATGACCTACAACCACTTCCCTAGGGCCATTCTCAAGAAGCGGATCAAGAAAATCTCCGAGATCCCCGCCACCGTGGACGACGACGCCTTCGGGCGCATTTTCGAATACTTCCTCCACGAGTTCGCCAGCACCTCGGGCGGCATGTTCGTGTGCTCCGCCCGCTTCGTCGCCGAACACAAGCGGCAACACCCAGTTTGGGAAACCACGTCGCCCTCTGTCCCATGACTCCAGAGGAAATGGCCAGGGTGCAGATTGACGCGCAGCTCGCCGCGTCAGGCTGGGTCGTGCAGGACTACAAGACGTTGGATTTCACGGCTAGCCGCGGCATCGCCGTCCGAGAAGTTCCTCTCACCACCGGCCCTTGTGATTATCTCCTTCTGGTGGACCGCAAAGCCGTTGGTGTGATTGAAGCCAAGAAAGCAGGCACCACCCTTTCCACCGTGGCGGACCAATCCGGCCGCTACGCCAATAGCCTGCCGGACTTGCTCAAGCACGGGGTCACTGGCCAACTCCCGTTCCTCTACGAATCCACCGGCGTCGAAACGTTCTTTCGCGACGAACGTGATCCCGCCCCTCGCTCGCGCCGCGTGTTCACGTTCCATCGTCCCGAGACGCTCGCCAACTGGGTCGCCGAACCGGACACACTCCGCCGCCGGCTCGCGCAAATGCCCTTGGCTCATCCGCTCGCCACGACCGGCATGCGGGACTGCCAGGTCGAAGCCATCACCGGCTTGGAAAGTTCCTTCGCCGAAGACCGCCCGCGTGCCCTCATCCACATGGCCACCGGCGCGGGCAAGACCTACACCGCCTGCGCGTTCACCTATCGCCTCATCAAATACGCCAAGGCCCGCCGCGTCTTGTTCCTCGTGGACCGCGCCAATCTCGGCGAGCAGGCCCGCGACGAGTTCCACCGCTTCCGCACGCCGGACACCGGACGCCTCTTCACCGAGCTTTACAACGTCCAGCACCTGACCTCGCCGCAGATCGACGACGTCTGCCGCGTCACCATCTGCACCATCCAACGGCTCTACTCCATTCTGCGTGGAGAAGAACTCGCCGAGAACGCCGACGATCTGTCAGGCGCGGAACTGGCGAAGGCCCTGGGAAACCGCACGCGCGATGTCGCCTACAATCCCGCCGTCCCCATCGAGAAGTTCGATTTCATCGTGACCGACGAATGCCATCGCTCCATCTACAACCTCTGGCGGCAGGTGTTGGAATACTTTGACGCCTCGCTCATCGGCCTCACCGCCACGCCTGCGCCACAGACCATCGCCTACTTCCACCAGAACCGCGTCGCCGAATACAACCACGAACGCGCCGTGGCCGATGGCGTGAATGTCGGCTACGACGTTTACCGCATCAAAACCAAGGTCACCGACGCGGGCGGCAAGGTGGACAAAGGCTTCCTCGTGGACCACCGCAGCAAAGCCTCGCGCAAGGCCCGCCAGGAAGTGCTGGCCGACGACCTCGATTACACGCCCGAAGACCTCGACCGTTCCGTCGTCGTGCCCGACCAGATCCGCACCATCCTGCGCACCTACCGCGACGCCGTGCCGACCGAGCTGTTCCCCGGCCGCACGCTCCTGCCCAAGACCCTCATCTTCGCCAAGGACGATTCCCACGCCGAGGACATCGTCCACATCTGCCGCGAAGTCTTTGGCGCGGGCAACGACTTCTGCAAAAAGATCACCTACCAGGCCAAGCACCCCGCCACCGGCAAGCCCATCAAAGGCCGCGACCTCATCAAGGAATTCTGCAACGCCACCATGCCGCGCATCGCCGTGACCGTGGACATGATCGCCACCGGCACGGACATCAAGCCGCTCGAAGTTCTCATCTTCCTGCGCGACGTCCGCAGCCGCGTCTATTTCGAGCAGATGAAGGGCCGCGGCACACGCGTCGTCACTCCGACCGACCTGCAATCCGTCTCCGGTGAGGACGCCCGCGCCAAGACCCGCTTCGTCATCGTGGACGCCGTGGGCGTGTGCGAGAGCGACAAGACCGAATCCCGTCCGCTCGACCGCCAGCCCACCGTGCCGCTCAAGACGCTCCTGCAACGCGTCATCTTCCCCGGCGGCCGCGATGAAGACACGCTCACCACCCTGGCCGCGCGCCTCGCCCGGCTGGACCGCGAACTCGAACCCGCCCAACGCCAGCAGATCGTCCAAGCCTCCGGCGGTCATACCCCGGCCAGTCTCGCCAACGCCCTCCTGCGCGCCTTCGACCCCGACGCCATCGCCGAACGGGCCACCGGCAAGCCCGGCGCATCACCCGACGAAGTCGCGCCCGAGAAATTTACGGCCACACAACAGGACCTGATAACCGCCGCCTGCGCGCCGTTCGACAAACCCGCCCTGCGCCAGACCCTCGAAACCCTCAAGCGC
Organism: Limisphaerales bacterium; assembly: GCA_050250555.1. GTDB lineage: Bacteria > Verrucomicrobiota > Verrucomicrobiia > Limisphaerales > CAIMTB01 > CAIMTB01. The sequence continues at coordinate 42,352 of JBFWOK010000031.1, forward strand.
GAGACCGAGCAGGCCATCGACATCTACACGCCCGACGAAGTGCTCGAACAAGGCTTCGATGCCGCCGCCAAGACCAAGGCCGCCGGACTCGTGCAGGCGTTCCGCGATTATCTCGCCGCGAACCAGGCACAGATGGATGCCCTGCAAATCCTTTACAGCCGCCCCTACCGGCAGCGCCTCACCGAGCCGATGCTCAAGGAGCTGGAAAAGAAACTCCGCGACCAGCACGCCGCGTGGACCGAGGACAACCTCTGGAACGCCTTCGCCGCGACCAAGCCCGGCAAGGTCAAGGGCCGCTCGCAAGCCGGACGCTTCGCCGACCTCGTCGCGCTCGTCCGCTTTGCGCTGGAACAACAGCCTGTACTCGAACCCTTCGCCGAATCTGTCAGCACCCGCTTCAACGAATGGCTCATGAACAAGGCCAAAGCCGGCGTGACTTTCAATGCCGACCAACTTGCCTGGCTCAACCTCATCCGTGACCACATCGCCACCAGCCTGAGCATTGAGCCGGACGACTTCGATTACGCGCCGTTCAGCCAACGCGGCGGACTCGGCAAAGCCCATCATCTCTTTGGCGAGCAACTGCCCAACCTGCTCGATGAACTCAATGAGGTGCTCGCGGCATGAGCAAAACGGAAAATAAAAGCAATGCTGTAGGCTGCGTGCCCTCACGCGGCCTCCCCGCTCCAGACGAAACGCCTCCACATCGTCTCCGCCGCCTGCATCGCGTCTGGCCGGATCGTGATGGAAACATCTCCTACCTGCTGACGGCTTGCGTGGAGGGTCGGTTGCGCGTGCTCGACAGCGACACCACCTTCGAACGCTTCGTTGCATTCCTTCTCGACAGCCCGACGCGATATCATTGGTTCGGTCGCCGTTTCGTCGTCATGCCCGACCACATTCATTTGATTGCCCACATGGGACACGATGCGGTGCGCCTCGGCCAATGGATCAAGGCGTTGAAAGCGGTCGTTGGCGGTTTGGAACGCCGCGAAGATCGCCCGGTGGGGACACCGGGCCTACAACACGACGCGCCATCCGCCCCTGTAGGCCGTGTGCCCCCACACGGCGTCCCCTATCCCCCACACGGCGTCCCCTTTCCCGCACACGGCGTCCCCTTTCCCGCACACGGCGGGGTCGAACACGATTACACCCGCATCAAACGTCCATGGCGATGGCAGGGAGGTTTCCACGACCACAAATTCCGCACGCCCGAAAGTGAAGCCCGCAAATGGGAATACGTGTGCCTGAATCCCGTGCGTGCCGGGTTGGTGCAACGCCCGGAGGAATGGCCGTTTGGCGGCGAGATATTTTACGATGAAGCGGGTGGGCGGAGATTGGTTCGCGGCACACCGCCGTTATTGGAGGCGGGAATGTTGATTGAAGAAGATGGTGGAACGACGCCGCGTGAGGGCACGCGGCCCACAACATGAGCGCGCCATTCCAACATGTAGGCCGCGTGCCCCCACGCGGCGCAGCTCCAACGGGGCGAAAGAAATCTGTAGGCCGGTTACCCCTAACCGGCGTTCCACCCAATGCCGCCGCCCTGGATCACGATTCCAAAAACACCTCGAGCTCTGAAGGGCCGAAAGGTGCGGGCATTTCTCATTCCTCTCGCGGGTTTGATGCTCAAGGCAACGCTCTACCAGTATCCGCCATTACCGCAAACGAATTACCTCCGGGCTGGCGCTGGTTGCGCGTGAAAGAAATCGGGGACGTTCAACTTGGGCGGCAGCGAGCACCCAAGCACCAGAATGGTGCGAACATGCGGCCCTATCTGCGAGTGGCGAACGTCTTCGAGGATCGCATCGACTTGTCAGACGTGCTGTCGATGAATTTCACACCGCGTGAGTTCGATACGTTTGCGCTCAGGGCGAACGATATTCTTTTGAATGAGGGCCAAAGCCTGCATCTCGTCGGCAGGCCCGCTCTCTATCGCGACGAACTGCCGGGCGCTTGCTTCCAAAACACCCTCGTTCGTTTCCGCCCTGGTCCTGATGTCGATCCCAAGTTCGCTCTGACCATCTTTCGTGGATACATGCACACCGGCAAGTTTCAGAAGATAGCCCGATGGACCACAAACATTGCTCATCTAGGTGCTCAGCGATTTGCCGAAATGCCATTCCCGCTGCCACCACTCCCCGAACAGCGGCGGATTGTGGCGGAGATTGAGAAGCAATTCACGCGGCTGGAGGCGGGGGTGTCGGCGTTGCGGCGGGTGCAGGCCAACCTCAAACGCTACCGCGCCGCCGTCCTCAAAGCCGCCTGCGAAGGCCAACTCGTCCCCACCGAAGCCGAACTGCATCGCCAACGCAAAACCAAATCCGCCCCACTCGAAACCAGCGCGGAACTCCTGACCCGCATCCTCGCCGAGCGCCGGAAGAACTGGACCGGCCGAGGCCAATACAAAGAACCCGCCGCCCCCGACACCGCCAACCTCCCGCCACTCCCCGAAGGCTGGACGTGGGCGACGTTCGATCAAATCAGCACACTCATCACCAAAGGCTCCTCCCCGAATTGGCAGGGATTTAACTACTGTGACGAGGGCATCATTTTCGTTCGCAGCGAGAATGTGCGGTGGGGTTCACTCGATTTATCGGACGTGGCTCATCTGCCGCCCGCATTCAACGACAAGGAACGGAAGTCAATTCTCTGCGAGGGAGATGTCTTGCTCAATCTTGTTGGCGCTTCCATCGGGCGCGCAGCCATCGCCACTGCCGAGGTTGATGGCGGCAATGTCAATCAGGCTGTCGCCGTGATTCGCCTCGTCGCGAAAGAACCGATGAACCAGTTCGCGATGCTCTGGCTTAATTCATCCGAAGCACAGAAGAGAATTCACGCTGAGAAAGTTGATGTCGCACGGGCAAATTTTAGTTTGGAAGACACTCGCATCTTGCCATTCCCACTTCCCCCGCTGGCCGAGCAAACGCGGATTGCGGCGGAAGTGGAGCGGCGGTTGAGCGTGTTGGAAGAGTTGGAAACGGTGGTGTCGGCCAACCTCCAGCGCGCCACCCGCCTCCGCCAGTCCATCCTCCAAAAAGCTTTCACCGGAGGACTTGTGTGAGTTTCAAGCAAACACCTGCTGGTCCAGTTGCTCTTTGGTCAGGCAATCCAAATTGTGACGCGGCGCATACCTATTTGCGGAATTGGCTTCGCCAGCATGTCGGCAACTTTCCAACGGCATGGACCAACGGAGATACGCGAACTCAAGGAAATCTGGGCGAAACGATAGCCTTTTGTGTTGGGGCATTCGCCGGCCATGGGAATTTGCATTGTTTTCCTGCAAATGCTTTTAATCCTTTCAGCGGAATTTCCAGGAGTGATATCGATTTGCTCTGGATTGGATTTGCGAACGCACCCACTGATGATTTTGTGATTCATCAAGAAGTTAAGACGACATTTGGCGCTGATCTTTCTTACGCAGACAGCCTTCTGAAGGACTACGATAAGGCGTTCGGTAAGAACCCACGATTTCAACTCAACACCCATTTACAATCGGTGAAATCGCAGCTTCGGTATGGTTACAAACGCCCCGACTTAGCCGCTAGAGTTAACGCCTTGCAAGCAACTACGCCAAAGAATGCTAATAGAATCATAGCCATCCCGACATTGGTGCATGATTTGGCAAATGGAGACCCATCTGCCAAAATGGCGGGCATTTCGGCAGTATTGACCGCCAATGGTTGGAGTAAGGTGACAGCTTGGGCCATTGGCTTAAGTCAACTTGAAGATCGTCTTTCGCGAATCACGCGCGACCAACCATGAACATGGAATTACCATCTTGGTTAGGAATCGTTCATGCGGAGAACGTCGTTTTTGCCGACAAGCGGGCTGAGGTGCAAGTTGGCGAGCGTTGGAACGCTCATGTAAACGCAGCTCAACTTGTGCTTGGCTTCATACAAGATCTGCCGCCGGAGGAATTGCCAGCATTGTATGACTCGCGGTCGGCAGCGCCGATGATTGCGGCAGCCCGAATTTTGGACTCCGCGTCATCTCTTCAGCTTCGCGCTAACGAAGGAAATACGGATGAAGAATTCGATACGGGATTGTCAAACGCCGCGCTTTCAGCGATGGCTTATGCCATCCTTGGCAATTTCCCGTCCGCTAAGGCGGTCGTCCAGCGCCATTGTGATTTGTTCCGTGAGACGCGGCCGGTTATTGCGACACTGCTTGCGTGTGCGACCCCAGCGCTGCTAGGCAAACTATATCCAAAAGATCGCCACCACGCAGCTTCAGTAGAGTTCTTGGATCTCTTAGAGTTCTTTTTGCAGACGGGCGACAGCGATGCCGAGACCGCTCTCCGGAAACGCCATCTTGAGCTTAGGACATTGGCCTCAGATGCTTTTGAGGAATCCTTGTGGCTTTCCTCTTCGGTGGCGTTGAATCAAATAATCCTTTTGAGCACGGCCAGAATTTTTCGAGCAACGACTGGAGAAGCCGCGGGATATTGGGAACGATTAACGCACGCAGGGATTAAGACTCTCCTGCCAACGCAATTTCTAGCACTCACCAGGACCAAACTGCTGCAATCCGGCTCGAATGCACTAATCAGTCTACCTACCAGCACAGGCAAGACGCTGCTGTCCGAAATGGCCATCGTCAATAGTGTTGGGGAAGGGAAAATTGGTATCTTCGTCGTGCCCTATGTGGCCCTTGGCAGACAAATCGCACGGAACGTCAAAGTGCACCTGCCGGATGGCTGGCGTTTGCACCATTTGTTTGGAGGCTATTCAGAGCCGGTGGAATTAGACACGGGCGATGAGCGCAATTTTGTAGTGGCTACCCCTGAAAGGCTTGATGTCCTGTTGCGCTTAAGGCCTGACCTCATTAACCGCATTGACTGCGTTGTATTTGACGAGGCGCATATAATCGAGAATGGCGACCGTGGGATGCGTGTGGAAAGCCTGATTGCTCGATTGCTGTTGCGTCAGTCGGCTGGTGTGCCGTTGCGAATCATTCTCGTATCAGCGGTAATCCCAAATACCGACGTGCTGGCAAAGTGGGTTGGTGTTAGGGATGAATTAACCATTGTGCATGATTGGAGCTCATCGTCTCGGAGAATTGCACTTTGGCACGGTGGCAACAAGTTAACCTGGTTTCATAGTGGCGATCCATTGACTCCGGATGGTTTTGAGAAGTTCAAACCTATAGCAAGTATCTCACTCCCTTGGCCTCATGTTTTTATTGCAAGAACCGGAGCGTTCGCAGAAATCAAAGTTTACGAACAGCAGGATTCGGAGAATGTCGCCTACTTGATCAACTACTTTTGGGAGAAGTATAACGAACCCGTTTTATGCGTTTGTGCGACCAAGGATATGACGCGTAGAGTAGCTGCTTCGGTAAAGCAAAGGTTGCCCGCAATTGAGAAGCTCGGACCGCACTTGACGCAAGCAATTGCGTTAATCACTGATCGCCACAGTCATTGCCTCCATCTGAGACGGGCGCTTGAAGTTGGCGTGGCCTATCACAACGCGAGCCTCCCACATGACTTAAGGGCTGCTATCGAGGACGCGGCGGCGGAAAAAGAACTGCGAGTTGTTGTCGCAACAACCACCCTCGCCGAAGGAATCGACCTTCCGTTCAGAGTTACAGTGCTTGCTGACTGGTTGGGCTACAAGAACGAGAGGCAAGAGCCACTCGCTCCGCTGCTGGTGAGAAACATTGCCGGTCGTTGTGGGCGAGCAGGAAAATTCACGGAAGGCGATGTTGTAGTCTATGACAGCCCCCTAGGCGATCCGGCCTACAAGTTGGCAACAGGCAAGGCTGCAGTGCTAAAGCGGACGCTTTTTTCCGAAGGAGACTCCGGCATTTCGAGCGCCGCAAACTCGGAATTCGCTTCACAATCTGTTCGCGGCGTCATCGCATCTCAGTTCTTGGCAGGGGTTGTTGAGAACCCCAACGATGAACATTACGAAGATCATTTTTACAGCCACCTCTTTGCATCCAAAACCGACGCGAACAAACGCATCCGCTTGCTGATTGACGAAATCTCAAAGTCGGTAACTGCCAAGAATTGGCTCTTAGCATCTCGAAATAGTCCGTTGC